>JANLRK010000608.1:0-6749 GCA_031361585.1 Pirellula sp. | reverse complement strand
CGGCAAACGGACGTCTCACCTGTAAACGACAGTCAGGAAGTTTTGAAATTTATTCATAAGCTGGCGGCCAAATAGTTGCCAACTAATTCAACAACCATCGTCGGAATCCGTAAACCAATTAGTGCTACCCCGGTGATCGATGGCCGACCGCCCGTTCACCATGGGACAAATTTAACGCAGGTCTTTACCGAGATTGCTATGATGAAACTTGCGTTTAGCCCGTTCTCTCAGTGCGAACCCAACATGAACCAGCCACTATTGGATCAGGAACAGTGGCTAGAGCGACATCGGCCGTACCCGATCTTATTGGCTCACGCTCATCTGACTCGACGTCATTCCTCGCGACTTGATACTTCGGACATTGTTCAACAAACCCTGCTGAATGCATTTCTCAAACGCGATGAGTTTCGAGGTAACACAGAGGCCGAACTAGCGGCGTGGCTTCGAGAGATTTTGAAACACAAGTTAGCCGACGCATTGCGAGACCAGCAACGTGGCAAACGCGATGTCCGGCGCGAGTGTACGATCGACGAAGGGATCGACGCATCGTTTTCTCGTACCGAAGGCTGGCTAGTCTCACTGCAGACGTCACCGAGCCAAAAAGCGGTGAAGCAAGAAGATTTACTGCGACTCTCACAAGCTCTAACCGAATTGCCGGAAGCTCAGCGCGAAGTCATCGTGCTTCATCATTTGCAAGGACAGAAGCTGGCCGAGGTGGCAGCAGAAATAGACCGAAGTGAGGCGGCAGTGGCCGGCCTGTTGTTCCGAGGTCTAAGAACACTGCATACTCTGTTAGGAGACTAAGGGTCATCAATGTCCGAAAACAATGCACCACAACCTGACAATAGCGAAGAACGCGACCAGCGGTTGGAAGCAGTCATCGCCGATTATATCCGCGCCTGCGAGACTGGCTCCGTACCCAATCGCGGCGAGATTCTCAAGCGATATCCTGAATTTGCGGACGAACTGCGGCAGTTCTTCGGTCAGCACGACCGTATGAATCAGATAGCAGCACCGATTCGAGGTTTTGGCGACGCACTGGCTGAGGCCGTGGGGCCGGGGCAACAGCTCAGTTACGTCGGAAACTATGAACTGCTGGAGGAAATCGCTCGGGGCGGGATGGGAGTCGTGTACAAGGCTCGACAAACCACGCTAGGGCGCATCGTGGCTGTGAAGATGATTGTTTCAGGCAGATTGGCCAGCGAGCAAGATGTACAGAGATTTCAAGTCGAGGCACAAGCCGCTGCCGGTCTCCAACACTCGAACATCGTATCTATTCACGAGGTGGGTCAGCACGAAGGCTGGCATTACTTTTCAATGGACTACGTCGAGGGCCGCGATCTATCGAAGATTCTGCGAGAGAACCTGTTGTCGGCGAAGCAGGCTGCAACCTATGTACGTCAAATGGCCGAAGCGATCCACTACGCGCACGAACGAGGGATACTGCATCGCGATCTAAAGCCATCGAACATTTTAATCGACAGCCACGATCAGGTCCGCATCACGGACTTCGGCTTGGCGATGTGTGTCGAAGGTAGCAATGACCTTACACGCACAGGCCAGATCGTGGGGACACCAAGCTACATGCCACCCGAGCAAGCGCAAGCCAATCGCAGCTTGATCGGACCAGGCAGCGACGTGTATTCATTGGGCGCCGTGCTATATGAGTGTCTTACTGGCCGCGCGCCGTTCCGAGCCGACTCGGTGCTGAAGACCATCGAACAGGTAATCCATGCCGAAGCCGCATCACCGCGCACGCTTAACGCCGCCATTCCACGCGACTTGGAAACGATTTGTCTGAAGTGCCTCGAAAAGGAACCGAATCGTCGCTACGGCACAGCTCAGCTGCTTGCCGACGACTTGCAACGATTTCTGATCGGCGAACCGATCATCGCACGTCCCGCCCGCGCTTTGGAGCGCACCGTCAAATGGGTAAAGCGCCATCCAACTCCAACTGCTCTAATCGTTTCGAGTGCGATTGCGTTGCTCGCATTGGTGGGAGTTGGTATCGGGCTCTATTACAACTCAAAGCTCAATAGTGCGTATGTACAGGTTCTGACCGGTAATCAACAGCTTGGTGAAGCCAAAGCAACACTTGAAAGTCGCAATCAGCAACTTTCTGAAGCATCAGAGCAAGTCAGTTCAGAGAGGGCTTTGGCTCACCGCCACCTTTACGCGTCACGCATGGCGCTAATTCAAGTTGCAATGCAGAATGATCAACCGGCACGCATCGTTCAGCTGTTAAGGAGCGTGATTCCGGAATCTGAGGCACAAGAAGATCTTCGCGACTTCGAGTGGCATCACCTGTGGCGAAAATATCACGGTGAGGAATCTCGGCTGCTGGGTCACACTGGCCCAGTGATCGCGGTTGCCAGTAGCCCTGACGGCAAATGGATTGCCTCAGGTAGCACAGACCGTACGATTAAGATCTGGAACGCGACAACCAGCAAGGAACACCGCACCTTTGCTGGGCATTCCGATCTTGTAAACGAAGTGGCTTTTAGCCTTGACAGTCAACAAATAGTTTCGAGAAGTGCGGATGACATCGTGAAAGTTTGGGATATCAACACCGGTGCGGAAGTCACGCAATTAAGTGCCTCAGTTCTCCAAGAGGGGACAGATGAACACATCCAATTTTGGATTTCTTTCGGCGGTGAAACTAAATCGAGATTGTGTCCTGCGGGAAAGGGACAAACGACTTGTTCCGCCTATTCCGTCGATAGAAGTCGCAGCGTTGAAGGTAAGACGACCTATACCAACGAAAAAGTAAGTAGCACGGTTCGAATCATGAACTCAAAAACGGAAATACCGATTGCATCATTTGATTTCGCTGGCATAGTTACTCAAGTTGCAATCAGCCGCGATGGTGCGCTGGTCGCTGCAGCGGGATCAGATCAACTTGTGAGAGTATGGACTACTGAGGCTGGTTTTCCTATGTGCATTCTTCATGCACCCGATGGCGTATGTTCTGTCGCAATTAGCTCTGACGCATCACACATTTTTGCGGGAACGGAAAACCGACTTTTGATGATTTGGGCGTTACCTGGAAGCGAAGAACGCGTGTTTCATCCGACGCATTCGAACTACCGACCAAACCAAGCTATCGGTCGGTGGGGACCTTGGGCGAACTGCGTTATGTTTGGGGACGGTGGGACGCTACTTGCTGCCGTAGTTGATACGGATGCAATTGTCTGGAACGTGTCCACTGGACAAAAACTTTCAACTCTGGCAGTGGGTGCTAATTGTCGAATTGCAATGGCGTCTAAGGGCAACCTGATTGCCGGCGCGCCGCCGAACAAATTGAGCGATGTGCAAACAAATAAAGTTGTCACAGAGTTTCTCAATGCAGGAAGCCCTTTTTTTAAGGGTGGCGGTGGGCCATTCGGTTATGCCATAAGCGGTGATGATTCACTCGTTGCGATTGCGTCGGGCGCAGTGTCGGTTACAGTCCACGACATGAAGACTGGAAAACTATTCCGGTCATTCAAGATTCCAGAATGGGCATCAAGCGTTGCCTTTAGTCCGGATGCAAAACTTCTTGCAGCTGGCTCAGGGTACTATATGCAAGCCTATGAGAGTCGCGGGACAATTGCCGTGAGAGAAATTGAATCAGGTCGAATCGTTTATGAAGAGAAACTACATCTCGACATTTGGTGCTTGTCTTTCAATCCTCAAGGCACATTGCTTGCGGCCGCCATGGGGATTTTCGAAGACGCCGGAGCGAACTTAGGAAGGATTCGAGTTTGGAATACGGCGACTTGGGAGACCGTTTATGACTTACGTGGACACTCTGGCTGCGTTTGGTCTTTAGGCTTCAATGCGTCTGGCAATAGACTCGCATCGGTTGGTGGTGTAGGACTTTACAGGAAGACAGGTGGCAGCAATAGTCCGCCACCAGGGGAGTTCATGATTTGGGATACTACTACGGGAGATGAGTTATTAACAATTGCCGCCAAAGAAGGGGCCATCTTTGGCGTCGCCTTCAGTCCTGACGGTACTCGCTTGGCAACGGCTGGCGGGGATGGTTCGGTGAGACTCTGGAATGGCACTCCATTGGCTGAGACACCACGATACGAACCGTTGCCCGCAGATTAGCTTTTGGTCGATTCATAACTGTATTGAGATGACTGGTAAAACGCTTCTCGAATCCACAAGTAATCGAAAATAGTCGAAAGTTCGGTCAGCACCGACTTAACGTAAAAGCTTTCCTTATCCCAGTCGATGTTGAAAAACAAAAAATCTGGAATCCTATTATGAAACGTAACAGAATCGTTCGAGTCCGACTTGTGGTAATAATCGTCGCTTCGATATGTGCGACTATTGTGGACTTTGCTGCTGCGGACGATTGGCCGATGTACGGACGCGACGTTACGCACAATGCGGTTAGTCTGGAATTGAACCCGCCAACGGATTGGGATATCGGCACATTCGATAGCAAGACGGGTAAGTGGGAGGGCTCACGCAATATCGTCTGGAGGGCCAAACTAGGTTCACTAGCGTTCGGTGACCCTGTCGTTGCCGATGGTCAGATTTGGATTGGGACCAACAATTACAATCAGTTGAGTGGCAACTATGACAGGGGTAAGGATGCAAGCGTATTGGCAGGTTTTGACGAGCGACATGGGAACTCGCTTTTCAACTACGATTCTCCACGGTTGCCAAGTCTACCGCCTGGTTTCTCCTATGCGCACATACACGACTGGCCATCCTCGCCCTTGGCATGCTCACCACTCATTGAAGGCGATTTGATGTGGTTTACTACGAATCGCTCCGAGACGGTTTGTCTCGATTTGGGGCCGCTCAAGCGTGGCGAAAAACAGCCGCGAGAAGTTTGGAAAGTAGACATGATGAATCAATTCGGTGTTTTTCCGATTCGCGCTGCCATGATGTGGAATCACTCCAGTTCTATTTCGTCTTATCAAGATCGAATATTCGTGATCACCGGCAACGGCTTTGACTTTTCTCAAAAGAAGGTTCCGGCACCCGAAGCACCCAGTTTGATTTGCTTCGACAAACATTCTGGGAAAGTGTTATGGCAAGACAATTCTCCGAGAGAAAACATTTTCGATGGACAGTGGTCGAGCCCGCTCATTATCGATGCAGGCGGACGAGTTCAAGTGATTACGCCGCAAGGCGACGGTTGGCTACGGTCCTTTGATGCCATGACCGGCGCTCTGATCTGGAAGTTCGACATTAATCTGAAAACGGCCATATTGAAATTAAATGGCGGTACTAGAAATCACTTCGTAGCGACGCCCGTTTTTTATCAAGGCCGTGTATACATTGCAAATGGTCAGAACGAACAGCATGGCGAGGGCCCTGGCCGATTGGTGTGTATCGATCCGTCTAAAGTCGGAGACATTAGCAGTGAACTGGCCGTCGATGGCTCTGGTCGGCGTCTTCCTGACGCCAGGATACAAATCGCAGACACTACCAAAGGTGATCGAGTGATTCCCAATCCAAGTTCTGGGCTTGTTTGGGAATGTGTGACGTCAGATGTCAACGGAAATGGCGAAATCCAGTTTGGGGAGGGGATTTATCGGACCTATAGCAACGTGGTTATTAAGGACGGCCTGCTCTTGATGGCAGACTTCAGTGGCCTCTTACATTGCATGGATGCCAAGACCGGCAAGCGACATTGGGACTACGACGTAGAATCAGCCATTTTTGCATCGCCATTGATCGTCGACAACTTCGTCTATATCGCCGACGATAACGGCATCGTGTCGATTTTTCGGCTAGCTGCGAAGGCCAATCAGCCCATTGCAAAAGTGAATATGCAGAGCGAGATAATGACCTCGCCCATCTTCGCCAATGGAACTCTTTACGTTGCCAATCGGGATACATTGTTTGCAATTCGAGAGGAAAAGGCTGTCCAAAAAGCGGTTGAACCTTTAGCTACGACTCAAGGGTTGTGGTCACAATGGCGAGGGCCAAATCGCGACAATATTTCCACTGAGCAAGGATTGCTCCAAGAATGGCCTGCGGTGGGTCCACCGCTATCATGGCGTGTCAGTGGATTGGGCCAAGGTATTTCACCTGTTTCCGTCGCCGGTGGACGCATTTTTGCGCTCAGCCAGTACAATTCAACAGAGTACGTTCGGGCGCTCGACGAGCAAACAGGAAAGCTTCTATGGACTACGGAGCTTGGCGCTTTCCCGCTTCAAAACCCATCTATGCGATGGCTAACGCAGCGCCCACCCGCTGTGGATGGTGAGAGGCTTTACGCCGTGAGTCTCGACGGGGTACTTGTTTGCTTGCGTTGTACAGATGGCGAATTGCTATGGGGAAAAAGTTATCCAACCGATTTTAAAGGAAAGTCTGGAGTATTTGGCTTCTCAGATTGTCCCGTGGTTCACGAGGATGCATTGATTTGTACGCCAGGCGGCCCCAATGCGTCCATTGTCGCGCTCGACAAGAAGACTGGCCAAGTTCTTTGGAAGTGTGCGGTTCCCGAAGCAGGTGGAACGGCGTATTCAAACGGCGTCGTCGCAGAGCTTGCTGGCCAAACGCAGTTTGTCACCTTGCTCGAAAAGACTCTTGTGGGCGTCGATGTTGACAATGGAAAACTCTTGTGGCGGTATGGTGAATTTTCGAAGTTGTTTCTTCACCCGCATACTCCACTAATTCGCAATAACTTGATTACCTGCGTCGGATTCCCCAATGGTAACGAGGCATCAATCATGCGACTTGCAATTGAACGAAGTAGTGAAGGAATTGCTAGTCGAGAATTGTTTTTAGACAATAGT
>JANLRK010000588.1:0-8414 GCA_031361585.1 Pirellula sp. | reverse complement strand
CGCTTGGGCCAGTCACCGCAGTAAAGCAACCCAGGGGAATACTGACGGTGATGTTGCGAAGTGTGTTAGCCCTTGCACCATTGATCCTTAACCACCCCTTCGGCGGATCCACCAACGTCGACCAGTCGTTGCACGACGCTGGTATGTCAGATGGAACGGCAATGCGGCGTTGACTCGGCACCTCAATCCCTTTGGCACCGCTAAGAAAGGGGCCAGTAATGGATCCCTTTTGCTTTACAATTTGCTGGGGCGAGCCCTGCGCCACGACCGTACCACCCAGCGGTCCAGAACCCGGTCCAAAGTCGCAAAGTTGGTCGCTGCTCGCAATCACATCGCGATCGTGTTCGACCACGAGCAACGTATTGCCGAGATCTCGCAATCGGTGCATGGCACGAATGAGACGATCATTGTCTCGCGGATGCAAGCCGATGGTCGGTTCGTCCAACACGTACAAAACGCCGCACAGTCCACTGCCGAGTTGGCTTGCCAAACGAATTCGCTGGGCCTCGCCACCCGAAAGTGTATTGGCCGCTCGATCGAGCGTGAGATACTCCAAACCAACATCTTCCAAAAACTGCAAACGCTGAGTGATCTCGCGATGAAGTTCTCCTGCGATCTTCTTCTCCCGTCGTTCCAAAGCCCATGTTTTCGTCTCGGCCAACAATTCACCAATCGGCATTCTTCCGATATCCGCGATGGTGAATGAACGGAAGCGAGCATGCGCCGCCTCGGCTCGAACGCGCGCGCCTCCACACGCGGTGCACGGAACCTCTGCAAGAAATCGCGATAGTCGCATGCGAAGCCCCATATTTGAGTTCGATGCCAGTTCCAATGCAGGGAACACACCCCGATAATTAAACATCATCGCGATCGTTCGATCCGTTTGCATGTCGATCGATTTGGGCGGTTCGATGTCGGAATCAAATACAACGATTTCGCGATCAGGCAGTCCATGAAACAGAACCGAACGCTGCCCGACGGGCAAATGCGAAACGGGGCGATCCAGAGGAATACCCGACTCGCGACTGAACGCTCGAAGCATGCCGCGTGCAAGTGGGATTTCTAGGTCTGGCCACAGCAACATGGCTCCCTGCTCAAGCGATCGATGTTCGTCGACCGATGCGGCAGGATCGGTCCCCGTTTGGGTACCGAGGCCACTGCAACTCGGACACCATCCGACCGCCGTGTTGAACGAAAAACTGTGCGGCGTCAACGGTTGGAAAGACAAACCGCACGGAGAGCAAGCCAACTGCAACGAAAACGTATGTGTCTCCCAATGCGACTCGGCACGTTCGTCGTCTACGATAGCCAGTTGGATCACACCGTTGCCCATCGTCAGTGCGGTAGCCACGCTGTCGCTCAAACGCTTGCGATCCATGCCGTCCAATCGGATTCGATCGACGACCAATTGTATTTCGTAACGGCTCTTCTTTTGCAACGAAGGCAGTAGATTGATTTCGTGCGTGCGCCCGTTGATACGGATTCGAACGAAGCCGTCCTGTTGCAGATCGGCAAAGAACTGCTCGGGCGTCTGATTGGCATGCGGAGTGACAGGGGCCAACAGCAAAGCCCGCGCACCGGCCTGTGTTCCTAGCGCCATCAATCGATCAACGATTTGATCGCTGGTCTGAGTACTCACGGGCTGATCGCAGCGAGTGCAATGCATCTGGCCCAATCTCGCGAACAGAACGCGAAAGTAATCGTAAACCTCCGTAACGGTTCCGACAGTGCTCCGCGGCGTGTGCGAGAGATTGCGTTGTTCGATCGCAACCGACGGACTTAAACCGTCCACCCTTTCCACGAGGGGCTTGGGCATCTGACCAACGAACTGCCGCACGTAGGGGCTAAGGCTCTCTACGAATCGGCGTTGTCCTTCGGCATAAATTGTATCCATCGCCATCGATGTCTTACCGCTCCCGCTCTGGCCGCAGAAGACCGTCATTTGATTGCGGGGAAGCGTGAGATCGATGTTCTTTAGATTGTGTTGCTGCGCACCGACGACCTGTATATCTTGCAACGCAAGGCTTTTCTCAAAAGGCTTCCTTGCTTTGGCGGGGGTTGTTGCTGTTTTCGCTTTGGCTTTCGAGTCGGATCTGCTGTGCGTATCAAAATACTTTTTCAGTGCCACCCCGGTGTAAGATTTCTTTTGCTTTGCGATCGCTTCTGGGGTTCCTTGGCATAGGACCTTGCCACCACCCGCGCCCCCCTCAGGGCCCATATCGATGACCCAATCGGCTGCTTGAATGAGATCGAGGTTGTGCTCAATAACGATCACTGTATTGCCAAGATCAACTAGACTCTGCAACACCCTCAACAGCAAATCGATATCGTAAAAATGGAGCCCGGTTGTCGGCTCGTCTAACACATAGAGAGTTCGGCCGGTTGCGCGTCGACTTAACTCACGCGAAAGTTTGATACGCTGTGCTTCGCCTCCGGAAAGGGTTGGTGAGGGTTGGCCTAGTTTCAAATAGTCGAGTCCAACGTCATGCAGCGTTTGCAGTTTTTCGTAAATCTTTGGAAAGGCAGAGAAGTGTTCGAGAGCCTGTTGAACGTCGAGATCTAAGCAATCTGCGATCGACTTCCCTTTGAACTCCACTTGCAATGTTGGACGGCCGTAGCGTTTGCCCTCGCAGATTGCGCATGGCACCCAAAGGTCGGCCAAGAACTCCATGTCTAGACGGTTGGCGCCATGACCGTCGCATGCCGAACATCTTCCTTGCTCGGTATTGAAGCTGAAAGTACTCGGAGTGAAGCCACGTCGCTTGGATTCCGGGAGTTCGGCAAACAAGTCACGAATGTGATCGAACAACTTGACGTAGGTTGCGGGGTTGCTGCGGGGTGTGCGACCGATCGGACTTTGGTCGATGTCGATGATCTTGTCCAGGTGCTCAATACCATCGATGGCATCGTGTGGGCCGGGCGTATCCTCAGCTCGTTGCAGTGCATTCCGCAACGCGGGTGAAAGGATATCGCTGATAAGCGAACTCTTTCCACTGCCGCTGACTCCCGTAACCGCCACGAAGCATCCAAGAGGGATCTCCACGTCGATATTTTTAAGGTTGTTGTGTCGCGCACCATGCACCGTGATCGTCTTTCCATTCCCTTTGCGTCGTTCGGCTGGCCGGTGAATCTGGCGCGAACGATTTAGGAATCCGCCGGTAATGCTCTTGGGATTGGCGGCGATGTCCTCTAGCGAACCAGCTGTCAGTAGTTCGCCACCGCGAACGCCTGGTCCAGGTCCGAAGTCGACGATTGTATCGGCAGCCCGCATCGTATCTTCGTCATGTTCTACCACGATGAGCGTATTGCCCAGATCTCGCAATCGCACCAGAGAGGAAAGCAATCGATCGTTGTCGCGAGGGTGCAAGCCGATCGAGGGCTCATCGAGAACATACAGAACACCGACCAAGCCAGCACCGATTTGGCTAGCCAATCGAATACGTTGAGACTCGCCACCAGACAGCGTAGGTGCCGTTCGTTCCAGCGAAAGATAGGAAAGTCCTACGTCGAGCAAAAACTGCAATCGAGCACGCACCTCTTTGATGGCTTCGCCACCGATGGTGATTTGCAGGGCGGTCAAATCGAGATTGCCGAAGAACTCCGCGCACTGATCGAGCGGCAATCGCGAGCAGTCACCGATAGCCAGCCATGGATTGGTTTTGAACACGGGCGAAAGCGATTTGAGACGCACCGAGCGAGCTTGTGGATTGAGTCGAGTGCCGTTGCAATCGCTGCAGACGCTGGTCTGCATGTACTTTTCGTATTGCTTTACAACCAATGGATTCTTGGAGGCGCGATAGGTGGCTAGTAGATCCGGGACGATTCCGGTGAAGGCTTGGCCATGCAACGCCCGACCTTTGGCCTGGACTTTTAGTCCTTGAAAGCCGAACAGTATCCAGTTCTTTTCCTCTTCTTTAAGTTTTTTCCAAGGGGTAGTGAGCAAATGATTACGTTCCAGTTTTTTGACATGCTCGACGTGATTGGCAAAGTAGGTAATCGAGCGACGCAACCAACGGGTCATTTCGGTCGACTTGCCGATCAAGTCGATGGCGCCATTCTTGAGCGATTTGCTTGAATCCGTGACCAAGAGCTCTTCGGTGAAGGTAAACGTTTCGCCGAGACCATCGCAGTTCTTGCAGGCTCCCTGCGGGGAATTGAAACTGAGCAACTGGGGTGTTGGGGGTGGATACGATACCCCGCATTTTGCACATGCATACGTCGAAGAAAAAACGATGTCCTGGGTCGGATCGCTCGTGTCCATCGTTTTGCTAATACTTGTAACCGTGGAGTCGCTGACTGACTCTGGAATGGGTTTGGTGGCAGCAGAAACCTTTTTTTTTCGACTGGCCTTTTTGGTTGGCGAGGCGGAGGGTTCTTCATTGGGTGTGTCGATCAGAGGCGAAAGGAGCATCGTTCCCTCACCGAATTTCATCGCGTTGTCGACCGCTTCCGCGATACGTTGTCGCGACGATTGGCCGATGGCGATGCGATCGACAACCAGTTCGATATTGTGCTTGATCTGGCGTTCAAGATCCGGCGGAGCGCTGAGCAAGTAGACCTGTCCATCAATGCGCGCGCGATTGAACCCGTGACGACGGAGGTCGTCGAACAGATCGCGATGCTCCCCTTTTTGTCCGCGAACGATTGGAGCCAAGAACAGATAGGGGGTCTTGGAATCCATCGACTGAATTCGTTCGATCATTTGATCGCGGGTTTGTGAGGCAATCTCGGAATTGCATTCTGAGCAGAATCCGGTTCCAACGCGAGCGAAGAGAACCCTTAGAAAGTCGTGCAACTCGGTGATCGTACCGACGGTGGAGCGAGGGTTGTTTCCAGTCGATTTCTGACTTATGGAGATCGACGGGCTGAGTCCCGAAAGAAAGTCGACGTCGGGCTTTGGAAGTTGGCCGACGAACTGACGAGCGTAGGTTGAAAGGCTTTCTAGGTAGCGACGTTGGCCTTCGGCATAGAGAGTATCGAACGCCAAGGAGCTTTTGCCACTACCGGAAACGCCGGTGAAACAAATAAGTTGATTGCGTGGTAGAGAGAGATCGACGCTTTTGAGATTGTGTTCGCGTGCGCCGCGAACAACAATCGGTTGATCCAGGGCTGCCACTCCTAATGGACTCCAGCGCTCGCGAGATAGCGTTCGGCATCGAGGGCTGCCATGCATCCTGTCCCTGCCGAAGTGATCGCTTGTCGATAGTAATCGTCTGCAACGTCGCCGGCGGCGAAGACCCCCTCGACGCTCGTAAAAGTTCGGTTGGGTTGTGTCCAACGGACGTATCCGTTCGCATGGTTCTCAACCTGCCCTCCGAGGAATTTGGTATTCGGAGTATGGCCGATAGCGAGGAACATTCCTGCCGCTTCGAGTACTTTGGTCTCGCCCGTTTCAACGTGCTTGGTTCGAACGGATGTTACACCCACCCGCATGTCCTCTGCGTTACCCAGGACTTCGTCGACCACGGAAAACTTTACCAATTCGATCTTTGGATTCCCTAGGGCTCGCTGCTGCATGATCTTTGAAGCTCTCATCTCGCCACGTCGTAGGATCAAATAAACCTTCGATGCGTACTTGCTGAGGTAGGTTGCTTCCTCGATGGCAGAGTCACCACCGCCGACAACAACGAGTGGTTTGTTTCGGAATCGGGGCAGCGCACCATCGCACACGGCACATGCGCTCACACCCTTGTTTTTGAATTGTTCTTCGCTAGGCAAACCTAAGTAGTTCGCGCTGGCGCCAGTCGCAAGGATGACCGTGTGCGTTTCGAAGGAGCCGTTCTCACTGGTATTGAGTTTGAGTGGCTTGCCTGAAAAATCGACGCTGACGATATCGTCCGTAATGACCCGGGTACCGAAGTTGGTCGCTTGCTGACGCATGAGCTCCATCAGCTCTGGGCCGGTTACGGCATGAGCGTGCTCCTCGACTGGGGGCAGCATGTATTTGCGATCGTCGCCGATGGCCGACTCTAAAAACTCTTTGAGTTTGCCAGAGGGAAAACCAGCGTAATTCTCAACTTCGGTGGTCTGTGCGAGCTGGCCCATTGGATAACGACCGTTGACTCGGTTTTCTTCGGTCATGGCCCCTTCGAAGAGCAAAGGGCGAAGGTTTGCTCTTGCGGCATAAATTGCAGCAGACCAACCTGCGGGCCCGCTGCCGATGATGACGCAGTTTTCAATGTTGCTCATGGAAGATCAATAAATGTGGTGTTGAGGTGATTTTCTATAGGCAATCGCCTACTCCCGCGTTTTGGAATCCTTTTGTAACACACGCTCATCAATTGACAATGGACGGATGACTCATTTGACGATGGATAGTAGAGAATTGTCAACGAACTGACGACCGAAGCCAGATTCAATCGCTAGCGGCTCAGACCAACCCCCAATATTAAGTTGGATGAAGCGCTCGGGACAATTGCAACGGCTTTTCTCCCGAGCTATCATGCTTGCAACCCGGTAAAAGATTCTTCCGATTATTGACGAGGAACCATGTCCACCTCGACAACCTCTATCAAAGATGAGCGGCTTCTCTTTGAGGGACGATTCAAAGTCGTTTCGGCTAGCCAAGAAACGGTCTGTCAAACGAGAGAAACGTTTGAGTTCAGAAGGGAACCTTGTGGTCAGGAAAAGATTCACGCCGCCATTAGAATTAGAGGAAGTTTCAGGCATCTGTGCGGCACGCACCTGAGGTTATTGTGTGGCACGCCCTGAGGCTACTGGCAACCACCGATCGACTTGCTCCCAATAATATAAATGTGGAAAAGCACTAGGACAGTAAATGACGCCATGGGTTCGATACCTAATTGTTCTTGGATTCGCTGTACTTTGGTGGTGGACCTATGCGTCTATCAACGCGCATAATTCCAAGCCTTCTCGAGCCGTCTATTGGCAGCCCAAACCCGCAGATATTTTTCCATCTCTGATTCAGCCGATATCAGCGATGATCTATACGCTTGGAGCGGCCGTATTGCTGGTCTGGCCAATCATCTTGTGTTGGGATTGGTCGCGTTTGAAGTTACTGCTCTTCTCAACATTGGTTGGCACGATCGTGGGCTTTACATGCTTTCTAGTGTGGCCACTTGCTATTGCGCGACCTGAATTCGGCGGGAAAAAATTTGGGGAGTCAATCATGCGTGTCGTTTTTGCTGTCGACCATCCCGCCAATTGTTTTCCAAGTTTTCACGCGTTTTTTGCAATCCTTGGGGCTTTGTTCGTTCACGCTTATCGACCGGATCATTTTTTTGAATATGGTATCGCATACGCCTTGGCGTCCGCGGTCGTCATTACCACCATCACGACTGGGCAACATTACTTCATCGACCCACTTGGCGGTGGAATACTTGCGTTCCTTTGCTTTTATTTTTCAAAGTGGCTGCTATGAGTGAAACCGCAGTTCGACGGCGTGCCCTTCGGGCGCAGCAATTTCCAAATGGTATTCCTCGCTTATGGTGCCCGACCCTAACGCACTTTCAGGCTGCGCACGAACCAGATACGGGCCGCATTCGTAGGCACCTGAACGTGTTGTCTCAGCATGTGCATGGAATTCTCGTCCCGGGCTCGACCGGCGAGGGCTGGGAGATGAACGATTCGGACATACATGCTCTACTTGGAATAGTTCTCGAAGCGGCGCAAAAGTCTGGAGTACAAGTGCTCGTTGGTGTATTGAAAACGGACGTCGAGGAAATGCTCGGGTGCCTTGACTCCCTAAAACACCTCCGCGAGCACCCTGCGGTTGCTGGTGTCACGATTTGTCCACCCAAGGGTAGCGACTTAACTCAGCAAGAAATTCAGAATGGACTGTCTAGCGTGCTCGAACTTGGTTGGCCCACGGCACTCTACCAACTACCGCAAGTCACACAAAACGAAATGACTCCGGAAACAGTCGCTGGTCTTGCTAGCGAGTATTCCAATTTCATTTTGTTTAAGGACACGAGTGGTGTTGATCGGGTCGCCAAAAGCGGTCTCGATTTCGGCGGCGTATTCATGTTGCGCGGTGCCGAAAAAGGTGGTTACGCGATGTGGCCACGTCAAGCGGGCGGGCCATACGATGGTTTTCTCTTGAGTACTGCTAATGTCTTTGCACGCGAATTGGCTGAGATGTTGCAAGCGATCGATGAGGGAAACATGGATGCGGCAAAGGCCCTTTCCAATAAGCTGGCTGAAGTCGTTGCACAGGCCTTTGCTATCGTTCAAGACTTTCCCGTAGGCAACGCGTTTGCCAACGCCAACAAGGTCTTAGACCATTGCATGGCATACGGCGAAGAATCTTCGAACATCGACCCACCGTTGCTCTATAGCGGCGAACGCTTGCCGAAGCAATTTATTGATAACGCTTTGACTCTGCTTCGACGATACGCGCTTTTGCATGAGTATGGATACCTACATTGACGTTGAATGGCATTGGCGTCCTAGCT
>JANLRK010000554.1:0-14792 GCA_031361585.1 Pirellula sp. | reverse complement strand
CATTCTATGGAAGAGCCACCAGTTCGCGTCCAACGCGGCCGATGCCTTGCGATTTACTTCGACTCACTTGGCCAAGTTAGGCGTCATCGACGACGTCATCGAGGAACCTTTGGGCGGGGCACATCGCGATCCGAGACAAATGGCGGCTCGGTTAAAAGCATATCTAATCAAGTCGCTCGACCAGCTTTTGAAATCCAGTCCTGAGGATCTGGCAACCGATCGCTATGTCAAGTTTCGCAAAATGGGAACGTATCTAGAGCAGATGACGGACGGCACCATGGAGCTCCGCGGCACGGCGGTCACCGGTTGAAAGCGGATCGAATGGATCAGCCCAGGGTAGGAGGACGAATTTTGGGATTGAACTTAATTGCATTGGTAAAGCAAAGCCATTCGATTCCAAGATACGTAAGCAACCCACGAAAACCCAGGGAAAAATCGACATAAAACCGAACATAAGAAACATTATCGGACGTTGCGGAGCGGTGTTTTCGTGAGCCCGCTCCCGGGGTTTGGTTTGGATTCCCGGTTTTTTGGCGGGATTCCAGGTCCGATTCTGTGCGATGGTTCTTGGAGGATAAGCCGGCGCAACCGCGATGGCTGAAATAATTGGTAGACAAGACGCAACCGCTAAAGACGGCGGAATGGACGCCAACGTTTTAGGCAGAAAAATGGTAGGTAAAAAATGCGACCAAGACTAAGGGGTTTGGATTCCGGCCAGCCTATTGAGTTCATCTTTTACCAAACATCTTTCTGCCGAATCGAATCCTGAACGAGAGCACGGTCTGCGTTTGGAGCACTCGCTTTCGTGTCGGCCTTACTAAGCCTTTTGACTTGTTTTGTCGTCAAGCTTTGGAGCTGACTGCATGGAACTGAACGCCGGAAATGGAACTCGCTAGCAAAGTCAAAATGAATCGCGATTTGCCCTGGCGGTTGACCCAGGCGTCGTAGTCGTGATCCGCGATCCGTTTTGGATTGCATTTCAGCCCCAACGAACTGCCGTAATCCTGCATTTCTTGGATGATGCGTTCGCTATCTTCGCAAGATGGGATTTGGACCAATACGGTAGGTCACTCTTGCCGAGAGTGACTTTGTGCAGTCTCAGCGCGGCAGGACCGAATTATTGTCAAAGCCTGTTTGAAATCCGTTTGGCCAGTTGTTCACCGGCTGTGGCTGTTGTTGTTGAGAAACAGGCCAGCCACTTGGTTGCTGTTGCATATTGTTTTGATTGCCCCAGCCTTGATTTGCAGTCGCTCCGCCTTGCCCCCCCTGCCCTGCCCCGAAAAAGGCGCTGTTGCCTTGATTTTGTGGTGCCCCGCCCTGCCCTGGCAAGAAGTTGGATGGTATTTGACCATTGTTAACCTCATTGCCGAATTGATTCACTCGCTGCTGAACCATATTGCCGATCCCGTCCAGAAAGCCTTCGCCTGCCTGGGGCGTCAGCCCGTTCTGATTCAGTTGCAATCGCCTTTCTACATTGTCGATGTATGGCCCAACAATTTGTTTGATCTCATTTGGCAGGATCCCACCTGCATTGGCCAAGATCCGACTGATGTAAAGTCCGCTTCGCGAATTCGCAATACGTTGTTGTTGTGCCGAACCCAGCAGCGTCATCGCAAACATCGTGATGAGCAAACACAGGGCGACCCCTTTGATCAACCCGAAGCCGGCACCCAACTGACGATCAAAATCCTTTAGCTTGACCTTGTCGATCGATGTGCTCACCAAGCGGAACAGCATCCAAATGATCAAGCTCGAACCGAAATACAAAAGTAGCATCGCTAAAAACAAATTCCATGGCGGCTGTGCGTTGATCATTTTTGCAACGTCGTTACGAAACAGGTAGGCCACGAAATAGCTAGCAACGATTGATGCGAGTGACGCTAGCTGCCATGCAAATCCTTTGATCGCCCCAAATATGGTTGTCGCTGCCAAAACGATCAACATGATCAAATCATACGCCTGCATGCTAGCTATTCCTTCCATGGTTTCCGTGTTATGAGTCTGATTGTGAGCAGACTTTCTCGTGACTATCGACTATAGCGATTCGCAACCTGAAGTGCGAAGAGCAAAATAGCCCCCCCTGCCCTGCCTTGCCCCGCCTTGCATGCTGCAACTTGTTTAACCCGCGGCGGGCCGGCACGTGATGTATCCATCCGATCTTTTCTAGACCCGTCGGCCATTTCCCTGGCGACCGCGCTCGAGGCTGGAGGGCCTCGAGCGGTTAAACATCAGCTTCCAATGCTGCGACTTGTTTAGCTCGCGCAGCAGTGGTCTAGACTTCAGCAAAAGTAGGATGCTAAAAGAAAGACGGGAATGGACCCCCCCTGCCCTGCCCTTGTTACATCGATACTTTTCATGGCCGATTTCAAAACCCACATTTGCGTCAGTACTGTTGCAGGCGTCTTTTATGGCGTAGGTGGATTCCAAGCCGGCTTGCCTTGGGAAAGTTGCGCTATTGGCACCGCTCTTTGTAGCGTCAGCGGAATGCTGCCTGACCTGGACAGTGATTCGGGAATTCCGCTTCGAGAAGCAGTAGCGTTTTCATCTGCTTTTGTGCCGATGCTTATGGTAGATCGACTTCAGCGAATAGGCTGCAGTCACGAGATGATGCTTGTCATAACTGGGGCCGTCTATTTCTTTCTGCGATTTGGATTGGCGGAGATCTTCAGAAGATACACGGTGCATCGAGGGATGTGGCACAGCGTACCTGCAGGACTATCCGCCGCTATGTTGGCTTTTGTCATTTGCTCTAGCGAGAACATGAATTTGAGGTTGTTTAAGACGGTTGCCATCTTCGTTGGCTTTATGTCTCACATCCTATTAGATGAAATTTGGTCGGTGGAATACCGTCGAGGACGCTATACGTTCAAACACAGCTTCGGTACCGCACTTAAGTTCTGGAGCGACAACCGAATTGCGAACCTCTTTAGCTATGCGCTTTTGGCATCGCTCTGTTTCCTCGCGTACAAGGATGAGGGACTGATGAGTCGTTTTGGCAATGAGGTACAGGGCGCCCCGCGCACTGCAGTGCAATGGCTGCAGAACGTCCGATCACTATGGTGAGCCACCATTGGACCGGCAAACATGGGTCTGAGAGAGTCAAGCCAGATTTAGCCTCGCTTTGGCCCCCCTGCCCTGCCCTGCGATGAATAACAAGTGCGTGCCAAGATGTAACAATTATTTTGTCGAAGTTCGGAGGGAGCAATCTTGCGCAAGTGGTCAAAGCCACAGCTAGTGGATAACGCTCCTCACGAACGACAGAATCAGAGTAATCAAAAACTCGCTATCGAGTACAATTTCATAATACGAGCTAGTGATTGTGACGCTCATAGCACGACGCGCAAGCTTGCGCGTCGTGCTATTTCATGCAATCGATGCAAAATCAATTGCGCCATGTCAACGTTCAAGGCACCGGCGGTCGCTCTCCATCCTGGGACGGCGTTCAATTCCAACAATACATTGCGTCCATCTTTGGTTGGCAGAATATCCACCCCGATCATCCAACCTCCAATTGCTTTGCAGGCTCGGAATGCCATGGAGATTTGCTCAAACGTGGGTTCATGCGGAATCGCATGGCCGCCTCTCGCGACGTTAGATCGCCAATCACCGTGATTCTCTCGTCGAACACAGAACAGCTCTTCGCCGACGATCAACAATCGCAAATCGCACCCCTCGCTCTCTAGGAACTCCTGGATATAAATGACCGATTGCAATTGCTCCAGAGTACTGAACACACGCCATGCCATATCGCGGTCGCTCACTCGCACAATCCCTCGTCCTTCGCCTCCAAAAATGGGTTTCACGATGCAATCGCCGCCAAGAGTCTCCCACGCGCGGAGTGCGTCATCGCGGGTCTGGCAACATATGGTGGTAGGAGTTAGTAGTCCAGCTTGCATTGCGATATCCAGTGTTAACCACTTGTCGATGGCTATTTCTAGACATCGAGGTGGATTGAGCACGTGCACGCCACTTGCTCTTGCAGCATGAAGTGCATTCATTCTAAAGATGATCTGCTCAACAGAGCCAAGCGGCATCGATCGCACCAACACAGAATGGCAATCCGTCAACGCTATCGATTTGAGGTCGTTAGCGCTTTTAGAGCCATGCGTCCATGTTCTTGCGATGGGCGGCTTATTTGGATCAGACCAAACGCTGAGCTTGCTAAAAGACAAGGACTCAACCTCAGTCTTTTTATTTGCAGGCATGGTGTCAGCAGCGCGTTGGAGGTCCCGCATGTACCAGCCGGTCGGTGAGCCTAAAACGCCGACCCGCAAGGCATCTTCCAGGGAAGAGTCAGCGAAATCGCTCATGATGCAATTGCTGTAGGGGATAAATCAAAAAACGATTCGCCGAACGACTGCAAGAGTATATCGGATCGAAGCGAACCATAACGAAAAGAACGGCCCGTCTTCAGATTAACGATGGTGATCATCGCAGGACTGAATAGCCCTGGATCGACTTTGTAAAAATCGAAATCGTACTTCTTAAATGTCTCAGCAAATGGAACGCCGTAATCGCGAGACGCAATACTCGGTACTCTTGGGCCGAGCTCTTGGATTTGATCGTCGTGCGCATTGACCCATAAGGTTACATGTCCACCGTACAATATCGCGTCGTTGGTCCGACCAATCCCTTGCACAAAATCCAAGGCCGGAGGAGGCAATGGTGCTGATCCATAACCCGATACGACAGCACTCAAATCAAACCCAAGTTCAAACAACTTGTGCATGGACGTTTCCACACTGCGAGCAACGACCTGAATAGTGCCAGCAATGGATCGTGTAGGAGCGACACAAATCACGGTGTTCTCGATAGCGACTCCACACTCGGATGCGATGTATTCAGCGACAGATTCATCCGGCAGCACGTCGCACTCAAGTATCCCGACCGCCTGAAGGCTTGGATCGGAAAGGCCAATACTTTGCAAGATGTGTTCTTTGCCACGCTTGGAACGCATGGGTCCTGAACCCATTGCAAAGAACTTGTCCTTCTTGACTGGCCAACCTGCGTATTGCGAAGCCATACATGCATGCACAGGATCATCGGTCACCACCTGGACCACAGGCCACGGCCCACGCGAAGAGTCGGTTGGGTGAATCGTAATCTCAGCTCTTCCAGCCATGCAGAGGCGGGCTAGCATCAAACCGGCTTGCATTCCGCCAATAGCGTTGACTCCAAAATCCAGAATGACCGCACCATTCGCAAGTCGTCGTTCCTCTACTCGCCATGATTCTGCATCGACCATCACCGTTTGGCAAAGCTCGAAGGCTTCGTTATTAAGAAGATGATTTTTGGAGAGAGCCTTCGTTTCAGATTTCATTCGGCGATTTGGCGGTTCGAGAGAGGAAAACGTTACTGGATGTGTGATTGTAGTGCCTTTCTCGAAATCTGACTGGTTGTCTTCTAATCGCGGCCAGGTCGTAAATTTGAAAAGTCCGGCAACCAGGGCATCCATTGGTGAAAGAAAGTGACGGCCGCTGGATCTTGTCGTTGCATGAGAAAATAGCTAAAAAAATTTGCGAGCCTCGCTTATTACCGATTACCGTTCGAAATTACAATTGTGGTCGAATTTTCTATGCTACATCCAGACGTTCACGCCTGTAAATGTTTCCAGCCAATCGCCAATTTCTCTCCCACGGACTATTCGATATGCTCATCATCCAAGTCACTCTCGGCAAGAATGACCTACTGTCGAGTCGCACCTGCCGGGTGCGACTGGGAGAAACCGCATCCTAGCGTTGGAAGATTGGCAAGTACCCCAAATCCAGTTGCAACATGATCAAGTTGCAAGCGGTCTTGTAGACTTTATTGAATGAGTTCTGCTCCTGATCCCACGAACCGTCCGAGTTCTGCTCGTCCGAAATTCGCGTGTAGAGTCGGTCGCGGAAGGGGAGCCATTCCTCGTCCCCTTGTCGATAAACCACTTGGCTATAGTAAAGATAGGTGTAATGCCAGTGGCCAAACGCATCTTCCCCTGGCCCTATGGAATAAAGGTTTTTACGTGTATAAGCAAGCATTTCAGGGACCTTTTTGCTCTCGTAATCGCCCGCGTTGTAGAGCGCTGCAAGACTGGCCGCGGTGATCGCTGGACGCGAAGCCCCCATCTGTGTGCTCGAATAGCTGATGCCACCATCATCGTTCTGGCATTTGTAAATGTACTTCTTTGCTGATTCGATGATCTCGGAGGGGACCGCAATACCAGCGTTGCGACAGCCTCTGAGACCTTGCACCTGCGTAATTGTTGTCGAACCCTCGTCGAAGTCGTTTCCATCCTTTGCACTCATATAGCCCCAACCGCCAGCCGGCGTTTGCGCTTTTCCGCAAAACGAAACAGCTCTATTTAAAACGTCGACTAAATCGTCGCGTCGGTCTTGCAGTCCCTCTTCACCCAAAACCTGCGAAAGAAACAGCATCGCAAAACCGTGACCATATGTGTAACGCTGATCCTCTTGTTGGTTGCCAATTAGCCCATTTTTTCTGCTGTTGCTAATCAAGAAGTCGGTGGTGCGTTTTATCTGCTTAGCATACGGTCCTTGAGTAATTGTCGATCCGCTACAAAGTAATGCCAATCCGGCCAAAGCTCCAATTGCAACTGGATAGGGGGGGGTGGTCCATTGTCCTAAGCTCGATTGAGTACGAACCAGGAAAGCGAGTCCTTCTCGAGTCGCTCGATCCCAATTTGGATCCCTCGAACTACGAGCCAGATCGTCCGCAACGCAAACAGAAGGAGGGAATGCTCGGGAAATGCATACCGACATTGCTGCAACGCTACCACATCCGAATAGAAACTTTCGACGCGGCAATGGACAGTGGTCATGCATAGGATTTCGCAAAAAACGAGCCACTGACTAAGTTCCTAGATCACCGAACAAAGGTGTCGAAAGGTATCGTTCTCCTAGGCTGCACATGATGGTCACGATGCGTTTGCCCTTAAACTCCGGGCGGGCTGCTAACTGTGCCGCGGCCCACATGTTAGCACCACTACTTATTCCGCCCAAAATCCCTTCGTGTTTAGCAAGTTTCCGCCCCCATTCGAAGGCTACTTCGTCATCGACTTGAATCACATCGTCAACAATCGATTTGTCAAGGTTTTTCGGAACAAAACCTGCTCCAATACCTTGGATTCTGTGTTTGCCAGGTTGGCCGCCACTGATAACCGGCGATTGCTTTGGCTCAACTGCAATGGCCTTGAAGTTCGGATTGAGTTTCTTGATGTAACGCGCAACGCCGGTAATCGTACCTCCCGTACCGACACCAGCGACGATGGCGTCGATTTGTCCTGCCGTGTCGATCCAAATCTCTGGTCCCGTTGTACGTTCGTGAACCGCCGGATTGGCGGGATTCTCAAACTGTTGGGGCATCCACCCATTCGGATCATTGGCCACTAATTCCGAAGCTTTTGCTATTGCTCCCCGCATTCCATCTGCCGCCGGGGTAAGAACTAAACTCGCTCCCAAAGCTCGCAACAGCGCGCGGCGCTCTACCGACATTGATTCGGGCATTGTCAAAGTTAGTCGATACCCTTTTGCGGCGCATACAAAAGCGAGCGCGATTCCTGTATTGCCACTCGTCGGTTCGATGATGTGCGTTTCCTTGGTCAGTCTACCGCTTTGCTCCGCATCCTCGACCATCGCCATTCCAATTCGGTCTTTGACACTGTGCAGAGGGTTAAAAAACTCGCATTTGGCAAAGACGGTCGCATGTTCAGGTGGCACCAAACGATTGATACGGATCATCGGCGTATTCCCAACGGTGGTTATAACGCTATCAAAAGTCTTTCCCAAAGCCATGTGCAAAATCTCTCGATTGGAAGTAGTGCAAATTTTGGCAACCGCGCACGTCCGCGTTGTTCCAACGCATCGAGTATACGCTTTTTTGGACCAGCCGCCCACAGGGCTATTGCAGGCCGTGCCGGCCTGTCCCCAGTGGTGGCACATGTCCGGCTGAGGACAGCCGGACCTACGTGTTGGAAAGTGTCCGGCTGAGTAGGTCCATCACTCTTTAACAGACTTTTGTTCGATCGCACTCGATTGTTCGTTGGTTGGGCGAATCGATTCGAAGTAGCGTCGAACCGTTTCGCGATGACCGAGTGGTAACGGTTCCGAATCGATTACTTCTTCCATTTTTTTACGATACTCAACGTACTTTTCTGAATACGCTCGAGTTGCATCTTGTTCGGCTTCCGGCGTGCTCGTCACTTCGCGTTCGCTCGGTCCATCACCGGCCATTCCTGAAATGTTCTCCTGCTTGCGTTGGCTATCGAGGGAAGTCTTTTCATCACCGGTAGGATTATTCGAAGCGCCTTTGCCCCACGTGTTCTTTGAGGTGTTTGACTTGGCAACGTTGTTACCGCCATTCTTGCATTCGCCTTGGCAGCAGCTTTTGCATTCGGACAATCGATTCAGTTGGCAACTAAGGCATTCTCCAATCTTCTTCTTAGTACCTTGCTTTTTGCAAACTCCGGCTGCTTTGCATTGGCCATCCTTGCACTTGGATTCGTCGGACTTTTCTAAACCCTCGGCTAGATCTTGAATCGCTTCGCTAAGCTCACCCTTTTTTCCTTTTCCTAGGCTCTGACTCAGCTTCTTCATGTTTGCAGCAACTGCATCACGTTCTTTGCGATTCATGGTCGACGTATCAATCTTCTCCAATTCTGTAGCAGCCTTGTCATATTTCCCTTCTTCCATGGATTGGGCAGCCGCCTTCATCGCATCCGAGGCTTTCATAGCTTCGGCGAGCTGTTGCAATTGAGCATCGATTTGCGCAATGTCCATCTGCTTGACCGCTTCGGTGATTGCAAATTGCATTTCAGATAGCTTCGAAAGCGCATCCCGCTGATCCACATCAGGGGCCTTCATTTCTTCGAGCATCTCCTTAAGTTCTTCGACCAACTCTTCTAGCTCTGGCGATTTTTGTTCCATTAGTAGGGACTCCAGTTCTTCCACCATCGTCTCTTCGAGTCTTGCGGCTTGATCCCTAACGACTTGCAACGGCTCAACAGCTGCATTCGTTATCGATACAGCCTTAGGCAACATGAAGCATGCAGCCAGTGCGGCACATGCAATCGCGGCCCAAAAGGATTGCTTAGGCGCAACGATTGGTCTGGCCTGCCTTGGATCGATTTTGGAGAGGTGCGACTTCGCGTCCTCTAACTGCAACTCTTGAATATCGGTCCGATTTGGCAGCACAGCGAATTGTAGAGCGGTCGTCGCACGATCCTTAAGATTGCAATTAACGTCAATCAAACGAGCTGCGGTATGTAGACGAACGGGCAAAAGTAAAGCTAAGCTTGTCGGAAGTAAAACGATTGCTGCAAGAGACGGAATCAACAATGTTAGCAATAGTTCGGGTTGAAACCAATTGGCCAAAAGCCATACACTTCCTACCATTCCCGAGACCACAAGGGATGCTACCGCCCATTGCAAACCTCGGGCGATCCGTTGTCGTCGTTGAATCGGAACAAGAAGCGTTCGGATGGGATGATTCATGGCGGTGACCTAGATACAAAAACAGGCGATTTGGAACATTATTCAACCTGTTGCATTGTATCGGTCCACAATTCGTAAATGCGAGCCTAAACAGATCATTTTTTCCGCAATCCCAAAAAAAGCACCCGAGTCGATTCGGGTGCTTCCATATTCTAATTTTGCGTTTCCCTTTCCAGGCCAGAAATCTCTGGAAACTACCAGCCTTCCTGTACGAAGAGTTCATCAACCGCATCGAGGTAGGCTTTAGCCTTGTTAGCAATTTCTGGTGGTGGAGCAGCGCGAGAAACTTGTTGCCAGTTCAGGTCGGAACTGCGGGCGAGGATTCGCACGAGTTTCGCACCGGTCGGATCGGAAACCTGAACAAACTGTTGTCTGCCCAAGGTCGCGGTATACACCGAATGGGCCGCACCGCGCACCGCACTCAGAAACGCCTTCGATCCATCATCGCTGAGGACTACTTCTTGGAATGTGTCCCCTTCAAAACCATCGCGAGTAATGGTCCATTCGGATCGTCCATTTGTTCCGATCGCCGCATAAATACCAGAGGTTCGTAAACTACCATCTGTTAGGTAGAAATTCGATGCGAGGTTCTCTAGTAAATTCGCATAGCGCGGCGTTATGCCTAAGATGCTAAAGTCGTATTCAGCGTCCACACCGCCAGGTGCGACGATAGTGCGAGTAAAGGTGTTAGCACCGGGTGCATCTGTCGCAAGGATAGGAACAACGTAGTTCACCGTGTAAACACCGGGCGGTAGTAAATCGAAAGAATAGCTACCGTCGGCATGCGTTTGTTTGGTCAACACACGGCTTGGCGAATTCGCCGTGGCCGGAACTGTCAAACTAACTTCTATCCCACCGAGTCGAAGCTCGTTTGCCTCCCTGGTACCCGTATTGTTATCGTCGACATAGACGATACCGTGAACCTTGCTCGGAATGAACGGCAATACGTCGACGTTAAACGTACCGATGGCCGTCTTTGGATCTGCCACTCCGTTCGTCGTACCATTGTCGATGACTTCGTACTTGAAGGTGTCACGTCCTGTTGAGCCTATCGGGGCAGTGTAAGTGATCGTGCCATTCGCGTTCAACACAACCGTTCTGCCGCTTGTAATCGATTCAGGAACAATTCGCAGCACTCGAAGGGTCTGGCCACTTTCGTTAGCAGGTCCCTTCGGCATGCTCGCCAAGTCAGCTGCGAGATTGAAAACCGTCGGAACACTTGCGTAAACATCTCGAGTCAATGTTGCCGCTGTTGGGGCATCATTTACTTCCGAAACGTTTACGGTCAAAGAACCATTGGCGGTCAATTCTCCGTCGGTAATCTGATAGGTAAAGCTATCTGGCCCATTGAACGAAGTTGCCGGCGTGTAAATCAAGTTGGTACCAACTTGAGTCACTGAACCGCCCTTGGCCGTGGCGATTGTTCCAACAAGAGGAACAAAAGAAACGGTCTGTGATTCATTAGCTGGGCCAGGTAGGTCGTTCGCCAACAGAGTTGAAATTGCTACGGTGACAGCCTGGTTTTCAGCTGTGGTCGCAGCAGGATCGGCGGTCGCAATCGGAGGATCGTTGACAGCAGCGACGTTTATCGTCAGTGTTGCGGTCGCACTCAACGGTGCCGGGGTCGTGTTGTTGACACCGTTGTCTGTCACGGTGTAAAGAACCAAGACTTGACCATTGAAATTCAGAGCTGGATTGAACTCGATATTGCCATTCACAAGGGAAACGGTGCCACTCCCTGGCGTCTGATTCACCGCGTTGGTGATGGTCAATACTTGAGCGTCTTCACTAGGCCCCTTGCTTAGACCGTTCGTAATCGTGGCCGCTTGGACGGTGAGAACCGTATCTTCCGTTGCAGATACGGTTCGGTCAACAGCGACCGGTGCATCGTTAACGGGTGTCACGGTGATCGTTACTGTCGCAGTCGAGGCAACGCTCCCGGCCTTGTCATCATTCATCGTGTAAGTGAAAATCGCATCGCCAAAGAAATTGGCTGGAGGCGTATAAACCAAACGATCGTCGGACAAGACACCGACGGTCCCACGGTTGTCGAGAGCAACGGAACCAGTACCTGCCCCTGGTTGAGTAAACGACAGCAGGCTCTTAACGGCTCCATCATTTGCAAAGTCATTAGCAATTACATCGATCGTGAACGCGCTTGAGTCTTCTGGGATACTTGCTGTATCCGTTAAAGCAAACGGCAGGACGGGCGGAATGATAAAGACTTCGACATTGGCTGACGAAGTTAGTCCTGCGGCGTCGCGAATGGTATACGAGAAGGTCGATGTCGTGTTAAACGAACCAGTCGGTGGCGTGAACAACACTGCAGTTCCCGCCGCATTCACAGTAGCTGTTCCAATCGTCGGAGTTGTCACCGACACGATGGTGATCGTATCGTTTGTCTCAAGCGGTCCAGCACTATCGTTTCGCATGACCGCCAGTGGGTTTGCAACATTAATACCCAACACCACAAAACGAGCTGCTTCGCCCGTATCGTTAACTGCAATCGGAGCATCATTCACTCCCGTTACATTGACAGTTACCGTTCCTACTGCAGTCAATTCTGTTGGCGTTGCGTTGTCCGAAATGGTGTAAGTAAACGTATCGGATCCAAAGAAGTTGGCGGCCGGACGATAGGTTGTAATTCCGCCGACCGTAGTTATCGTTCCGCCTTGAGCCGTTGGACTCTGAATCGAAATCAGACGAACCGATTGTCCAGGGGCTTCACCAGGTCCTGGATTCGAGTTGGCTATCAAATCCGTTGGCGCTCCAGCACCAATCAGGATCAACGAACCATCTTCGACGGCACTCAATGTTCCGCTAAAAGGAACAGGGGCATCGTTGACAGGTGTCACGTTTACCGTGATCGTTGCCACCTTGGACGCACCCAGGTTGTCCGTACCTGTAACCGTAAATACGGCATTCCCAAAGAAGTTAGCCGCAGGCACAAAATTGATGTTACCACCGACGATGGTAACTGTTCCATTCGGTGTCGTTCCCGGTGTCCCTAACGTGACTGTTTGATCGCTTTCATTTGCTGGTCCAGGATTGAAAATCTGAACCGGTGTAATTTGAAGTGGCGTGACGGAATCTTCGGCAATCGTAAATTGGGTGCCAATAACATTTGGTGCATCATTAACTGCGGTCACATTGATAGAAACGGTTCCAACAGCTGTATCCGGAGTGGGCGTGGCGTTGTTTCGAATCGTGTAGGTGAAGACCACTGGGCCAAAGTAGTCCGGAGACGGTGTGAATGAAACATTGGTAGTGCCATTCACAGAGACAGTACCCCCGACGCTGGGTTGTGTCACACTAACAACTTGAATCGCAGATTGCGGGCCATTGCTGTTGATGTCGTTGGAAACGACGTTGGTAGTCGTTAGACCAGAGTCTTCGGCCACGTTCAAGGAATCGGTGTTGGCTGTCAATTTGTCAGTGATATTGATAATGCCCGTTGGCAAGAGAACGACAGACGACGTTAAGTACTGCGCCAATCCACCGTACAAAGCGATACCTAAATTGTTGCCCGAGGTGCCCGCAACCGGAGGTGGGGAAGTATCACCATTCAAATTGATTCTACCGACCGTGGCACCTTTGAATAAAGTATCAACCACATTCACAAAACTGGATGCCTCGCGAATGTCAAGCTTATTCTTGTCCGCAAACCCACCCATGAGGGTAATGGTGCGTGTTGGCGAATTCGCGACAGGAGTCTTCAATCGACCGTCGAGGCCGTTAATGTACTTCACTCCCGTGACTAGCGTATTTGTTCCATCGCGAAAGTCGTTATTCAAATTGCTGTTGCGAGCCACAGACGCAACGATATCGAGGCTTGGATCCGCGCTGTTCTGACCTATTGTCAGCGTGATTGGATTGGGGACACCGTCGACCAAACTATTCGTACCCACCTGTAGACTGTTTGCAACATCGGTGTGCGCCAAAGCCCCAATGAAGTTCACGCCGAACCGAGAGGAAGTCTCGCTTGTGAGTAATCTGACAGCTACATTTCCAGCACCGATCGAAGGCAATGCTTGAAGTGCGTTTCGGATGTTTACTCCAGTCCCTACATTGTCATAGATCTGAGTGCCGCCGCCGCCGGTGAAGAACGCTGGAGCTATCGGGGCTGTGGTTTCGTTGCCAAACTTGATGGTGAAAGTTCCGCCCCGAACACTGCTTCCTATGTCAATCTGATTGTATTCGCCCCACTGGAATTGCAATTTCTCCGCCGCGGTACCGTCCGCATTTGTATAAGACAGGTCATGGTAAGCACTGAACACCCCTTGAGGTGAACTTCGCAAATCTAGCATTTGCGTTCGCACGATAATTCGCTCGCCAGTTCCAATGTTGGCTTCAGGAATTCCATCGCCAGGATTTGGATCGGTTAGTTCTGTACCGGCAGTTCCGTCTGCATTCACCGAGAAAAACTTATAACGAACTTGCGCCTGTTCGCCAACTCCTTCACCATTGTTGATCGCGTTAATCACCATGAGCGCATCGAGCGGCGAAAGACTATTGTCGTTATCCGCATCCACAAACGACGCGGCATCAATCGGAGATTGACCGGCGAGCGACCCTGCCCCCTGGGAATTGAGTCGATTGATCACAACCAGCGCGTCAAGCGGAGAAATCGAGAAGTCCCCGTTTACATCCGCTGCCACCAGCGAATTATGAAAGGGCATAATGTCCCCGGCCATTAACTGACGCTGCTCAAGGGCCTCGAGACGAAGCATTCGCTTCACCCATCCCTGTTTGGCAGACTTTTCTCTGCGATTTCGCGTTGTAGATTTGCGAGCCTGACGTATTGGCGAAACGGACATCGATTCTTCCACCGTAAAGATCAAGAAGGGTAAAGCTTGGAAAAGGAATCCTAAGGACAAAATCAGTCCTACAAATTCCCGTACTGTGAGGGTACTTGGCAATCGATCGGTTTTCAATCCACTTCTTGCCTAGACAGCCTAAATTACCTATTCACTCCAAGTTTCGCGTGAATTTGCCGTCCCTAACAGTATTTCCGTAAATGTGCATTTTTAGAGCAGAATTCCTTAAAGAAGTTCCATGCAACTTGAAAATCCGAGAATTGTCTCGCCTCGACAAAAAAGTAAATTTTTTTTCTAGGGTTCCTGGCTCCCATTGCCCCCAGTCCACCACAACAACCCGATTTTGCCCCGTTTGGCTTCACGATTTCTATTTACGCCGTTCGTCCAGTTCCTCTATCATTGCCAAGTCATTGCCATTAGCGCAAGCGTTTTTAACGGATGAATACCTCCTCGGGAGTGTCGCCACAGAGGCTGAAGAATGAACGGT
>JANLRK010000520.1:0-4717 GCA_031361585.1 Pirellula sp. | reverse complement strand
GTCTTTTAGTTAGAGATGTTCCGCCAATTTTGTGGTGCCTGAGCTACGCTTATTGATTTACATGGGCGGTACAGATCGGTGGTTTTGGCTTCCAGCCTGCCGTGGCGATGACTGGCTGGAAGCCTAACCCACGTCTATTTTCAAGGAAACATGGGTCGATGGGCGAGTTGGATATTGATGCGATATTGGGTCCTACGGGCAGCATTTCGCGGCGCATTAAAAACTATGAACATCGCAATGAACAGATGGCCATGGCTGAAGCGGTCGGCGAAGCTCTTCGCAACCGAAATCATCTGATCGTCGAAGCGGGGACGGGCGTCGGAAAGAGCTTCGGATATTTAGTACCGGCTATTCTGCATGCGACTTCAGCCGAGAATGCGATGGCCATCAAATCCAAATCGGTGGATCCAAAAAAGGACAATCGAAAGTCTAACGAGGACGGCGATGGCGAGGAAGATTCCGTCAAGCGAATCATCGTCAGTACCCATACAATCAGCCTTCAAGAGCAGCTCATTTCCAAAGACTTACCACTGCTCAAAGCGGTTATCCCCCGCGAGTTCACTAGCGTTCTGGTAAAGGGCCGCGGGAACTACATGTCAAAACGTCGGCTGGAATTGGCGGACACCAGGTCCGTTAGTCTTTGGAGCAACGAACAGGATCACGAGCATCTTCGCTCTATCAAAGATTGGGCGCGTTCAACCAATGATGGCTCGCTCAGCAGTATGGCGTTTCGACCACCAGGAAACGTCTGGGATGAAGTGGCCAGCGATTCGGGGAACTGCATGGGACGAAAATGCAAGCACCATGAGTCCTGTTTCTATTATGCTGCTAGGCGTCGCGTTCAAAACTCGCAAATCCTCGTGGTCAATCATGCACTGTTTTTTAGCGACTTGGCCCTAAGAGCGCAGGGTGGCGGCATTCTACCCAAGTACGATTCCGTCATTTTCGACGAATGCCACACCATCGAATCGGTCGCCGGCGATCACTTGGGACTGCAAATCAGCAACTCCCAAATCGATTATACGCTTCGCAAGCTCTACAACCCCAGAACGGAAAAGGGAATTTTGGTAGCACTAGGGCTCAAGCAGTTGACGCAGGATACCTACCGTTGCATGGAATCGCTAGACGATCTTACTGCCGACCTAGCCGGCTGGCAACTTGGCCAAGAGAAAACCAACGGCCGTGTGCGAGCCCCATTGTCGATCGAGTCTGTTTTGGGAGAACGATTGCAGACGCTATCCGAACAACTGGAACGATACGGTCAAGATCTAAAAGATGCCAACAGTCGTCTCGAAATGATGTCGGCCAGCCAGCGACTGAGTTCGCTCGCAGCCAGCATCGATCAATGGCTTCAGCAAAAGGTTGAGGACTCCGTCTACTGGCTTGAACAGCAGACCAGGAATGTCCTGTCAAGAAACACGGTCCGGATCACGATGCGAAGCAGTCCTCTCGATATTGGAAACCATTTGCGTGAGCATCTCTTTCGGAAAGTAAAGAGTGTGATCATGACAAGCGCAACCGTTGCCACAGGGCAGAGCAAAGGCAAAGGTTTTACTTTTTTCCAAGGGCGCATTGGCGCGACAGGCGCGAAAACGCTGCAAGTTGGAAGTCCTTTTGACTATCCGAAACTTGCCGAAGTGCATTTGATCACCGATATTGCCGATCCATCGCTGGAGAAGGTCAAGTACGAGCAGGCAATTGTTCCGGTGTTGAAACACTTTGTTGGACAAAGCGATGGCCACGCCTTTGTTTTGTTTACCAGTTACGAAATGCTAAGGAAGACTTGCGCTGCATTGACGCCTTGGATGAACGAACACGGTTTGACTATTTACTCGCAGGCAGACGGCGTCCCGCGCAACCAGTTGCTTCAAGAGTTCAAGAAGAATCCTCGAGGAGTCCTGTTTGGAGCTGAAAGTTTTTGGCAAGGAGTCGATGTTCCTGGCGATGCACTTCGGCTGGTTGTCATAAGCAAACTGCCGTTCAGCGTGCCTGACCATCCGCTGTTGGAAGCAAGGTTAGAAGCGATTCGAAAGGCTGGCGGTAATCCCTTTCAAGACTATCAATTGCCTGAGGCGGTGATCAAATTCAAGCAAGGCTTTGGCCGGCTCATACGAACCGCTACGGACTCAGGAATCGTCGTGGTAACCGATCCTCGCATGACGACGAAAGCTTATGGCCAGACTTTTTTGGATGCACTGCCTGCCTGCCCAGTACTGCGCGTTCGCGCTTCCCAACTAGTCCATCGATAGCACGACGCGCAAGCTAGTGATTGCAACTATTCCTGGTTCCTTGTTCCTTGTTCCTTGTTCCAGTTGCAAACTAGAGCTCCGCTTCCAGTCATTAACCCTTTTTGACTTTGTTCCTAAGTATGAATCTTAACCAACTGTTGGACGCGAGTGAACACGAAGCGTTTGAAAGAGCCATTCATCGATTTAGCGATCGCTGTATTCGACTGCATATCCGTCGCTTGGCTACAGAGCTACCGTTTGGCGTTACCGATGTCCCTTGGTTCACATGGGGACGTTTCTTAGCTGATTCCACGCTTCGGCCCGCATCGTTTTTGAACTATGCAACAGGAGACTACTACATTCAAGATGCGGCCTCGTTGTTACCGCTTGCATTGCTGGACCTGCAGGCCGATGAGAGGATTTGCGACTTGTGTGCATCGCCGGGAGGCAAGGCATCGGCAATCGCAGAGAGATTGGGCTCCAACGGATTTTTGCTGGCGAATGAGAGCATTCGATCCCGATTGGATGTTTTACGTTATTCTCTAGCCAAGACAGGCAATCCTTGTTTTGCTGTTTCGTCTTACGACCCAGATGAATTGGCAAGCCAAATGCCAATGTTCTTTGACGCGGTGTTGGTCGATGCGCCATGTAGCGGTCAGACGCTGGTTGCTAGAAGCAAGCGCGATGACAATGCGTTTTCTGAAAATCAAATTGAGCATTGCGCTTTGCGTCAACAACGCATCCTCCAATCCGCCATCCGAATGCTTAGACTGGGCGGTCGATTGATCTATTCGACATGCACCTTTGCAATCGAAGAAAACGAATTGCAAATGAAGTGGCTGCAGGAGCAATATCCCAATGCGTTTGAGCCGATCGAACCAAAGGGACTTGAGTCATGGCGATCGCCAATTCAAGCTGGTTGCTATCGACTTTGGCCGCATCGGGATCGTTGCGCCGGGGGATTTGCTGCCGGACTTCGTCTGGTAAAGGAGATCGAGTTTGAGCCGAATGCGATAGGCGGTCGAGTTGGTAAAAAACGCGAGCCGTCGTCAGGCCGATCCAAACAAAGAACCGAACTAGACAAAGAAAAGAGTGTTCAAGAGGTGCTTGTGGGGTTAGGAGATTTCAGACAAGTAACGACAGAATGGAGAAACGGTTACGCGCAGTGCAGGGCATCCGGCGTATTGAGAGCGATGCAGGAACATCCACATGTAAGCATGGAGCCGATGGCTGTTCTAGTCGAATCGGGAAATCACTTTGTCCCAACACAAGGTCTCGCACTGTTGAATGACGCTTTGTTTACGCCGCGTCATGTTTTCGCCGTAGATACGGTTCAAGCGAAACAATTTGCAGGTGGAGCGTCGATTGCCGTTTCGCCACTAAACGAGCCTTCGACATTGAATGGCGTTGGGTCGCGAGGAGTCAGTGGTTGGGCCGTTGCAACCTGGAACCGTCGACCGCTTGGCTGGTGTAAGGCTCTAAGCAATCGGCTAAACAATCATCTTCCGCCCTGGGCGAGACTGAACTTAGGTTAACTCAATAAGCGGGTTTCCGTGCTCTGCCATAATCGGGCGGGATCACGGTGGGGACCACCGTGCCACACTTTGCTCAACTAGCCGATCAGCTCATGCACTACATTACCGTGGACATCCGTTAATCGATAGTCGCGACCTTGGAACCGATAGGTTAGTTTCGTATGATCGAACCCCAGTAAGTGTAACCATGTCGCTTGCAAATCATGCACGTGAACGGGCTTGTCGACGATTGAGAATCCGAGTTCGTCGGTGCTTCCGTAGTCGAAGCCACCTTTTGCACCACCGCCTGCCATGAACATCGTGAAGCAATCGGGATAGTGATCGCGACCAAGCTGAGCGCCCACTGCCGTACGACCTTCTCGAAAAGGTGTACGCCCAAACTCGCCGCCCCAGATGACGAGCGTGTCTGCCAAAAGTCCACGTTGTTCTAAATCCTTGATCAAAGCGGCGACCGGTCGGTCCATCGTCTCGCATTTCTTGGTGAGGCCATCCCGAATGTCTTCGGCTGGCCCTGTACCGTGAAAGTCCCAACCCCAATCAAAGAGCTGCACAAAACGCACGCCGGACTCAACGAGCCGCCGGGCAAGTAAGCAATTGTTTGCGAGACTCGCAGCACCTAACTTTGCACCGTATGCGTCGAGGGTCTCCTGAGTCTCTTTCGAAATGTCCATGACTTCGGGAACGCTCGTCTGCATGCGATAAGCAAGTTCGTATTGTGAAATGCGAGTCTGCGTTTCGGGGTGACCGAGCTCTTCGGCTTGAATGGCATTAAGTTGTCCCAAAGTATCCAAGGCCTTTCTTCGCAGTTTGCGGTCCATTCCGGCAGGATCCGACGCAAACAAAACAGGATCGCCTTGCGAACGGCATTGCACTCCTTGAAACACGCTCGGCAAGAATCCACTTCCAAACGAGCTGCGACCGCCGTTTGGCTGCACGCCACTGCTAATCAGAACA
>JANLRK010000516.1:0-4011 GCA_031361585.1 Pirellula sp. | reverse complement strand
TTCAATCAAGGCGATAGAAACGGGACTTCAATCAGACGCATAGTAACTGCAATGCAGAATCAATGTCGCCATTGGTGATCCTCTACATTCATTCCAAGCACAGCCGACCAGATGTCCCCTGTTGTCACAAACTGTCAAAGCGGAGGGCACGGGGATCGAACCCGCAACCCCTTACGGGGCACTTCATTTCCAATGAAGCCGCTAGCCATTCGCCTACCCTCCAGACAAACGTCGTTCAAAAGCATATCCTAGCCCAACGGCGCAGCAAGCCAATCCCGACTCTTTTTCTAGGATTCTATTACCGTGACCTCGAATGCCTGGGTTTTTCGAACCAATCAGACCTCCTTTGACTTGAAATCCGAGAATCGGAAAAGTATTTCGCACTCCACCATTCCACCGAAATCGGTGCTTGTTCGCGTTCGAGCGGTATCGCTCAACTATCGCGATATCATCGCGTGGAAAAACCTCGCCGGAAGGAATGTTGACGGCCGCGTACCTGCGTCCGACGGCGCAGGAGAAATCATAGCTTGCGGCGATGAAGTTACTCTTTGGAGAGTTGGGGATAGAGTGGCCGGTTGTTTCTTTCAAACTTGGCAATCCGGCCGATTTGAAATGCGGCACCATAAAAACGACCTCGGCGGTACTCTGGATGGCATGCTACAAGAAACAGTGTGCTTCCCAGAAACTGGCGTCGTTCGAATCCCAAACCACTTGGATTATGAACAAGCGTCGACACTCCCTTGTGCCGCGCTAACCGCTTGGTACGCGCTCGTCTGTCGAGGAAATCTGCAAAGCAACCAAAGGGTACTTTGCCTTGGCACCGGCGGTGTGTCGATCTTCGCGCTGCAAATTGCTAGCACAATGGGTGCTGACGTTATCATCACATCGAGCGACGATGAAAAACTTCGTAAAGCCAAGGAGCTTGGGGCTGCCCATGCAATCAATTACCGATCGAAGCCGCAGTGGGCGGATGAGGTATCGAAATCCACGGGAGGGCAAGGTGTAGACCATGTTGTTGAAGTGGGCGGTCCCGGTACGCTCGAACAATCGATGAAAGCGGTTTCTCCAGGCGGCCATGTCGCCTTGATCGGCGTGTTGACGGGTTTTGGTGCACCTTCAACTAGCCTGTTTCCGCTCCTTGCAAAAAACGTGCAGCTCAACGGAATCTATGTTGGGCCTCGAGATCAATTCGTCGCCATGAACGATTTCCTCGAACGCCAGAATCTAGTGCCGATCATCGATCGAGTATTCGAAATGAACGACGCTCCCGCCGCATTCCAGCATTTGGCCAGCGGCCAGCATTTCGGTAAAGTTGTAGTTCGATTGTGAACTGCAAATGACAGCGATCCGTCGATCGGTTAAACTAGAAAGGTCTCGATTTTGCGAATAGCCAATACGATTCGCTGCATTTCGAGCCCGCGATCACCAGCTGCGTTTTGTTGTTGATTGGAGCAATTCACTAGCTTGCGCGTCGTGCTATGTCACAAACAGAAGTAAACTCCCGATATGGTCGAACTAGTGGATGGCCCCATTCCGATTGAAAAGTTATTATCGGATTCGGCCAATGAAGAATGTGGTGCAACCGTTTTGTTTTTGGGGACAACTCGCCGCTGGACGGGAAACACCGACACGGGGCGGACCGAGACGGCATACCTTGAATACGAAGGGTATCGTGAAATGGCGGTAGCCAAGATGAAGGAATTGGAGAAGATCGCCTGCGAACGATGGCCAATTCGTACCGTCGCTCTCGTGCATCGACTTGGTCGAGTCGAAATCAAGGAACCTAGTGTTGCGGTTATCGTTGGCACACCTCATCGGAGCGAGGCCTTTGAAGCTGGCAAATGGCTGATCGACGAACTCAAAAAGCAAGTCCCTATATGGAAGAAGGAATGGTTTGCCGCTCAACCACCCAAGTGGATTCACCCGACAGGTACACCATGATTTCGAAAATCGAGCCAGCAACTTCTGTTCAGCATACCGATCGCTTGCCCGCGCTGATCGACGCGTTTGGTCGAGTTCATGATTCACTACGTATCAGCGTCACGGACGCATGCAACATTCGATGCCGTTACTGCATGCCTGAGACCGTAAAAGGTTTCTTACCACAACATCGTTTGCTGACATACGATTCGATTGTTCGTGTCGTTTCGGTTTTGGGTCGGGCTGGTGTGCGGAAAGTACGATTGACCGGCGGCGAGCCGCTCATGCGTCCGCATTTGGAACAGTTGGTTGCGATGCTCGCTGCGATCCCTGGCCTTCAACAGATAGCGATGACAACCAATGCGATGTTGTTGGCAGACAAAGTTGCATCGCTACAAGACGCAGGCCTAACTCACGTCAATATTTCACTCGACACGTTGCGAGAAAGTGCGTTCAAGCAGATCTCGCGTCGAGATGGTTTGGATCAAGTGCTCGCAGGAATTGACGCGGCCGTTGGAAGCAAATTGAAAGTCAGGCTCAATGCTTTGGTACTTCGTGAAATCAATTTACAAGACTGCGTCCCACTAGTTGAGTTCGCTCGCCATCGCAATCTTTTTATTCGATTCATCGAGTTCATGCCGTTGGATGCGGATCGCCAATGGAGTCAGGAACAGGTGGTAAACGGCAGCGAGCTTCGCTCGTATTTGGAAAGGTATTTTGGTCCGCTTATACCGTTAGCCAGAGCAGACCCTGCGCAGCCTTCAACCGACTTTGGCTTTGCGGATGGCAAAGGCGGTGTCGGCTTTATCGACCCGGTATCGAAGCCCTTTTGCCAAGAATGCAATCGAATACGTTTAACAGCAGACGGAAAGCTGCGGAATTGCCTTTTTGGTCGCGAGGAATGGGATCTTAAAGCCGCTTGCGAAAGCAATGCAAGCGACGAACAGATCTATGAGATCGCATCCAGTTGCATCTCGAGCAAGTTTGCATCGCATGGCATTTCGTCGAGCGATTTTCAACAGCCTGATCGTGCCATGTACCAGATCGGTGGATAGTAAACTGCCCCCGAACTTCAAAAGGGCCACGCGTTTTGCATGGCCCTTTCGATTAAAGACTTCATCGTTCTAAATCTAGGTGAACGATTACTCTTCGTTGACTTCAGCATCCGAAACAGGTGGCGGGGGTGCTGCATCGGCGCCAGTCTGTGGTCGAGGTGCGTCTGCAAGCAATGGGAAACTCTGCTCCGCAGCCGCTGTACCGCGATTCACCAGATCCTCCAATGCTTCCTTGCGGTAGCTGACCTCGGAGTCTTGGAAGACGCGGAATCCGGTCCCCGCTGGAATCAAGTGCCCCAGGATCACGTTTTCCTTAAGCCCAACCAGCCGATCAACCTTGCCTGCCAATGCAGCTTCGGTAAGAACCTTGGTGGTTTCTTGGAAGCTAGCTGCCGAGATGAAGCTATTGCTTTGCACGGCTGCCTTGGTGATACCAAGCAACTGTACTTCGCCGTGTGCTGGCTTTGGCTTCTTGCCCTTAGCGGCTTTGCCACCCAAGGCTTCGCATTGAGCATTAGAGGTTTCAAACGCTTCCTTAGGCACAATCGCTCCGAGAGCGAATTCGGTGTCACCTGGATCAGAGATCTTCAAGCACTTAGCGAGTTGATCATTGTGCCGCTTGAATTCGAAACGGTCCATTACCAAACCGGAAAGCAAGTTCGTGTCGCCAGCGTTGGTGATCTTAATCTTACGCAACATACGTGCGATGATGATTTCGATGTGCTTGTCGCTGATTTCTACGCGCTGCAGCCGATAGACCTGCTGTACCTCGTGCACAAGATACTGCTGAACAGCTTCTTCACCGCTAACTCGCAAGATATCGTGAGGTACAAGTGGTCCTTCGACTAGTGCTTGGCCAGCCTTCACCGTGTCACCCGAGGTGACCATGAATCGCTTGCCTGGTGGAACCAAGTGTTCCGTTTCTTCGCCGCTTTCGCTACGAACGACAATCGATCGCTTGCCTCGCTTGCGGTCCTTCGAAATTTCAACGATACCATCGAGTTCCGCCACAACGGCTGGGTCCTTTGGCTTTCGA
>JANLRK010000483.1:0-10179 GCA_031361585.1 Pirellula sp. | reverse complement strand
ATCCGCCTGACCTGGTATCGCTTTCTCTCGCTGTCTCATTTCGAATGAATAGACGATATCGGACGTTGAATTCTAGCCAAAAAAGGACACGAAGTTCACAAAAAAAACGTGGCATTCACGCCATTATGGAGGTTGTACAGTTTTAGAACGCCCCAATGGGCTTGGGGGCTTTCCCACTTTCGAATCAATCCGAATGATTCGTCGGTCAAGCCGGTGGGATTCAGAAATACCGCAGGCTTGTCCTGTTGGATTGTTCTGCTTTCAAGCTAAACAAGGCGAACGGCCCCACGTTTTTTGCAGACCTTGGAAAGTAGGAAAGCCTCCAAACTCGTTGGGGCCTGCAAAAACAGAGATACGAAAGGAAAGGATGGGAATTCAAGCTATGGATTCCGCACAGGAGGCTGAAAAAAATGAAACCGTTGGACGACGTCCAACGTCTACTGGATGTAGGATTGACGTTGGCAATGCCTCTTTTCCTGAGAATAACCTCCAGACTTTGGACTCTTTCCATGCTCTCGTATCTATTTCGATTGCCCTTAACATTCTCGCTTGCAATCTTTTGCACTCTGTTTTTCTCATGGGCAACGGCGGTTTCCCAGCAGCAAATCGAGTCCGACCCCGGTACAAAAAACGAAAAGACCATCTATATACCCTATGACAAACTCAAGGATGTATTTCAACGAGAGGGGCGTGGCGTGTTCCTTCCATACGACCAATTTCAAAAGCTTTGGCAAGAAGCTCGATCGAACAATAACCGGCAAAAGCCTGAGGTATCACCCGTCGATGTAATCCTGGTTTCCGCAGAAAACAACGCTACGATCGAAAAAGAGGTCATGGTTGTGCGGGCCATAATCAGCGTCGAAATGCTCCGATCCGGCTGGCAAAAAATTCCGTTGCATTTGAATGATTCGGCTATCTTGACCGCCACTGTAAACAAAGAACCCGCGCGCATCGTGCATGATCCCGCGAATGGCTATTCGCTTCTTTTCCAGAACAAAGAAACCAAATCGACCCGCATCCAAGTCGAATTGGAATACGCCAAGGCAATTGAAAAAACGCCCGGCCAAAATAGCGTGTCGTTCATGGCTCCCCAAGCCCCAGTCAACAAATGGCTCATCCGGATACCGGACGCGGGTGTCAAGGTCCAAGTGGATCCAATGCTCGCGACGACGGAGACACCGTTAAATAAAAGTAACGAAACAGACAAGCCCACGGGAACTGAAGTTCTCGCGTTCGTCGGAGTATCGCCAAATATTCGCATTCGTTGGGTCCCCAAATCAGAAGGGGCGACCGGCATGACCACGTTGGCAAACGTCCAGGTGCAGCATCGAATCGCGATCGAAGAAGGAATGGCTCGAACGACCTCGCAGTTCTTCTACACAATCGATCGATCGGAACTTTCACAGCTTTCTATCGCTCTTCCGCCCGAACAGAAAGTTATCAATGTCTTTGATCCTAACGTTCGGAAATGGTCCGTCCAAGCGGGAAATACCGAACAGGCAATTGCACCAAAGTTAATCGTCGAGTTATTTGAATCGGCCAAGCAAGCCCAGAATCTTTTGGTAGAAATGGAGTCAACCCTGGATTCAAAATCGGGCGCTAGCTTGGCGATCTCGAATTTCGATTGCTTGGATGCCAATCGACAGCAAGGTGTTTTGGCGGTTAAGGTTGGACACGATGGTGGAGCCGGGTTCCGTCCAATTCACTTCCACTCTTTTCACTAAAGTGCAATACAGTAGCTTGGCCTCGCTGCGGCTAGATGTTCCCGAATCGCTGGCCAAGGAAATTCGTATCGCGACTCCCGGGATTCGGGAAAACACCATCATTCCGCCACCTACGGACCTAGCTTCGGGTTATGTGGCCTGGGAACTCGTCGGCGATACACCGTGGCTCGGAGAACGCGTCGTTCGATTGGGCTGGCAACAAAGAGTGGACGGCCTCGATATAGGAAAGCGAAGCAAAATCGATGTCCCCCGTTTGATACCTCGCAACGTGGATCACGCTTGGGGACAAGTCGTGCTAAACCGAAAGGACTCCATCGATCTGCAATTGGAAGACGGTAGCAGCGGACTCAGGCCGATCGACCCGCGTTATGATTTGATGCCTGGAACATCGTTTCCTGACGCCTCCAGAGCATTCGAATACCAATCGGATTGGACGATGCAAATCGCTGCCACTCGATACGCCCTGGAGCAGGTCAAGCAGACAAGCATCGAAAGGGCCTTCGTTCGCGCAGTAGTAACGCGAAGCAAACGAATTGGGGTACATGCTGCGTACCGAATGCGAAACGCTAGACAGCGTCTTACTTTACAGTTGCCCGAGGGTGCAGAGTTTGATGCGCAGCCTTTGCTTATCAATGGTCAAAGCGTTTCGCTAGAGCGAGGAAGCGCCGATCAACTTTATATTCCTCTTGCGGGTTACGATCCAACGCAGGCGATCCTTGTCGAACTGAGATACACGACGCCGGGCGATCACCAGCAGATTGATCTGCCGGTGTTTCCCGATGAGCCCGCTGTCCAAACTGCCTACCTTGGAGTCTTCCTACCAAAAGAAAGGACCTTGCTCGCTTCCAACGGCCCTTGGACCATCGAATTTAGTTTGCCATCTGGTTTTCGGAAATCCCAACCCCAATGCAATCTAGACGTAAATGCCCTGATGAATTGGGTGAAGGACGGAGTGAATGTCAGCAGGTCGACCGATTTCCAAGCAGATGGCGTGATGTACTTGTACTCGACGCTGCGCCCTGAAGTTGGAACCGCAGGTGCATTGAAATTGATTGCCATTGAAGATAAATGGTGGACGAGCGCCGTTTTCGTTGGACTACTGTGCTTTGGTTTGATTTTCTTGTTTCGACCGATACAGACTAAGGTCGTTGCTGTAGCTGGGCTAGTGGCAATTATTATTGCAATCGGGGTCGTTGCTCCAACGTTTGCAAGCCAGCTGCTTAGCTATTCGGCGGTAAAAGGTGGGCTGATGGTTTTGGTGCTTTGGGGGGCTCGCGAGGTTGTGCGAAACGTCGATTCGCGAGTGATTCATAGGTCACCTGAGATCATTCCAAAGGAGTTGCCGGCACCCAATACTCAAACTGCGACAGCCGATGAAGTACAAGGGGGCAACGAAAATGCATAGTCGAGCTTGGAACGACAGAAATTGGTATTGCAATCATTTGTTCACTAGCATGCGCGTCGTGCTATGTTGGTGGTTGATGTCCTTTGCCTCGGAGGTTTTCGCGCAGGCAAAGGCACCAAGTGACCTGCCTAAATTGCCGACGCGCGAGATCCGTGTTCCGTTCGATGATCTGCCAGTGCTGCTGGGGGGCACCAATCAACGCATGTTCATGACTCGGTCGGAATACGACGAGCTCCTCATTCAGGCAAACGTCACGCCCGAACAAATCGCCGTTGCCCGTGCGCAGCAACTAGACGAAAGAAATATACCAACAAGCGTTGTCATGCTTGACGCCTTGCACGCGGTGACCATAGAGGCAGGTCGTGCCGTTATCCAAAGCGATATCACCATCGAAGTCCTCAAACCAGGACTTCAGCCGGTTTACCTGGCGTTGCAACATGTCGGACTGCTCGAAGCGTCGCTGGATAACGAGCCTGCGATGCTCTCGCCATCACTCGACGCAATCCAACCCGGCGCGACTCTGCTGTTGAACGAAAGAGGAAGGCATCGACTTAGGCTCAGGATGGTGGCCGCGGTCACTACATCGGCAGCACAACAAACGTTGACTATCGCTTTGCCCCACGCCGCTGCAAACAAGTGGACGATGAACGTGCCTGGAAACGTGGAGATACTTTCCGGTGCTCACGTTCGTTCGAGAAGAGTAGATGAAGCTGCGAACATGACCCTGTTTGAATGGATGCCGAATCGTTCCGAGAATGGCTTTTTGCAACGCTCCTGCACGATCGTGATGACACTTAACAACAAATTGTTACGAGATACGCGCGCGTTGGAAGCTAAAAGTTTTCTGTCCACCGAGATCACCGAAGCGTACGAACAAGTTACACAGCGCGTCAGGATCAACGTTTTGAACGGAGCGGAGAATAAGTTTCTAATTGATATCCCGAACGGATTCGAAGTGCGTAAAGTACAGTCTCCGCTTTTGTCTCGTTGGAACACACTTGCAAAACCGCAAGCGGCTGCAGGAACTGAACAAGTTTTAGAGATCGAATTAAGAGAGCCGGTTTCGGATCAAGTTGTATTCGACATTGTGGCCAGCAAACCAGCGCGTAGCAATTATTCAGAACAACCCGTTAACTGGAGTTGGCCAGTATGGCGAGTTCTTGACGCTGACAATCAGACTGCCGTCCTTGCTATTAGCCTTGAAAAAGGGCTTCGCATTCAGTCGTTGGAGTATGGGGATCTCATTCCGTTAGACGAAGGCGTTTTCACCACTGCCCTGCCGGATGCACTGCGTGCGCGCGAAGCGACCGCTCCGAAAGTCCGCCTAGTTGCAACGATGTATGCTCCAGACGCGCTTCAGTCAATCAAGGCACAAATCACGAAGCCAAAATCCATGGCGAAAAGTAGGCTGAACATCTTAACAATCGTTGGCGAATCGGGTGTTCGAGCCCGAGCTTTGGTTGAGCTCGAATCGGGCAACGAAAGCGTCGCCAATTTTGAAGTGTCGCTGCCTCCAAGCTGGCGACTTCAAACGGCCAAGTTGATGGATGGGGTCCGCTTGCCATTCGAGGTTTTGAACGCGGATAGTAAGCCTACAGTGGCAGCGGAACCGAATGGTTCGACTCGGACGCTCATCCATCTCGCTCGCCCAATTGCTCCAAATTCCTTAATTCAGATCACGTTAGAAGCTTCAACGGTTCCGAATGGTTGGCTATCCGAATGGAGTGAACAGCCGTTTGCATTTCCGTCGATTGTCATTTTAGGGACTGAAGCCGGCTCAAGTGTCCTTGCTACGATGGCCGAACCGGATTTCACAATCGATGTTTCCATGTCTGAAAACTTACTTGCCTTATTCGAAAGTGAAAGAATAGCCCTCAAGATTCAAGGGGATGGGAGTGGTCCGTCGTACTCTGCTCAAGACGGCAATTGGTCGCTTGAACTTATTGCAAAACGCAAGAAGGCACAGCTTAGCGCGGAGGTTTTCTCGTTCTTCAAGATTGAATCCGACAGTATCAAAGTAGCTTACGAATTGCGTCTCGCCATAAAACAAGCATCGGCGGACAGCCTTCAATTCTCGCTGCCGGACTCCACGCCCCAAGAGCTATCGATTCGTGGTCTAGACAGCGTACTCGTCAAGGAATCGACCAGTCGAATCGAAGGAGGAGATCGCATTTGGTCGATCAAGCTTGCAAAGAGAGTGTCGGGTGCGGCTAAATTGTTTATTGAGTATTCGAAGAATCTTGAGACTGCTGTCAATCTTACACTTCCGATTCCTAAAGTCATCGACACAATTTATCAAACCGGAGTGATCGCATTGGAAGGGGATGACGAATTGGAAGTTGCTGTGCTTCAGCATCCAAGATTTGCCGACGTTGGTGAACTGACTGAGTCGAGTCGTTCTGTTGGAAGTCGATTGCTTGGAGTATATGGATACTCGGTTGGTGATCAAGCAGGTGATGTTGTATCGGTAAATGTGTCACGGAGAGAGCTTCAGTCAATCCCGACGACGATTGTGGAACGTGCTCTACTTAGCACCGCGTTATCCGCTCATCGCGCAAGCTTTCATAGTGCCGAATTGCGATTGAGAACCACCGGTGGATTCATACAGGCAAAGCTACCTCCGGGTGCGGTACTGTGGTCTGTTGTCGTAGACGGCATGCCTCCCTTACCTCAGCGGCTCTACGATCAATTGCTCATCGAATTGCGAACGCATTCTCGAGTTCCTGCAACACGCAATACGACAACCAGCGACCCATATCTGCATGTGGTCCGAATTGCGTATGAAACGCCTATCAACGCAATTGGCCTGAGGACAGACATAGAACTTGCAGCGCCATTGCTCGCCATGATGCAAACTGCGACAAGTCCATCATCGCCCATTCCGACGGCCGACATGGAATGGCGAATTTGGATGCCAGAGGAGCTTCGGGTTATCGAGTCGTACGGAGACTTGAGGCTATTTGGAGACGACGCCGCAGATGGATTTCCGTACAACATATTGTCATCGTTGCAGTTATCACGGGGATGGACCGCGGATAGATTCACCGGTGGAACAATCAGGATCTATGAAATGGACAAGTCTAAATCGTTGAACTCGTTGCAGGACATGCCAACACCTTCAGCCGCTATTGGTGGAAGTACCATCGACAATATGGCTCGCAGCAGGTCGGATGATTCGGTCGCACGGCGGGGCTTACCAAGATCGCAAGGTACCGCGATGCCATCGCCGAATTTCCCAATGCTGCAATCAGATTTGTCCACGACTGATCCATTCGAAGGGGGAGTAGTTCCGTCGATGCCGCCGGTCGCTTCGTCTGCGCAACCTCCGCAATCGAATACGGGCTCCAGCATCGACGTGAACGGATTGGCGGCTCTTGCACCGCAAAAGTCCCTAGACGGACTCAGGACATTGCCAATCGATTTCCAAGGGCCGTCGACTTGGCACCCTTTTTATTTGAGTGGATTCGGCGACTCCCCCATCATTCGCTTGTCTATTTCAAACAACAATCGATTGCATTGGGCAGCCGGCGCGTTGGCCGCCTTGATCGCGATGATCGGCCTCGCCTTCATTGGAAGACCCACGTTGCAGGTTGTTCGATGGACGCTTGCCATCATGGCGTTCTCCATCGGCGTCGCCTTGCTTAGCCCCTGGCCAATTGAGACTGGTATTCTAGCGAGTGGTTGCTTCTATGCAGCTCTGGCTGTTTTCGCGACTCGAGTACTGCTTGGTTTCGGTCGAAGTGTTGGAACGATGGGTTTTAAAAATCACCAAGGAATACTAAACGGGCCAACTATTTTGGTTGCGATCTTTTTTGCGTTGGCTGGCAGCGATGCGACTGCACAGGAGGCAACAGTCGGTAGAGACATTCGCAGCCTAGACGAGCTGGTATCGCTTATGAGATTGCATACAACTACGAGCAATGGTCCTATTGAAATACCTGCTGATGCCATCTTGGTTCCTTACCAACAGGATTCGCTGTATTCGGCCGTCGGAAACGAAAAGGTTCTCGTACCGTATTCGGTGTACAACCAATTGATGGATTTGGCAAAGCCTGGCAAGAGTACTATCAAGACGATCGCGCCGCCTGTGGAATACTCGCTCTCGAATCTATCCTACGAAACAACACTCGATCGCGATGACGCGTTGGAGTTTTCCCTCAAGGTCAACATCATACCTCATACCGAAACTGGACTCCTGATTCCATTTGGTTTTCAGGGTGCCGTCCTGACCTCTACCAAACTCGATGACGAACCAGCGGCTGTCAGCATTGAGCCCAACGGCTTAGCATTGCTCGTCAAAGGCAATCGAGCGCATCAGTTTGTTGCTACGTTTCAAATTCCAGTGTCGCGTCAAGGAGGTTGGCGTATCGTCAGCGCCACACTCCCCACGGCGCCGTCCGGTAAGATGATATTGAATGTACCAGTTGCCAACACGGAAGTTCGGTTGATCGGTCTGCCCGATGTCGAACAAAGAGAAACAACTCAAGCTAGTGAATCGATTGAAACGAGCGTTGCAATGGATGGCAAACTGTCGCTTCAGTGGCGTCCGAAAGTTTCGGAGAGTGTCGCCGATCAAGGACTGAGCGTTGATGCAGACTGTGCACTGGCAGTTGAGGAGCAAGGGCTTCACGCGACATGGGAAGTCAAACTGGAGTTTCGGCGTGGACGTCGAGACATGTTTGAATTCGAACTGCCAAAGGACGTGGTCATCGAACGTGTTACGGGCAAGAACATTCGTGGCTGGACGATTGACAATCAAATTGACAGGCAGATTGTCAAGGTGACGCTGCTGAAGTCGGCGGTCGAATCAGAGCAGCTAACCATCGTCGCATCGCGCCCAATGCGCCTGGGCGCAGAGACTGAGGTGCTCGCCAAAGCGCCGCGATTGCTCGTGCCGGAGGCAATGTTGCAGCAAGGGAAGATCACCATTTATCGTAGCACGCTGCTCGAATTAGAGGTCGGGAACTCTAATGGCCTTGTTCGCGAGGACCTGCGCGCGGACATGCAACCGATACCTTCTGCCAGCCCAGTCCCGCTCAAGTCGTTTCAAGCGTATCGTTACCGCTCGACTGACTTCCAACTAGGTCTTAAGGTCAGTAAAGTATCGAATAAACTGATGAGCCAAACGGAGACATCGTTGCGAGTCAGCCGGAACGACTCGCGGCTACAATCAGAAGTGAAATTATCCGTAGGGAACCGTCCATTGTTTCGCGTTAGAGTGGAGTTGCCAGCGGATTGGCAATGGGATGCACCGGTTTCCGGAGAAGCGATGGAGTGGACTTTGTCCGATGCAACGGATGGTGCGAAAATCATGGACATCCTTTTTTTGAAGGGCCAAATCGGCACTGTTTCCCTTCAACTCAGGGCAAGTCAGAACCGCAAAGGCGATCTTCAGGCCAACGAGTATACGTTCAATATTCCTAAAATAAGAACCTTGGATGCTTCATCCGAAGAGGGCGCTATTCTGGTCTTCGCGGATGTTGGGGTCGACGTCCGTCCCGTCCAGTTACAAGGCTGTGAGGTAGTCGGAAACCTCGCAGCAGCCAGCTTTCCGCAACGGCCTGCGCAAGCTAATGCCCAAATTCCAGTCCCCGCGGCGGCACCACCTAAAACCATATTGCGATTCTCATCAGGCAACTACCACGGGTTACTGCGATTTCAATCGCGAGTACCGCAGGTCACGGCCATGTCGATCAGCAACGTCAAAGTGACACGCCGTTCCTTGGAGGAAACGTTGTACATCGAGTGGGAGATCAAGGATTCGGGGTTGCATCGTTTCGAGTTTACGGTGCCAGCCCGATTGAAAGACGCTGTTGTTTTGGCGCAAATGGTGCGGAGCATACAGCGCTTTCCAGTTTCAGAACAGATAGATGCGCCAGTTAAGTGTATTATCGAACTGCAGGAAGACGTCATGGGACAGTATCGTATTCTTGTTCAAAAGGATTCACCTCTCCCCTCGGGAGTTCATCTTGTACCTATCCCTGTCATCTTGACGGGAGCCGTAGAGAATAGGTTTGTCACGTTGGAAAATTCAGGACGTGATGAGATTGTGGTGGACTCGTTGAAGGGAATAACGCAGTTGGTTAGAGGTGATTCGCAATGGGTGAAATTGCAATCGCTTTTGGGTGGCAAATCGGCAGACGTTTATCGCATCGACGAGCGGCCAGTAACAGCTGCCGCGAATGATCCAGACAGCCCAAACAATTCGTCGATGGCGTTCAGATCGCAGTCGCGTTCGGTTGTGGAGACGGCTAGCGCCCGGATCGGATTGGCACAATGCGTCATTGCGGTGGATGAGTCAAGCAACTATCGGGCCACGCAGGAATTTCGCGTAGAGAACACCAGTGAAGCCTACCTAGAGTTAGAGATGCCTGCCGGTTAGCAGCTGTGGACCGCAATGGTTGCAGGCAAACCGGTGAAGCCGATTCAGTCTTCAAACAAACCGAACCGTATGGGGGCAACCCGGCTTCGGGTGCCGCTTGTCCGCACGCAAACCGGGGACCTCGACTATGGGGTTGAACTCAAGTACGCGGGGAAAATGAAAAAAGCAGGCTTCACAACTAAGCTGGACTTTCCATTGATGGAATCGATCAACATCAACGTGGAACTTAGCCAGGTCAAGCTTCTATTACCAGAGAATCAATATTGGTATGGCTTTGACGGGACGCTTGGACAAGTTGGCGATCAGTCAGATTTCCTGGCCGGTTGGCTTTCACACAAAAACAAGCAAATAGGCAGGCTCTCTGAATTGACAGCCAAGGATTCCGAGGTGTTTTCAAAAGCTCGAGCCGAGAATAATCTGAAGCAATTGGAATCTTCTGTCAAAATGCAGTTGGGCAATTCCGGAGTGGATCTCAATGGGAATTCCAGCTTGCGACAACAAGTTATTCAAAATGATTTTGTATCAAACGCAGCAAAGGCACAAATCGCTAAATCAGAAACCGCGGTCGAACCCAAAACGGCGTTGGACAACCGCGGTGTATTCAATGAGTTATTGAATTTGCAATTGAATTATCGAGCAAACGGAAATGTTGATCGGGTCGAAAAGAG
>JANLRK010000454.1:0-9326 GCA_031361585.1 Pirellula sp. | reverse complement strand
AGCTTGGTTGTATCGAAGGGTTGTCGTCGTAAAAGAAAAACCTTTAGGCGGATCCGTAGATCGCATTCCATCGAGGATCGCCAATCGTCTTTCGATTTCGATTCGCGCCAGCGTGTCCACTTTATGGGCCGTCTTCGGGGCAATGATATGGGTCAATTCGAATCGCTGCTCCTCCGGCAACTTCCAACATGCCTCAGCCATAATGTCCGCGGCTTGTTTTTGTTTGTCGATTTCGCCGCTATAGGCTATCGTCGGTAGCATGCGTAGATTGCGAGCCCATACGGGACAGTCGTACATTTGCCATAGTTTTTGTTCGTACCAAGTTGGCTTCAGCTCTTCGCTTTGAAAGACTTTGAGGAACTGAGGAGTCTCCGAAAATCCGGCACCGGGATTGGCTGCAAACCATTTGTCGGGATAGTGAACGGCCAGATGCCAGGCGGCGGCCCCACCCATCGAGAAGCCACGAATAGCGACGCGCTTTGGATCGATCGGGTATTCCTTCAACGCGTGTTCCAAAACCTCCAGTGTATCGATTTCTCCGGCAAGCTTGTTTGCATTGCAATACCGACCAAAGGGATGAATCATGATCACGCCAGGCTCAGGCGCCGGATCTGGATTGGTCATACGCGTTGCGATGAATTGCAACTCCAATCCCTTTTCGCTCCGGCCCCGGCACCAGATGTCCGCACGACAAGCCGCAGCTGGTTTCATCTTTCGCGATCGAACGACTCCATAGGGTTGTACGGTACCGTCGAGCTTCGAACGAAAGCCTCGCACTACCATGAGAGAATCTCCCAGGAGAGAATCTCCCAGGAGACTCGTCCAAGGTGTGGCTTCCATCTTCAGTTCTGAGGCCCGTTTTGTTCCCTCTTGCAGTACGAGTTTGGCGCGGTCTTTATCCTTCGGCTCGAAGAAGCCGTCTTCGTTAAGAGCTAACTCGACGGCTCTTGAAAACACCTCGACATCCGGAAGATAGCGTTCAATGGTAGGGTTCTTGGATTTGCGAAGATCTTCAATCTGGTCCTTGAGCGACTTCAGTTCCTTTTCTAAACTCAATCGCACATCGGCATCAATTGCGATTCCTGGTGGCGGAACCGAACGAACCGAAGCCGCTTGATTGTCAGTGGGACCATCAGCCAACAACGTCGACGTTGATAGTAAGAAGAGAAGGAACAGAAGGAATGGTAGGGTAGTCATGGTGATCGCCTTTGGAGGATTCGTAGGACAGGCTGCTAGCGTATTTATACCACACAAGTCGCAAGACTTGCCCGTGGCGGATGCTGCCAGCATCCGCGTCGATCGCTCGATGATTAACTGGCCTCGCCCGCCGCTACGCGGGTTAAACAAGTTGCAAGACGATAGATTGGGTATGGACGTTCACTGTGGAGACCATCCTACTACATTATTTAGCAGTTTCCCTTAAGAACGCCGCAACTGCGGTAAATCCATGAGTTAGATTTCGATTCGCAAGGGGCGCAAATTCTCCAGCGGCAAAAATGCCGGACAAAGGGAGTCCGGGAAAGTAATGATCGATTGCTAACGCATCGTGATTTGGTTGCGAAAACATCCGTTGGCCTCTGCCATTGCAACTGAATAGCAGGCCCGCTTTGCTTTCCTTACCACCGTTGCTCACACGCTGCAAAAGGTTCATCAAGTCGGAGTTTGCACCCTCAGCGTCCCTAACATGAAATCGAACCGTCTGACCAACTTGAAAGCGATCGGTGACGACGATCCCGTCTGCTTCGGTATCGACCCCTTGAACGTTGCGAATCAAAAAATCTCCATGCGAGAATGTGTCGCTATACTCGGTAATCGCACGACCAATCAAAAGAGCGTCGATCGCCATATCGCGTTCGTGATTTGGCAGCCTTTGAAACAAATCTCTTAGCACTGGCAGTGCAGGTTTTCCGCCGAGTCCAACAATCGTATTGCCGTCCAGAGCAGTAATGACCAATGGATCGCCAATGGCGCGACATCCTTGGCTGACAATGGTTTGCCAATGCAATTCCGGCGGCAGAACCAATCCTATGGCGCCGCTACGGAAGACTTTGTCGTTACAAAAAAGGGTACTGTTGGCTTCCCAATTCTGGCTACTACAATATCCCCCGAGGATCGGGACAACGTTAGCTCCCCGATCGGGCTCAAGTGTTTCGATCAGCATATCAACCGAAAAGCTGCGAGGGCAAGCAGCCACCAGCATGCCATTGCACTCTTTGGCCCGCTCAACGATCTCGTTCGTAATTCCGACAACCGTCGGTCCATCGGGAGTCTGCAGGCACTCCATTTGGAAAATCTGTGGAGACTGTGAAACTTCGCCAATCAACAAGACGCTTGCTGCCGTTTGCCCTTCGATCTCGCGTCCTCTCCCAACCAAACTTTCGGCTGAACAACCGAATACTGGGATGCCGGGCGCGAGCTCGTCCAGCTCAGTTCGAATCCTATTGGAATTTTCGCCTACTTTTTCACCGCTAACAAAGAGGAAGAGACAGGTGACAGGACTTCGTAGATGATCGGACGCATTGCGAAATGCGTTGCGAACGGCGACATGGACGGAAGCGTGTTCAGCTATCCCGGAGCTCGCAATCATTAGGTTTATGTCCCCTGAATTATCGCAACGAGATCGCGATCCATTTGTCCTCGAGTCACCACGGCATCCGCACCCGACTCTTCTGCCAATGTTAACCGTACCACGTCGACATGCGGCCCATACGCCACAATTTTGCAATTGGAGAACGCCTGGTGAATCAAAGGTAAGTCTTGTGTTAGATCCACGCTGAGCAGCGTCAAATCAACCATCACCAGCGACACCGTGTCCGGTTCTGCGACACGCTCTATAAGCTTGGTTACCGAACGATCTACCACACATGCTTTGCCGGCGGCGCGAGCTGCCGAACTAATCCGCGATTGGAACATCAAATCACTTGACAATAAAAGTATCACTAAACAGCTCCCGGTCCTCTTTGGCCATCATCGATTGTGATGGCCTCTAGTGTTGGTAAAACGAATATCTTTCCGTCGCCGATACATCCCTCGGTGCCAGTCCGAGCAATCGAAGTGATGGTATCGATAGCTCGATCAAGGAAATCGTCGTTGACGCAAATTTCCAACGTAACCTTGCGGAGCAGATTGACTCGATACTCGACACCGCGATAGTTGGCAGACTGCCCTTTTTGACGACCGTATCCTTGGGCTTCAATGACCGTCAATCGCTGAACACCGGCGTGGTTCAATGCTTCGCGGACTGCTTGAAGTTTGTTTGGCTGGATAACCGCAAAGAGCATCTTCAAGGTATTGGTAATTCCATCGAGTTTAGTTAGCCTCAGCAGCATCGTAGCTTGCAAGCACCAATTTGTCATGCTCATCGATGGACGCTTCCGCATACGATTCATCGGTTTCCCAAATCCTGACGCGGGTGGCTATGCCCCCAAATCCTTTCAGCAGAATCGGACAAACCTCCTCCAATAGGTATTTGGCCATATTTTCGGCCGTTGGGTTGTACGGCATCACAAACAATCGGCACGGTTTGACCATTTTCAATGCTTGGATCGCATTCTCATCTTGATCGGAGACCAGGAAGCTATGGTCCCAGTTCTGATCCAGCCAGCCTTTGCACTTCGCTTTTAGATCGGCAAAGTCCATGACACGACCAACGGAATCTTGCTTCTCGCCAACTACGAAGAAGTCCGCAACGTAATTGTGTCCGTGGAAATGTTCGCATTTTCCACCATGTTTAAACAATCGATGTCCGGCGCAGAATTTAATCCGGCGCATAATCGTGAGACTCATAAATCTTGGCTTTCTAGTCTGACCGAGTAACCGGCGACTTAGGGTGTTGCGTTGTCGCAAAGTGTGGCACGGTGGTCCCCAGCGTGATTGGTACGTTGTGTTATGGACGAAGCTTTGGATTGTCGCGGTGCCGTTCCGCATCGCGATTCGTCTTTTTTGTCAGGTTTTCGTGAAATGCTTTCGTCAAGTCGACGCCGGTTTGATTCGCCAAGCATACGAGTACAAAAAGGACATCCGCCATCTCATCCGCTAAACTATATGCAGCGTCCGACTTTTTGAAACTTTGGTCGCCATAAGTTCTCGAGATAATTCTTGCCAGTTCCCCAACCTCTTCAACGAGCACTGCCAGATTGGTTAGTTCAGAAAAATAGCGAACGCCGACCCCCTTTATCCAACTGTCTACCCGGTTCTGTAATTCTCGCAACGTCGATTCTTTGGTGTTTTCGGGTGGCGTTTCGATTTCGCTCATCATTGATTTTGTTGGGAAATTCTTTCAAACGGTGGTTTAATGTGGCAGAAACAGCAATTCTAGCAAATCACGTTCCAATATCGTAGTTAATTCGCTCGTCAAGTCTGCACTTACGGCAGGGCAGGTGATACAGTAGAGGTACTGCCGCGTTGGAATGTCACCATCGCGAAGTATAAAAGTCGAACCTTTTGGGGTTTGGCACGCGTTCGTCTCATAAAACTGTTTTAACGGATTTAATTATTATGCGTCTGTCGTTCGGACTAGAAGCACGTCAGATTCAGACTCAAAAACTGGCTCCAAGGATGATCCAGTCGATGGAGATTCTGCAGTTGCCGATCCTGGCGTTGCAGGAACGCATTGAGCAGGAAATGAACGAAAATCCAATGTTGGAGGTTGAGGAGCGCGACGAAACTCTGCCGGATGAAGAGCCTGTCGACGAAGAAAGCCCAACCGCATCGCGGACCGAGGATGAAAAAGAGCTGATCGTCAAGGACAATCAGTCCAATGCGGAAGACTTCGAACGACTGGCGAACATGGACAACGACATGCCAGATACGTTTGACGATTTTCGCCGCTCGAGTAGCCGCATGCAGGAAGATGGCGATCGCGCTCACGATCTGATGGCTAACGCCGCTGAGAGACCTGAGTCACTCAACGATTACCTGCTCCATCAACTTGCAGAAATGGATATCGACGACGACATCGAACGCATCGCGGAACGTATTATTTCCTGTCTGGATGCTCGCGATGGCGGGTATTTGAAAACCTCACTTGCCGACATCTTGCCTCCTGATCACAAGTCGTCGGATTTAGTATTGGCAGAGAAAGCCTTGACCATCGTTCAGTCGCTTGAGCCTGCTGGCGTGGGAGCCCGCAATCTTCGCGAATGCTTACTCAATCAATTGCGTCCCGAGATGCGATTGGTCGATGAGATGCGAACCTTGATTTCGCAGCATCTGGACGACTTGGCCGAAAACCGCTTGCCCGTGATCCAAAAAAAGACGGGCTACTCGATCGAATTGATCAAAGAGATTCGCGAGCAGATGCACCAGTTCAATCCTAAGCCCGGTGCCGCATTTATGGAGGTTCACGTACCGCTCGTGACCCCTGACGTGATCGTCGAATCAAATGAAAAGGGGGTCTATACCGTTCGGTTGGTGGATGATTCATTGCCACCATTGCGGATCAGCGAATACTACAGGCGAAGATTGGGTGACCCTCAAGCCAGCGAAGAAGAAAAAGAGTTCATCAAGAGAAAGATCGGTAGCGCGCAATGGCTAATCGAATCGATCCAACAGCGGCGACGAACCTTGACTCGCGTTTCACAGGCGATAGTCGACTACCAAAAGAAATTTCTAGATGAAGGTCCAGAGTCGATCGAGCCGCTAAAAATGCAGCAGATTGCCGACCAAGTTGGCGTTCACGTTACTACGGTTTCGCGGGCGGTCGATGACAAATGGATACAAACTCCAAGAGGAATCTTGCCACTCAGGCGATTCTTCGTCTTCGGAACCCAGAGTGCCGACGGAGAGGACGTAGCCTACGAAACGATACGAATCAAGCTGCAAGAAATCATCGGCAAAGAAGACAAAACAAATCCGCTAAGCGACGACGACTTGGTCGAAGAGCTTAAGAAGCAAGGTCTTGGAGTCGCGCGTCGAACGATTACCAAATATCGCAAAAAAATGGCCATACCGAGCAGCCGACAACGCCGCGACTGGTCTAAAGTCTAACGTTGCGAGGTCGGCGTTGCAGTTGTTTTGAACTCGGGGGGTATCACTAGCTTGCGTGTCGTGCAAGCTGGTGAATTGGAAGCAGAAATCACTAGCTTGCGCGTCGTGCTATCGAGTCTACCCTGCTATGACAGTTTTTCGATCAGTTCTCGTCGGATGGCTTTGACCAAGAAAACCAAGTTGCCGAAATAGCGTGGAGCCAAACGAGTCGGATCTTTAATGGTGCGATGCAACCACTCTAAACCCATTCGTTGCATGAGCAATGGAGCGCGTGTTGCGTTCCCGGCAACGAAATCAAAAGACGCACCTAACTGGATCGCTAGTGGGACACCTAGTTCCTCAAGATGATCTTCGATCCAGTATTCTCCCTTGGGTTGACCAAGTGCAACCAACAGCAGATCGGGCTTGGCTTGTTTGATCCTCGCGATCTGACACTTAACCTCTTCGGAACTACATGCTCGAAACGGGGGGCACTGGACTCCAGCCACGACCAGCTTCGGATAGAGCTCCTTCAACCGTTTGGCCGTTCTTTCCGCAATCCCGTCCGAACCACCGTAGAAATATACACGAAGTTTTTTGATCGCACAGCGTTCGGTCATTCGATAAATCAAGTCGGCGCCAGCCACACGATCGGGTAACTTGACCGAATTGAGCTTGCTTCGCCAAAGAACCGGCATTCCATCGCACAACGTCAAGGCTGCCTTCTGTGTGAAAGCAGCCAATCTTGGATTCTTTACGCACAACATGGCATAGTTCAAATTGGCCGTAACTGCATAACTTGGCTGCCGCGTGGCAATGACGTGTTCCAAGTAGTCGAGCGTTTGTTCCATATTGACTGCATGGTAGTCCAGCCCCCAAACCCGCGTCGTCTTGGGGGGTTCCAATATGGATGGGCTAGAAAGCATTTGCTCAAAGAATTCACCAACGAAAGTCGCTTCGTTTTTGGGATTGAGTTCCTCGACAACGACCGGCAAAAGCTCGGCAATGCTTTGCTCCGATTCAGATGCGAATTGAGCTCGAATTTCGGCCAAGTCCTGATGCTCGTTACCTTGAAGACTGACGTATTGCGACTCGTGTTCCTGCAAACTCTTAGAACGGCGTATTTGTGCTGCTTCCGCTGAGCCCTTTGTGGTCGGGGCAGCGGGTACGCGAGGTACGTACACCGATTCGGAAAGATCTGCGACGCGAATAGGGTTTTGGTTTTGATTTGACATTGCGGCGCAAAGTCCATTAAGCGTAAGCGAGCGAAAAAAAGACTGAACAAACGGTCGTTGGGGATTGACCCGAAAAGCCTAGCTCGGCATTTTTATCGCAGTGAGATTTAGAGCATTTGGAAAGCGATCCAAGCTCTCGAAACAGGGACGATTGTGACGGTTGTTACGATGGAGGTAGCCACAACCTTGAAGTTCAGCATACAATGTTGAAATCCTCTAAGGCGAACGGCAGTTCGAACTCGCCCAGTAGCATGGCCCCCTGGGCCGTGTGACAGTGGACCGAATAACACATGACCGGAGGGGGGCGCGACGGCAGAGAGGATCCTGCCGGTTGCTAATTGCAGTCTCCGGCGTATTTTTTAACAAGACGAAATTCAAATGAGCAACGCGCTTAGCTCCATCGGAAAAAAGACGGATAGTCGAAGCACCATAAGCCAACGGCCAAGCCAGTTGGATGTTTCAATTGGTCAATACCTTATCAATCGGCTACAGGATTATGGAATCCGCGACTGCTTTGGGATCCCAGGCGACTACATACTCCATTTTTATAGCATGTTGGAAAAGAGTCCCATCAATGTGGTCGGCTGCACGCGCGAGGATTGCGCCGGCTTTGCTGCCGACGCGTATGCAAGAATTCGAGGGATGGGAGCACTCTGCGTAACGTATTGTGTGGGTGGATTGTCGGTTTGCAATAGCGTCGCGGGAGCTTTCGCTGAAAAGTCTCCGGTGGTCTTACTTAGCGGTTCGCCCGGTTTGAACGAGCGCATCAACAACCCCCTTCTTCATCACAAAGTCCGAGACTTTAGTACACAACGTGAGGTTTTTGAAAAGCTTTGCATCGCAGCGACGGAATTGATTGACCCGATAGTCGCCTTTAGTGAAATCGATCGTGTGTTGGATGCTTGCTATCGGTTTAAGCGTCCCGTCTACATCGAGTTACCAAGGGATATGGTCGATGTTATCCCGCCTATTGCGCACGCGTTCCGTCGACCCAATACGCAATTTGATTCGCAAGCACTGGATGAAGCGGTCCGGGACGCTGTCGATCGAATCAATCAAGCCAAAAAGCCGATCATCATTGCGGGAGTTGAGATCCATCGATTTGGGTTGCAGGATCAATTGATGAAATTGGCCGAACAAGCCAAAATTCCGATCGCCGCCACGATTCTTGGAAAGAGCGTTGTAGACGAGACGCACCCGCTTTACGTGGGCCTCTACGAAGGGGCAATGGGGCGCGAGGAAGTTACGCAGTATGTCGAAGATAGTGATTGCGTATTGCTACTTGGAGCGTTCATGACGGACATCAATCTAGGTATCTACACTGCTCAACTCGATGTCAAGAGTTGTATCTATGCCACGAGTGAGCAACTGCAAATTTCTTATCATCACTATCCGAACGTACCGCTTGCTGATTTCTTGGATCGATTGATTAACGCCAACTCTCAACCGGCTCATCGATTCATACCAGATATTCTGCGTCAAAAGCACCCAGGAAACTTTCAGCCGGAACCCGGAAGGGCACTTGAAATCAGTCGAATGATTTCTCGAATCAATGGCCAAATCGATGCTCAGACTATCGTCATCGCCGATATCGGTGATGCGCTTTTCGCTTCGTCAGAATTGGTGATCCACGAGCGAACTGACTTCTTGTCCCCTGCCTATTACACATCGATGGGTTTTTCCGTCCCGGCTGCATTGGGTGCTTGCGTCGCTAAACCAGAAGATCGAGTGCTCGTCATTGTGGGGGACGGTGCATTTCAGATGACCGGTCAAGAAATGTCTTCGCTGATTCGCTTGGGATACTCACCGATCATAATCGTGCTTGACAATCACGGTTACGGAACGGAACGGTTTTTACAGAAAGGGACTTGGAAGTACAACGAGATTGCGGTTTGGAACTATTCGAAACTGCCCGAAGTTTACGGCGGCGGGAAAGGCTATCTCGTCAATGACGAAATGGAGTTTGATGCGGCCCTGAACGAAGCTTGGGCAGATAAATCCCAATTGCATTTGATCCATGCCAAACTCGCTGAGGGAGACGCAAGCCAGACATTGAAGAGGCTCGCCGACCGACTTGGTCAACACATTTAGGCGACCTGCCGCTAGCGCTTCTTCATGCTTTAA
>JANLRK010000450.1:0-3483 GCA_031361585.1 Pirellula sp. | reverse complement strand
GTTCCAACGGCTTCTACGAATCGTTGGATAGAACGATGTTCTACGGGAGCCGCGGTAACCACGAATTGATCATTCGAGCGATGGGTAGTTGTAGGGGGCAATTCGAGCAGGCCCTGTCGGTGTGCACGCCGATTGGCCATCCACCATCCACAACCAAACGCAAGAACCAGGGCCGCCACCCCTACAATCCAAGGAAGCCAGGTTCGCCTCGCAATGAAACTGGAATTTGACTCAAACGATAGAGCTTCGTCAGGAACCTCCGGTCGGAGTACAACCACGGCATTGTCGTTTGATTCGGAGTCAGTTGAGGGTTCTAATAGATTGGTAGACATCTGTTTCCCAAAATGACCTAAGAGGAGGCTCGAGTGTTTGTGAGTGGACTCGTCGAGAACTTCTCGACTTGCTTCTTGCCTTCACGCGATATTTTTCGAAATAGCACCAGCAGGATTTGCTGTTCCTCTTCCGTAAGGGCTGAGAGAATAGCGCGATGGAAAAGAAACTTGGCATTGGATGCCGCTGCGTACGCATCTTTGCCTACTTCCGTAAGATCCACGTGGATAACCCTGCGATCGACTTCCGACCTAGTGCGATGAACTAATCCTTTCTGCTCCAGGTGGTCTACTAGGTTCGTCATCGAGTTGACCGCAACCCCCAAATGCTCTGCAACGAAACGCATCATCTGAGGGCCAGACTCTCCCAAAAGTTCTACGATGCGAAGATCCTGATGACCAAGGTTTGCCTGCGGGCCACATGCGGCAGCGTCGTGCAATTGAGTGAACTGCTTCAATATCTCACGAACAATCAGTCCGAAATCATTCGCTCTTTCGTCCACGCGGTCCATTATTGCCTCTAAACCCGAATAGTTCTACTATCGAACTAATCTATTTTGGAACAATTCCTTCGCCGTGTCAACATGCATTTACGCGTCTGCCGTCTGAGATTTAACTGCAACTTTGGTAGCTTCGAACCGCCGGTCGCGTTGGGAGTCGAGCAACCCTCGTCACCGACTGGTACACTACGGTAAACACAGTCAAGTAACAAACTCTCCGCCTTTTTGAAGGCAATATGTTGGAGATGCTTTCCATGTTTAATATTCTGCTCGTTGACGACTCGGCCACGGACCGCCTATTGATCGAGGGCCTTCTGAAGAAATGTTTGCACTTTGAAGTTGAGACAGCCGCAGATGGATTGATCGCGCTGGACAAAATTAAAGCAAAAGCCCCGGATCTGGTCGTGACAGATATGCAAATGCCAAACATGGATGGCATGCAATTGGTTGAGAAAATCCGAACGCTTCATCCTCTCATTCCAGTCGTCCTCATCACGGCGGCAGGAAGTGAGGAACTTGCATCGCAAGCTTTACAACGTGGAGCGGCGGGCTACGTTCCAAAGTCCCGTTGCGAAGAACTTTTGCAAGATACACTAAACCACGTCATTGAACTCACGCGCACGGAATCCAGTTTCGAACGGATCATCGAATGCGCAACACTTACCCAATTTGAGTTTGCGTTCGAAAACGATTTTGCTTTAATTGCCCCACTAATCGAACTTGCACAACGCATGACGATAGGTCTTGGGATATGCGACGAACCGGCGGCAGTGCAGGTTGGTGTTGCCCTCGAGCATGCGGTCCTGAACGCTATCTACCATGGGAATTTGGAAATCGGGGGACCGCTCAATGGCGATCGAAGTCTAATGGATGAGCGTTTGACTAAAGCCCCTTACAAGGACCGACGTGTGCATATCGAGATACAGGTCACACGGGAGGAAGCTCGGTTCAAGATTCGCGATGAGGGACCTGGGTTCGAGTATCAAGAGCTTACGGCTACTGGACGAAAAACGGCGTTGTTAGGCGAGGGTGGTCGAGGGCTCTTCCTTATGTGGGCCTTTATGGACAGTGTGTCCTACGACCCATCGGGAAACGCGGTTACTATGGTCAAGCGTAGAGTTTCAAAAGAGGCTGAAGTAAAAACAGACGTCGCCAAAGCGAAACCAGACCAGCCAAAAACATTAACGGTCGTTGGCGTACTAAAGCCTCGCGATGGAGGTACACCTATTGTATTAAAGAAATCCAAGATGACGGCAGGCCGTGATCCCAGTTGCGATATCGTGATCCGCTCGTCGTCCATCTCGTTGCACCATTGTTTGCTCTATACATTCGAGGGTTGGTGGTATGTACGGGACTTAAAGAGCACGAATGGGATTCGAATTAACCATGTTTCGTTCCGCGAGCATCTGCTCCGGCCTGGATCAATACTTTCCATTGGCAAATTTGAATACACGATCGACTATGAACCCACGGCCATGGGCGCGTTTGGCATCGACCCACCCGCCGATCCCTTTTGATCGAAGGAGCTTTCGACTTCGGAGGTTTGGTTGTGGCATGCTGATCCTATCGCAGGTTTTCCATAGCATCCAACAATTGTCGTCGAAGCGATGCCAACGAGAGCTTTAACGACTCATACGTTTCAGCTGCGTTTCCTAGAGACGCTGCGTTTCCTAGAGACTTTGTACCGCCCATTTCTTCAAGTCGTTCAGCCAACTCCCTTGACGGCACATTTCCAAAAAGCCTGAGTGTGCCTTTGATGGTGTGACTCGCTCGTTGGACGACTGCATTATCGCCAGCCCGGATGGCGGGTTCCAATTCGGCGAGCAAAGCCGGGTACTCTTCGAGAAATGCCTCAATCACAACTTGCAATAGTTCAAGATCGCCGTCCGTGGCCTTCATCGCGAGCGAAAGATCAATTGGCTGCATTTTGGTTTGACTCCTTTCATTGCTTTATTTGCTTACCAAGGGACGGATCGCTTCGTAAAGAGCTTGTTTTTTGAAGGGCTTAGTGACGTAACCATCCATTCCCGCCTCCAAGCACTTCTCTCGATCACCAGTCATTGCGTGGGCTGTGACTGCAATGATTGGAATACGACGATCGGTACCCGCCTCTCTGGAACGAATGGTTTGCGTCGCTTCGAGTCCATCCATGACAGGCATTTGCACGTCCATTAGAATAACGTCAAAAAGATCATTGGCCCATGCCGTGACCGCTTCGCAACCGTTTTCCGCGACCGTTACGGAGTGCCCCCAGCGTCGCAATAGACCTATGGCTAACTTCTGATTTGCCAATCCATCCTCTGCCAAGAGAACACGGAGTGGTGGCATCGATTCCGCCTCGGGAAGCTGGAGACGAGGTGCCATTGGCAATTCCAACTTCGCTCCGATCGTATTTGCAAGCGCATTGAAGAGCTCCGATTGCTTGATCGGTTTGTAAAGAAATGCCGCTATGTCTAGATTCCCAAATTCGCTTTGCGCAACGCCGACGCTTGAGCTAAGCACAAGGATCTTGATTCCGGCCAGCCTGGCATCATTCCGAACCTTGGAACACAGCATGCTACCATCCATTTCAGGCATGTTGTAGTCGGTAACAAGTACGGGCAAGGGTTGCGAAGGGGATTTCTCAATCAAAGATTGAAGGTATTCCATCGCTT
>JANLRK010000424.1:0-4643 GCA_031361585.1 Pirellula sp. | reverse complement strand
TCCAGCTTGGAAGCCAATACCGCAGGCTTGCCCTGCTGGATTATTCTGCTTCCTGGCTAAATGAGGCGAGCGCGGACATGACGGTGTTGCGTATGGGAGACGAAGATGGGTAGATCGGCTAGCGCCTCAGGCCTAACCAATCGGAATACAGTTTGCAAGCCCACCGCTTAGCGGGTTAAACGAGACGCAATTTTAGGGGAAATATGAGAATCATTGGACCTGTCGAGTGGATCGTATTCATCGCTTCCATTTCGTTGATATCCATCAACTCAATTACCGTTGCTCAACTTAAGGAATTCCCCGACGTCCGATCGGTAGAGGCCGATCTCGTCGTACCGAAGATGGTCACGCAAGAGCCGGCGCCAGGCCAGCGAGTCAGACGCAGCATGTCTGGCTGGAATTCTGAAAGGGTATATCACTCGCTGTTTCTACCGAATGAATGGACTCGCGACTCCAAGTTGCCAATCATCGTTGAATACTCCGGCAATGGGGGATATCGTGACGCGTTGGGAGACACCAGCACTGGCCGACCCGAAGATAGCTGCCTCGGCTACGGTCTAACTTCCGACACGGGTTCCATCTGGATCTGCGTTCCTTGTCTCAACGCGTCTGGCAGCGACATAGCGGAAACGTGGTGGGGCGACGCTCCTCAGTACGATCCCGAATCAACACTGGCCTACCTGCATGCAGCAATCGCGGACACGTGCGAAAACTTTGGAGGTGACCCATCTAGCATGGTTCTTTGCGGATTCTCTCGAGGGGCAATCGCGTGCAACTACTTAGGATTGCACGACGAGAGGACTGCAAAGCTCTGGCGAGCCTTGGTAACCTGCAGCCACTACGATGGAGTACGCAATTGGCCTTACCCAAAAAGTGATTCTGTTTCGGCGTTACAGCGACTGAAACGGCTAAACGGCAGGCCCCAATTTATTTGCGGCGAAATGGATCAAGCAGAGGAGACTCGCCGCTTCCTGAGTCAGCTTGCTATAAGTTCCAATATGACATTTGCGTCGACCGGATTTCGGAACCATTCCGACACTTGGATTCTGCGACCCAGCAAGACGAGACAGCAGTTGCGAGAATGGCTGCTTGACGTGGTGGGCAAGGCGAGCCCGTTGCAAATTGAATATCCAGATCATTCCAATTTGTTGGTTGTTCGGGACAAAGCTGGTAATGAGAGACCAGTGGAAACGAGGACCGATTGGTCCGAACGGGTGCAGCACATTCGAGCTAATATGCAGCTAGTAATGGGGCCGTTACCTAACGCGTCACGTCGGGTATCGCTCGAAACGGAAGTAGTCACGGAGGAACGACTCGAAAAGTACCGGCGCCAAAAGATCCGATTTACGCCCGAACCCAACGATCGAGTGCCAGCTTGGCTGTTAATCCCGAACGATGTACCAAGCGGTGGAAAATCCGCGGCCATGCTTTGTTTGCATCAAACCAATAATATTGGGAAAGATGAACCGGCAGGATTGGGAGGGAATGCATCACTGCACTATGCGCATGAGCTGGCCGAGCGGGGTTATATGTGCTTAGTACCTGATTACCCATCTTTTGGTGAATACGAATACGACTTTAAAACCAAGGGATCGCACTATGCCAGCGGTTCTATGAAGGCGATATGGAACAATATGCGCGCAGTCGATCTACTAGAATCACTTCCGCAAGTTGACTCGAACCGGATCGGTGCGATTGGCCATTCTTTGGGTGGGCACAATTGTTTGTTCACGGCCGTCTTCGACGAACGTCTCAAGGCCGTCGTTTCAAGCTGCGGGTTCACTCCATTCCATGATTACTACCATGGCAAAATTGCAGGCTGGACCAGCGACCGTTATATGCCGCGTATTCGAGACATCTATGAGAACAACCCCGACAAGGTTCCATTTGATTTTTACGAAATCGTAGCGGCACTTGCGCCGCGTGGGTTGTATTCCAATTCACCGATCCATGACGATAACTTCGACGTGGGTGGCGTCCGCAAAGCGTTTGTAAAAGCCCAGGACGTTTACTCACTATTCGAAAAAGGCGAGACAAAAGCTCCGGCAACGCTTCTAAAACTCGAAACCCCTAACGCCCCGCACGAATTCCCCAAGACACAGCGCGAGGCTGCCTACGATTGGCTCGATAAGTTACTAAAGCAACCAGCGGAATGAACGACAAATAGTTGGGGAAAACCCGTAGGCGAGTTTCTCCGAGACTTGCGGCAATCAGCGGTCTCTGGAGCGACGCTGCTACATGCGAAAGTCTGGACCATCGTATTTGGTAAAGATCATCCTGCCGGCTTGTGTTTGCAATGTGCTTGTGACTACGACGCCAATGGTTTGATTGACGCGTTCACGACCACCTTCGACGACCACCATGGTTCCGTCATCCAAGTAGCCAATCCCTTGGTCTTGGCCTTCGCCCGTTTTTACCACTCGAACTTGAAAGCCTTCGCCAGGCAAGAATTGAGGGCGTAGAGCGCTGGCAACTTGGTTTAGATCGATGACCTCAACGTTGTGCAATTTGGCAACCTTATTGAGGTTGAAGTCGCCAGTTACTAGCTTGCCATCGAGATGCTTTGCAAGAAGGACTAGTTTCATATCGACTGGCTGGCCAGCAAACTCTGGCAACTCTCGATCGTACATCATGAAGTCCATTTTTTCGCTCGTGCGCAGACGGTTCAAGATATCCAATCCTCGCCGCCCTCGAACGCGACGCAATTTGTCCGAGCTATCGGCAATTGTTTGCAATTCGAGCAATACGAACCGGGGCATAACAAGTTGGCTATCGAGGATGCTGGTTTCCGCCAATTCAGCAAGGCGTCCGTCAATGATGCTGCTTGTATCAAGGATCAATGGCTTCATACCTTTAAGATCTCGAGAGAACTCTATGTAGGGAATGATAAAACGAAAGTCGTCTTTCGTTTGCAACAAGAGGCTAATACAGGCGTAACAAAAGATAGTCATCGTGGCGAGAGAAAAGTATGACTTAAATTTGTTGTTTTCCAACATCGGATCTAGAGCAATCGTTAGCAGGTAGGACAAAAGTACCCCAACCAGCAAACCGAAATAGACTGCCGAAATCACTTCGATGCGTTTTCGCGGAAGCAGCATGTCCAATGCAACAACAGCAAACGCGGCCAAGAGTACACCGCTAAAGCTCAAATAAGGCATCAATGTGCCCAAAGCTTGAAGATCTGGCGATCTAGCCCAAATCGCGCCCACACCACCCGCTACGGTAATGAAAATGACACGAAGTATCAGAATCGCCAAAGCGTCGGCAATCGGCGTCTTCGAACTTTTGTCGAATGACGCGTCGAATCGAGAGGTATCCATGGGATGGTTATGTATTTACAAGCGAGAGTTTGGGTGTTCTGTTCTCAATAATAACGTATAAAAATCAAACTTGTCGCACGAAATTCCAGAAACAGGAATTGTTTCGGTCTATCGGTCTGTTATTGCGATGTCGAGGATCGACTTCGTACAATACGACTTCAACTTCTTTTCAAGCACTTTTATAAGTGTTAGGCACCGAGCCATAAGTATCGAGCCATAAGTATTAGGCACCGAGCGGGCTACTTCGGGGCGACGGTTGCAATCATGCGCTTACCTTGTTGCAACGGCGGCTGCTCCAATTTGGAAAACTCTGCTAACTCCTGTAGAACGTTTTCCATAACCCTTCTTCCCTCGTCGACGTGTGCCATTTCACGTCCGCGGAAAATCACGGATACCTGGACCTTGTCTTTATCCTTTAGAAATCCGATTGCTTGGCGAACTTTTGTGCCAATATCGTGTTCGCCGGTCTTTGGGCGAAGCCGAATCTCTTTTGTTTTAGTTTGATGAGTGCGTTGCCCAGACTTCTTACTTTTTTCGTATTTGTATTTGCCGAAGTCCATAATCCGGCAGACGGGTGGCTTTTCGTTTGGTGCAACCTCGACCAGATCCAAGCCTGCGTCACGAGCGCGGTTAAGAGCTTCATCGGTTGTAATGACGCCATATTGAGTGCCATCCGGACCGATCACGCGGATTGGAGAAATACGGATCTGATTGTTGATCCTCGTTTGAATGCGTTCGATTGTTGAAACCCTTTCGATTTGAATAAATGAACTCCTCCAGCCGACGTGCCAGGTCGTATGTGGAATGAACTACCCAACCGGTTCAAGACCGGCCAGACTACCTAAGTTAAAGTATCGGCAATTCCGGTCGACTCGGTCAACAGATGTTTTGCGAAATTCTGGAACCATCTACGCAATAATCGAGTCTTTTCCTGTCTTGGGAACGCTAAGGCGACAAAAAGTGAGTGGGCAGGCAACATCCTTGTGGATGAATACTCATGGATTCAATGCTTTCCAGGATTTTCCGAAGTACTACGCTCTAGCAGTCGTCGGCGACACAACGGCAAATGCGATGTGCACTTGGACTTGCAACACGGGCCAAGGTGGCTAACATACGGCACTTGGTGTGCCATTGTTTGCCCAACGCACGCCAGCCCGCCCTTGTAGCTCAGTTGGTAGAGCAGGTGACTCTTAATCACCGGGTCCAAGGTTCGAGTCCTTGCGGGGGCATTCCTCATCATCTCCCTGGCCATTAAAAGCCATACACAGGCTTCGATTCCCAGGGTTTTCGGGATCGTCGTCGTTTTCAGATGGTTCCGTATGG
>JANLRK010000415.1:0-16122 GCA_031361585.1 Pirellula sp. | reverse complement strand
TTTCATCGACTGAAACGAAATGGAGAATTGGTTGACTCTCGCCAGATACTTAGGGAGGGACGGAACGGCATACTCCAGTATCCATTGTTGAGTCTGGATGAAAAGGGTTGGCTTCATTTGGCTTGGACCACTCAAAAGCATGGCGTTTACATGTATTGGGATATCCATCATCTCGTTTCTCGCGATGGAGGTACTACGTTTTCTAATTTGCAAGGGGATAGCCTTACATTGCCAATTGTCGCGGATGATACCGGCCCAGCGATGCGTGTGACCCCAGATGATGAGTTTGATGTTCACACATGGTTGTCGAGCAGCCTTGGTCGGCGCGGCCATTGGCATGGACTCTATCTTGCTCAATCGACACCACCCAAACAACACTACGTTCGATATGATTTGAATTCCGGCGCAAAGCAAATCGACCGTCAGCCGTCGTTTCGAGGCGAGACGATAGAGCTTCAGGGTCTCGACGGTTCATTTGTTGTCGACGCGAAACGGCCGGAAAGAATTTTCGTCTTGGGAAATGATCATGGGAGAGTTGGATGTCTATTCAGCGACGATGAGGGAGAGACCTGGCACGACTATGCTAGGTCCTCTCAATCTTTCTCACTCTATGCAATCGGTAGTAGCCGGGTCACTATGGTGGATGGATCGATCATTGGAACTTTTACCGATCAGCACCCAACGGAGGACATTACGTTAGGCAAATCCAATGTTTACTTCTTTCGGATTCCAACGACAGCAAATTGAGATTTTCGTCGTCGTAGATGCACTACATCAAGGGCGGCGTACAATAGGAGAGACATGCACATGAAACATGCGTTTTCATTACTGCTGGGTTCTGCTACTTCGGCTTTACCACGAACACTCAAGACGCTTCAAATGCGCAGTTCCATGTACCGGGTCTTAAGCTGGCCAATTCTAATTTGGATTGCATTAAATCATCTCGCTGTAAACGCACAGCAGAATGGCGTGAACGATTCGATAGGACAGCCACTCAGCGAAAATGCCCGACGATTGGTGGATGCGTTCGAACTGCTAGGACGACCGTTCCCAAAATCCACGCTTGATGATTTGCGGGTGGCAATCAAGGCCGAGGATTCGGATCGACTGCAGACGATTCTTGATGCGATGGTGTTGTGCACAGTTACAATCAACCCCGAATCACGGGCCAAGGTCCAGCGCGGTTCCGGCGCTGCCGTCGTCCAGCAATCCGGTTACACGCCGTTCCTCATTAAAATACTCAATCAAGGAGCGATTAAGTCCAGCCTACGCTTGAATAGTCCTCAAGCTGGAGCACCGTTTGCTGGTGTCGCACCGCTGAGCATGCAACGCCAAGAACAATTGATTCTTCTAGAGAATCAGCAGCCGACAAATGGACCACGTCGATTTCTGCAGTTAGAGGTTTTTGCGAAACCACCCCTCTCTTCCAACTTAAGCGGGGTTGCAGTTGAATACGCAATCGTATTGTTTTACAGTAGCCTTGCGGGACAACTCGACGCAACGATTGAATTCTCAGTTGGTCCAGGGACTCAGGACTTGGGCTTTCGAGCAGAATTGCCATTGCTATTGACTTCGTTGCCTGCGATTCCGATGAATCTTTCGATACGCGATGACGATGGCAATCCTTGTTATGCAAGATTAGTATTTCGGGATAAAGGGGGAGCAATCTATCCACCACAAGCACGACGTCTTGCTCCTGACCTGTTCTTTCAAAAGCAAATTTATCGTCATGATGGCGAGCCCGTGTTATTGCCGCCCGGCGAATTTACAGTCGAATCATCTCGCGGGCCAGAATATCGCGTGCGGAGGCAATCCGTCAAGGTGCTTACGGACGCTGATCCATCGATCGAAATACGTTTGGAACGCTGGGTCCATCCGATGCAGTTCGGTTATTGGAGCGGAGACCACCACATTCACGGAGCTGGCTGTGCTCATTACACCACGCCGACGGAAGGTGTGACACCAGAGGACATGTTTCGCCAGATAGCTGGCGAGGGTTTGAATGTAGGCTGCATCCTGACATGGGGCCCATGCTTTGAATTTCAACGCCAGTTTTTTAGCATGTCAGTAAGCGACGTTAGCGAGCCAAAAACGCTATTGAAATATGATCTTGAAATTAGCGGGTTCGGGTCGCAGGCGCTCGGACACGTTTGTTTGCTGAATTTGAAAGACCAAAACTACCCGGGATCGGACGGTTCTAAGATGAAAGGTTGGCCAACATGGGCTACACCGGTCTTGCGCTGGGCTAAATCGCAAGGCGCGGTAACTGGATTCGCTCATTCCGCAAGCGGTCTTCAAATCGATCCTAAGGCTGCTGCAACCCGCTTGTTGAAAAAGCACGATCATGATCAAAGCGGCCAGCTCTCTAAGCGGGAAAGCGCTGAAGCCTTGCTGCCTTTAGCGTTTGACCAAATAGATGTCGATCATGACCAGCATCTAACTTTGACCGAATTGCAAGTCAGCATCGATCAGGTTGCGGATTCCATTCCAAACCTAGCCGTTCCGGAAATGAATAGCGTCGGCGCGATGGAACTACCGGTCGCCGTTGTTGCGGAGGTGTGCGATTTCATCAGCGCGATGGACACCGCGAGGGTTCCGGAATGGAACATGTGGTACCACCTGTTGAATTGCGGATTTCCACTCAAGATCAGCGGTGAAACCGATTTCCCATGTATGAGCAGCACTGCGGTTGGACAAGGCAGGACGTACGTGCGATTAGGGAAATTGGATAGACTGGATTTCGGCGATTGGTGTATTGGACTAGCCGCGGGGCGAAGCTACGTTTCCGATGGTTACGCCCATGCATTGCAGTTTAGTGTAAACGAATGTTCGGCGGGTGACACCATGCAGATAACCGCCCCCGGTAAAGTGAACGTCACGGCGACTCTTGTCTTTGCCCCCGAAACACCTTTGTCTGTAGCCAATGGTACGCTGGTACCCGAGGGAGGCCGTCGGTTTGTTGGAGATACGGTTACGCTACATGGTAGTCAACCGGAATCCATGCTTCGCGGCGGTGAAAGAATCGTCGAAGTTGTTGTTAACGGACGGGTTGTAGCCTCGAAAAATGTGCCGGCGGATGGCAATGCACACGATGTAGCGTTTGAGGTCACCGTCGAACAGAGCAGTTGGCTGGCGTTGCGAACGTTTCCGCAACTCCACACCAACCCAATCGACATCCTTGTTGCCAATGCCCCCATTCGAGTTTCGCGATCGAGCGCCCGTTGGTGCGAAGAAACCATTCATCAGTTATGGCGAGTGCGGCAAATGAACATCGCTGCAATAGAGCGGAAGGCTGCAGAGCAGACCTTTGACGTTGCTATCAACGAATTCCGTCGCCGAGGAAAGGAGTCTACAGGCCCATAAACTCGGCGGTTCTGAAGCAAAAGACGCTCATGAACGCCAACGCAGAAGTGGCACCCATCGATCCTCCAAAAACGAAAACCTTACGCACTCGAAAGCGTCCGTGTAAATCGTCCAAAATTTGGAGTAGATCGGACTCGGCGGCTGGCCCCATCCAGGACGTTTTCGCTCGATAGTCCGGAGAGACAAAGACCATTCCTCGCATTCAGGTCGCGGCGCCGTATTGCAGCATCGTAGCTGGAATCCCGCTAAGTACTCCGATCGACCCCGTAGAATGGTTTGTCGCTCACGGGTACAATCAAGCAGGTGAATGGCATTGGGCAAAACTACTTAAGAATCACAAACGGATAGCGCGAAATGCGATTTTGTTGTGAAAGGCGTTTCTGCCTTTGTTTTCATAGATGCCCCAGTAGCTCAGTTGGATAGAGCGCGGCTTTCCTAAAGCTGAGGTCACAGATTCGAATTCTGTCTGGGGTACTGTTCACTATTTACAAAGCCATTTGGTTTGTTGCATGCAGTGACCCCGGAGCTTAAAAATGCCAATTCATTTCCAGTATGATGAGATTGTTCGGACCACACCGGAACGTGCATTCGCGGTTATCGATAACTTGCCTCGCACAGCCGATTGGCTACCTCCGTGTGTCTCACTTACGAAGGTGAACGACGGGCCAAATGCCGTTGGCGACAAGCTACGATACATCTACAGACAAGGAGGTCGTGAGGCAGAAATGGTTGGTGAGATACTATCGCGTGTTTCTGGTGAGCGACTTCACTGCAAGTACCATGACGGCATGTTTGAAGTATTCGTCGACCTACGAGTTAGCGTAAAGGAGGCTAACACTTTGACCACACACATCGTTGAAATAGTCCCGAAAACGTTTACTGGAAAGCTGATGGCACCGCTGATTCGCTTTGGACTCAAGAAGCAGACGCGTGAGGCAGCGAAGAATCTGAAGCGTTTGCTTGAAGCAAACAATGAATCAGCGGCCACTTGATCCTTTTTCTTCTTAGGGCCATTTGGGCCGTAGCTATGCACGGCCCAGAAAAACAAGCAACCCTGCGATCTCGCCCCACTAGTCGTTCGCCATCCATCCAATGCCAACGCAATCAGAAACTTAGTGAAGCGGATCCGCTTCGGTTTCCTGATTACTAGCCAAACCTGGAACACATTTTGGTTTTTTTTGAACCACGGAATACACGGAACACACGGAACGGAAAATTGAAAGAACATTGCAGCAACGTGAATTCAAATATCTCAAAGGAAGTGATAAGACGCATTCCATCAGCTCACTTTGAAATGAATTGTTTTTTTCCGTGTGTTCCGGTGCGCCAGGCAAGCCTGGCTGATTTTGTTAGTTGAAAGGTACTAGCCATGGTAAGTGCTCGTTCGCCGTGTAGCTAACCAAGCAGTTCCGATGAGTTGACTAATCTGCCATCCACGAGGGTCGACGCTTTTCGATAAAGGCAGTTAATCCCTCATGTGCTTCTGCGCTATGGCGTGCTCCCAGATGAGCCGCCAGCATTCGCTGAATGGAAATCGAGTCGTTTGGCACATACGCTTGATTGAGCAATGCCTTCGTCCCCTCAATCGTGTCAGGCCCACCTGCTAAGATCCCCAGCGCTACCTTGATAGCCTCCTCTAAAAGCTCGTTCGAATCGACGACTCTTTGCAATAGTCCGATCTGTTGCGATCGGAGGGCATCAATGGTATTGCCGACTAGAAACAACTCTCGCAGATCCCCCTCCCGAATCTTATGGGTCAACAACGCGCAGATGAGAGCTGGCAGCAATCCGCGTTGCGCCTCCGGAAAACCGACCTTAAGATCGGAGGTACCGATTGCAATATCGCAGGATGCCATAAGCCCGGCGCCTCCAGCGTAAGCTCCTCCGTGGGCGGCAGCAATCGTAACCAGTCGCGTCTCGCGCATCAGTGTCAATACTCTCGCTATGCCTTTTGCCGAGAATTGAACACGTTCCGGATCGGAAGCCTCCGACAGGTCCAAGCCTGAACAAAAGATTGGACCGGCACCTCGAAGAATTAGTACTCGCGTCGATTTCTCTGTCGCCAATTGTTCCACTCGATCGCAAAGTGTGTCGAGTAATTCGATGCTGAGGGCATTCCTGCGTTCAGGACGATTCAACGTCGCCAGCGCAAGCCCTGGCTTTAGCATTTGAATAAGTACAAGTTCGGTCACGCCGATTCTCCAAGCAAAAGGGATTGAACTATCTCGAATTCTACCGTGTTTCGGTGGACTAGCGCTCGTAGTATTAGCGTTTTTTTACGAGGTACTCACAGTCGCAACCGGCAGTTGCGACCTACCGTAGGTCACTCTTGCTGTAGGTCACTCTTACTGAGAGTGACTTGCGCTGCCAGTACGCTACAGAATACCGTATGATGGGGCATTCTCGAAAAAGCGAGCGGAAAGGATGTTCAAATGCAAATCGATGGCAGCACGATCTTGATCTCTGGGGGCAGCTCAGGTTTGGGCTATGCATGTGCTAAAACGTTCCTACGGCTAGGAGCGAAAGTGATTCTGGTGGACATATCTATTCCTCCGGAAGAGATGCTGGCGTCGGCCGCTGGACGCTGTGTTTATCGCCGAGCGGACGTTACCAAGGAGGATGAAGTAAAAACAGCGATCGATGAGGGAGTACGCGTCTTCGGCCCACTTTCTGCAACCGTCATTTGCGCTGGAGTAATACACTCGGAACGTTCGCTTGGGCGCAACGGTCCAGCGTCCTTGGACGAATTTCGGCGGGTTATCGAAATCAACTTGATCGGGACCTACAATGTGTTGAGACTTAGTGCGGATGCGATTTCCAAGAAGATGATTGAAGATCCGTCGAGCGAGCGAGGAGTGATCGTATTGACTTCGTCGATTGCGGCCTTTGATGGCCAGATCGGCCAGAGTGCGTATGCGGCTTCGAAGGGGGGCATTGCGTCGATGACACTGCCTATTGCTCGTGACCTGGCACTCGTTGGAATACGCGTAGTAAGTATCGCACCGGGAGTCTTTGAAACCCCGATGATGGAAGCAGCACCGGACAAAGTGCGACAATCCCTTTTGGGTGAGACCGCCTTTCCTAAGCGTTTCGGAGAGCCCGAGGAATTCGCATTTGCCGTGCAGCATGTGATCGAAAACGCGATGTTCAACGGTTGTACACTGAGGCTCGACGCGGGGCTTCGCATGCCAGCCAAGTAAGGGTTGTGGCATATCTGTTTGTAGCATGGCCCCCTGGGCCGTGTGAAGCACTGCGAGGTTGCGTTCCAAGTCACTCTCGGCAAGAGTGACCTACTCGCACATGCTAGATGAATTTATCGATGAAACGAGGGTCCAAAGGTATGTCGCTGACCTCGATGTCCGAAATCAGATCGGCGAACAATGCCGAAGCTGGATTCATAAGATCGATGCTTATTTTCGACCAGGCTTGTTGAAGTTGCGGGGACTCGGTTTGCCCCTTCATTCGCAGGTCTGCTTCAAGGTCCAGTACGTTGGCTACACGCAAGTATTCAGGATTCGAGTCCTTGAGCTTGATAGCGTAGACCAGCGATGCCAATGAATAACATAGCTGGTCGAAGATCCCACCTTCGTCACCCAAAAGAAAACTTTGGTCCATAAAAGTTTTTTGATACCGCGCGATGATGATCAAGACGCGACGTCCGAGAATGCGATTGCGATGAAGCGCTTTACGGATGAGGCGTTCTTTCTCAGGAAAGAGATCCTTAATCCCTTCGAGCGACCCGGTCCATGGATTTAAGGAACCGAGAATTGTGCGAAAGATGAACCAACCAAACTTCGCTTTAGCAGTTAGACCAAACTTACCATTGACTTCCGCCATTCCAATGGGCTCAAGGTACTTCGCTCGAATACCTCGAGTCATTGCATTGGGAGCTCCGATATCTGCGAGCACAGGATTGGGTCCTTCATAGACAGTTGCAATCGTGAACTCGTGCATGTTTTCACCGATGTAGTTTTCGATGAGCGGCCCGGCGTTAGCAATCGCGGCTTCCCCACCTTTGCGGAGGGCATGACGCCGTTCGTCCAAGTGAACGGATCGTCCGCCCTGAATCTGGTAGACGTTGATTGCTGTCTGGAGAAGTGCTTTCGACGCGTAAACTTTGGCAATCATTCCCATCGTTTCGTCGCGAACACCATTGGCACCTAATCGAAAGCAAACGTCACCGAGAACACGGCTTGCAAGAGCATGGCAAGCGGCGCGACCCATCCACGTTTGGATGCGAGGCGAATCGCCGATGGGCTTTCCAAACGTGCTGCGAAAGGCCGTCCAACCACCGGGTTTGTTCCGATGTGTTAGTTCATTCTTTTCCTCGGATTGGCTTGGGTCTAGGATGATTTGAGCCAGCAGTTTGAAAATCTTGGCTGCGCAGTTCACGCAAATTCCGCCACGGCCCTTGGCAAGCGAACTGAAGGCCTGAGCAAGTCCCTTGCCCGGCGGTCCAAGCAATTTGTCAGTTGAAACTTCGTAGTTCGTTAGGCGAAATCTTGCATTCCATAAATAGTCGAAGGCGGTTAGCCGATTCCGGATCATGCGAAAGTTTGGCGTGTCCGATTTGGGCACTTCAAAAATCACCATGCCGGAATCGCGACCTTTGGCAAGTCCGTCCCCATCGATCTTGAGAACGAGAATACAGATACCTCCGTAGATGACATTCGTTATCGGCCATTTTACGCCGGAGATAAGATACTTGTCTCCTTCGCGTCGAGCTGTGAGGGCCAGTTTGCTTGGGTCTGCACCCACTCCAGGTTCCGTCAACGCAAAGGAACCAAGCAATTCGCCACGGGCCATCCGTGGAAGATAATACGTTTTTTGTGCTTCGGTACCAAAGTCGAGGATCGGCGTTACGGGTCCTAAGAAATTATGCACTTCGAATAATACCGCCAAGTCGGGATGGATATGCGTTAGTGCGCGTAACAATGGCCCTAGGTCACCGAGCTTGGCGCCACTGCCACCGTACTGTTTTGGAATCGCCAATCCAAAGAAGCCAATTTTCGCAAGTCCAGAAATGGTTTCCTCTTGAAACAGCATTTTGGAATGATCGAGCAACGAGCCGGCCTTCTTTCGTTTCAACAACAACTCAATACTTGCAGCCATGGTGCTTGCAACTTCGGAAGATGGACTGAACAGGCCAGCATCGAATTCGACGGCCTTTGCTTTTCCGAACAGGGAAGTTATGGTGGGTGCTTCACCGGAAAACTGCTTTTCGGCGGCCCGGTCGGCATCATCCAGCGTTGCCAACGATGCCACTTCGTCTGCTGTCCTGCCTGCTTGCTTCAGGATCAAGGATATTGCGTCGGCGTTTGCCCTGGAACGGCTTTTTGTTTCTTCAAGCATAGTCATTGACCTAGTTGTAGCATGGGCCCCCGGCCCGTGTTTGAACAGTAGCACAGGCCCCTGGCCCGTGTTTGAATCTAATAAAGCGTAACCTGTTTCTGCGATCGGTGGCCAAGCGACTAACAAGAAAAATGGATTGCAATAAAATCACACGGGCCGGGGGCCCATGCTACTAACACACGGGCCGGGGGCCCATGCTACGTTTGGAAATCCCAACCAAACGCTTGCCATGCTGGATTGATCCATCGATGCCACTTGTCTGGAGCAATACCTGCTTGACCGGGATTCGCTCCAATGTATTGCACGATTCGGTACAAATGCTCTTCGTCTCGAATGATGTGGTCATAAGATTCCTGTTGCCAAAGTGCCCCAGCCAACGATTCTCGCTTATTCACGAATATGGCGGTTACATTCTTTATCGATCCAACTTCGTTCTCTAGGTCAAATTCACTTAGTGGCCGCACTATTAGATGGCAGTGATTTCCCATCACGACGAAACATCCGACGTCGTAATGACTCTCGTGAAAATGAAGAATCGATCTGCTCAATTCGTTGGCATATTCGCGTTGTCGAAACCAACATTGGCCGTATCCAGTATCCATCCATTTCTCTACCTTGCGAAAAACTGATTTCGCGTAGTCCCTCCAGGTTACCGCATCGCGAGGCAGTGGAAAACGATGCTCCCAGTCGCAACGCATGGCTTCTAGTTCATTGCGTTTTGCGATTGGCAATGCATCGACAAGATTAAATGTGACAAAGTACGTCGCACCGTTCTGCCGCCAGTGTGGCAGGTTTCTCGAGTAGATCTGGAGAGACGCGTTCAGATCGAGGCCGCGGAACCCTGGTGGACTATCAAGATTTAACATCACTCGATTCCCCAAAAAAGTAGCATGAGCCCCCGGCCCGTGATGGAAAACACTTTGGCGTAACGAGCCTCAAAGATCGATAGCCAAGTGACCAACGAGAAATATACGTCGTGGGATTTTAACAGATCACACGGGCCGGGGGCCCATGCTACAGATCACACGGGCCGGGGGCCCATGCTACGTTTAGGCTTCGGGCTCGCCGACGTCGACTGAGGACCAATCGACGTTATTTTTTGTTGCCTGCAATTCGGCCAGTACCTCCAAAGATTTGGGCAGATCGCTTTGCCTAACGATGACAGAAATGTCACCCGGGGCTTCGGTAATGAAGCCCGCAGTGAAGGAACCGGTAGTTGTCCCTTGGATACCGATTTCAGCTAACGCAGAGAGAATGGCAACGGCCTCGATTTCGCTGTTGAATCGAGCCAATGTGACAGGGCCATTTGGATCAGCGGCGATTGAGTGGCTCATTTTTTCCTGACTTATCGTTTTGAAGTTTGTTGAGGCATGGGCCCCTGGCCCTTTGTGGGTGTTTCAATCATTATAGTAATGCTTTACGTCACTCGCGGCCGGCGGCCGACGCTTTTGGTGGATTTCATTTTGCATACTTCATTTTCGTTCGCTGGAATTGCGTTTCATTGCTTGATTGCAAGCCATTTTGCAAATGCCCAAGTTCTCGAATTCGATCGAGATGTTCGGCCGATTTTGTCGGAACATTGCTTCGCTTGCCATGGCCCAGACACAGGCAAGCTCAAGGCTGGCCTTCGAATGGACCGAAAAGAAACGGTCTTTAGCCAACTTGAGTCCGGAGCAACGCCGGTGGTTGCCGGTATGCCAAACGACAGCGAGATCATTCGGCGAATAATCTCTCAAGATCGAGAGCAAGTTATGCCGCCACCTGACGAAGGCAAGGCCCTCACACCGAAACAAATCGATACACTCAAGCAATGGGTTCAAGAAGGTGCTCCATGGACAAACCACTGGTCCTTTGAGAACATCGTGTCACCAGTCGTTCCGAGAGAGGATCTCGCCGCCGGTACAATCTCCAATCCGATAGATGCGTTCGTGCTTTCCAAACTTCGATCGGAAGGACTTTCGCAATCCCCTAAGGAGACTAAAGAAAAACTTCTGCGACGCGTGTCCCTCGACCTGACTGGTCTCCCCCCCTCACTCCAGGATGTTAAGTCATTCTTACAGGATGACTCACCTACAGCCTTTGAAACCGTTGTCGACCGATTGATCAGCAGCAAACATTTCGGTGAACGAATGGCAATGCCTTGGTTGGACCTCGCGCGTTATGGCGATACGAGCGGCTACCATAACGACTCTCTGCGCGATATGTGGCTTTGGCGCGAATGGGTGATCAACGCGTTCAACGCGAACATGCCCTTCGATCAGTTTACCATCGAACAGCTTGCAGGCGATTTAGTCCCTGGAGCATCGATCCAACAAAAAGTTGCAAGCGGATTCCACCGCAACGTGATGACCAGCGATGAAGGCGGACTTATCGATGCCGAGTACCGAAATCTTTACGTCGTCGATCGCATCGCAACAACCGGTGTCACTTGGCTAGGAATGACAGTCGCATGCGCTCAGTGCCATGATCACAAATACGACCCGATTACCCAGGCCGATTTTTATAAGCTCTATGCCTTCTTTAACAATGTTCCGGAAAACGGAAAGGACGGCGTTCGCGATCGCAATCCCATGCCGTACCTGCGAGTCATCACTTCGAACGAAGAGGAGCAACTCGCTCTGCACGAAAGCAACTTGGCCGACGCCGATCGAAAGCTCGCCGATTTTACAACGACGCTCTCTGAAAAGCAGTTGGTCTGGGAACAGGAGTTTATTTCCGGCCAATCGCAATCAGAACTACCAAAACCATTGGCTCGATTCGCATTAGACGAAAATGGCGAAGGCATCGCAGACGATGGGCAGCCGATCCTCGCCAATAAACACGGCGAGAGTCGCTTTGAAGAAGGGGCGGTCGGCAAAAGTTTTCAGGCAACAGGCAAAGAGTGGTTTGAGTACGGCGAACGATTTGGATTCGAAAAAGACCATCCATTCAGCGTGACATCCTACCTGTCGGTGCAACCCAAGGGCGGAGCCCCGTTTGGAAAGATGGATGACAAGGACGGCAATCGAGGCTGGGATGTCGAGTTTCATGGCCTAAAGCCGAGCGTGCATTTGATCCATCGATGGCCCGACGATATCATCCACATTCAAGCGGACGAAGACTTCACCGCAAAGACATTTACACATCTTGCAGTCACCTACGATGGGTCTGGAAAAGCAGCAGGTCTGAAACTGTATGTGAACGGCATTCCTGCGAAAGCTTCGGTTAAGAAGGACGGCCTGACTGGTTCGATTCAGACCAGTGCGCCATTCAGCATTGGACGCCGCGGGAATTCAAGCACAATGTTTCATGGGCTCATCGATGACGTTTGCATTTATCAGCGAGAGCTGTCGCCGACCGAGATTTCGACCGTTGCATCTACAGAGGCCTTCAAAATCGCGGTTATTGTACCCGCCGATAGAAGCCAAAAGCAGAAAGAGCAACTGGAAAAATTCTTTCGACTAACACAGGTGCCAGAGCTAGCGGTTTTGCAAAAGTCCGCAATGGAACTAAAGAAAATGAAAGAGGACTACGAGCGGACTCTACCCAACACGATGGTCATGTCGGAAATGGAAAAGCCACGCGAAACATTCATCAAAGTTCGCGGCAACTACGACCAGGATGGTACGAAGGTTGAGGCGGCTGTGCCTGCGTTTCTGCCCCAGATCGCAAAGCAGGTTGACGATAAGCCCCTCAATCGACTCAGTCTTGCAAAGTGGCTGGTTGCCCCGGAGCATCCGTTGACTGCCCGAGTTACCGTGAACCGTTGGTGGGCGATGCTGTTTGGCACCGGGCTCGTCAAGACCCTCAATGACTTTGGTTCGCAAGGTGAACGACCAAGCCACCCCGAGCTGCTTGATTGGCTAGCAGCGGATCTGATGCGTGACTGGAACACCAAACGGGTTCTCAAACTAATCGTCCTCAGCGCAACCTATCAACAATCGTCATACGTGTCGCCGACGCTTCTTGCACGCGATCAAGAGAATAGGCTCCTAGCCCGAGGGCCTCGACAACGATTGGACGCCGAGATCCTTCGGGATAATGCGCTTGCGATCGGTGGGATCCTCAACCCGACGATCGGGGGCAAGAGTATCAAGCCATCGCAGCCAGATGGAACTTGGGAGATCAACGAAATGAGTGGATATAAATACGAAAAGTCGCAAGGCGCCGACTTGTATCGACGCGGCTTGTACGTTTACTGGCGGCGCTCGACGGTCTACCCCTCTTTCGTTACGCTCGATGCGCCAACGCGTGAGTTTTGCGTTTCGCAGCGAGCCAAGACGAGTACGCCACTTCAGTCTCTCGTATTGATGAACGACCCGGTCTTTGTCGAAGCGGCGAGAGCGTTCGCTCAACGCGTTCTAACGGAACCCAACTTGGATGATTCGGGACGCATTATCTTGGCATGGCGGCTCGCACTAACGCGTTCCCCTAACGCTACCGAACGAGCTATCCTAACCCGAATGTTGGAGCAGCAACTGGCAACCTATCGCAAAGACTTAGAAGCAGCCAAAAAGCTAATAGCGATTGGAGATTTGACCAAGCCTGCCAATCTCGATGATAGTGAACTAGCGGCTTGGATTGCTTTTAGCAATGTCATTCTCAATCTTAACGAAACGATTTCGAACTAGCCATGGAAATGAATCAACAGCTTGGCTTTGCGTTGCATCGTCGCAATTTTTTACATAATAGTTCAACAGGAATGGGTGCCATGGCACTCGCTTCTCTATTGAATCCGGCAGCGTTCGCGGGTGACGATCAAAGCGTGCCAGGCGCTTTGAAACAATTGCATTTCGCACCCAAGGCAAAGCGCATCATCTACTTATTCATGTCCGGTGCTCCGTCGCAATTGGATTTATTCGATCCGAAACCAACACTGACCGAGATGACGGGTAAGGATCTTCCGGAAAGCGTTCGCAAAGGCCAACGCATCACGACGATGACCAGCGGACAAAAGAACCTCTTCTGCGTTGGATCGCCGTTCAAGTTCGCCAAGTATGGCAAAGTTGGCATGGACATTTCTGAGCTCCTGCCACATCTTTCCAAGGTTGTGGATGAATGTACATTTGTTCGATCCCTGAACACGGACCCAATCAATCACGACCCGGCCGTGACGTTTTTTGCCACAGGCAACCAACAACCCGGACGGCCAACCATGGGTGCGTGGTTGGCGTACGGAATGGGTTGCACCAATGCTGACCTCCCTGCCTTTGTGGTGTTGACCAGCGGTGGTGGCGGGCAAACTTTGCAGACGAGATACTGGGGAAATGGTTTCCTGCCCGCGCAGTTTGGGGGCGTCCAATTTCGAAACGCGGGCGATCCCGTCTTATTCGTTTCCAATCCTCCCGGCATCAGCGGCGAGACTCGTCGGCAGTTGCTTGACGCGACCAACGAACTCAATCAACTCGCGCTCGGAAACATTGGTGATCCGGCCATTGCAGCCCAAATCGCAAACTACGAATTGGCTTTTCGAATGCAAACCAGCGTACCGGAGTTGGCCGATATCTCAAAAGAGTCAAAAGAGACACTTGATCTTTATGGCGCGACGCCTGGCAAACCGTCGTTCGCAAATAACTGCTTGCTTGCACGTCGGCTGGCGGAACGTGGCGTTCGGTTTATTCAGCTCTGTCACCGCGACTGGGACCACCATGGTGATTTGCCAAAGGGATTGCCCACAAAATGCAAGGAGACCGACAAAGCGTCTGCGGCACTGTTGTTAGATCTTAAACAACGTGGGTTACTCGAAGATACGATCGTCGTTTGGGGCGGAGAGTTTGGACGTACGGCCTACAGCCAAGGCGAGATCAAGCCTGACAATTTTGGACGAGATCATCATCCTCGTTGTTTTACTATATGGATGGCAGGTGGTGGCATAAGAAAGGGATACATCCATGGGGAGACGGATGAATTCGGCTACAACATCACCCGAGATCCCGTGCACGTGCATGATCTGCACGCAACTCTCTTGCATCTCTTGGGTGTCGACCATAAGAAGCTTATTTACCGACACGAAGGCCGAGACTACCGGCTAACGGATGTTTCAGGCAATGTCGTGAACGAGTTGATGGTCTAGATTGAGCAAAGTGTAGCTCGGCACTCCGTGCCGAAACTTACGGCAAATGTAGCTCGGCACTCCGTGCCGAAATTTACGGCACGGAGTGCGCACGGAGTGCCGTTCTACACTCAGCTTCTTGATCAGAAATTCCACGGATGAATCGAAGTCAGCATGTTTGTTTCCCGGATAGGAAACAATGCATGCGACCCCTTCTTCCTTGCACTTTTTCGAAAATTCGATTCCATAGATGGCGGAATGGGTTGGATCGGGTTCTTTGCCACCCAACACGGGCTCCGTCTTCTGATTGGGGTAATCTAGAAAAACAGGTGGGTCGTCTTTGGATACCAGTTCGATCGGCGAGTATTCGCGAATCCATGGGAGAACACGCTCTCGATTTTCGATGAGGAGTTCAAACTCTTCAGCTCGGCTTCGACCTTTGGCAGCGAATCCAAACGCGTGTCCGCCATAGCTGGAATTCGAAATCCATTTGCGAAGCTGAACCGCATCGAGTGAAGTTTGCGCACCGGTCACGGCCGCGCATTGCAGACGTGTCGATTGCCGCGCGACGGGATCGGAGCAGTTCGGATCAGCTAGGTCGGTTCAGGTCTCTCGGGTGGTTTTTTTGCTGCCGGAGCCTCCTTGGTCGAAGCATACAGTCGGACATCGTCGAAGTCGTTCATGTCGTCGAAAGAACCAATTCCGATTCGCCCTTTTCCGAAGGTCTTGTCGTTGGCAATCAGGTGAGGCTTCTTCATGTCATCGAAGAAAACTTCAATAGAACCGACCGAACTATCTCGAACGACTTTCACGGTATGCCATTTGTCGTCCCATGGGACCTCAGCCTTGTTGTCTGTTAGCGGACGGCGAGGTTCAGCGTTGACGATCATGATTTGACCGCTAGCGGGGTCGGGTTTCGCACCCAAGTGAACGTAATAAAAATGTTCTGGATCTTGATGGCAAAAAAACGCACAGCAATCGCGATGGTTGCCAGTGTCTTTCGTGCTGCGAACTCGGAAGGTAAGTACGAAGTCGGATACTTGAACATTTTTGATCAACGCGATATTGTGTGGACTACGAACCTTGGGCTGGTAATCGCTGATACGTTTGTTGAGACCGAATGAACTGTTGCCGTCCTCTTTATGAAGGTACCAAGAGCCATCATCGGCTGATTCCCATTTGTCGCGACCCATTTCAAAATCATCGCTAAAAACAAGAGGCATGCCCCTCGAGTCGACGTCCGTTTGTGCGAGTGCAATCGAGGCTGCATACATCGCAGGTACGGCAAAAAGTATCCAAGAAAGGCGAGGCAATTTCAGATGGAGTTGGCAAAGCATATTATGGGGATACCGGTTGGAGGAAAATCGAATCGATGA
>JANLRK010000406.1:0-1870 GCA_031361585.1 Pirellula sp. | reverse complement strand
GACTCTTCAGAAGTTCCTCGAATAAAACCACAGGGCCTTGTTTTCTAACTGTATACCTAACGCAATTTTTTCGTAACTAACTAGCAAATCCCACGGTTACCTTTCTGATTATGGCAACGAGAAATGAATTATTGGCGATTGGGTTATAGCATCTTCAAGCGGGTAGATTGGAAACTGCGGAATGTTTAAAAGCAAGTCCTGGCCGTCGATCCGCAGTTGGCCGACGCATTGCCAAAAGCGAAGTAATTCGCAACAGGCGGTATTTGAGATTGCTGTCCAAGCTTAGATTTGCACGCTACAATATTTGCGTCCAACCAAGCAATTATTGTTTGATTGCATCCAAGAGTATCGATTCGAAAAACAAGCTGGACGACTTACTCACCTTCCAAAACCATTCAACTCCCATCCCTCCTCCGAATGGAGCTCATTCATGCTTTTTAGATTAAAAGCCCTATTCACAAGTTCAAGTTTACTCATCGGCGGGCTGGGTCTGCTCTTTGCCTTGACTGCATCGGGAGCTTCCTTTGCTGCGGACAACGTCGCCAAGCGGATTGTATTCATCGCCGGTAAGCCTAGTCACGACTATGGCTCGCATGAACATTTCGCCGGCTCGCGGATCCTGGCCGATGTTGTTCAAAAGACCGATCCAAACGTTAAATGCGAAGTTATTCGAAACGGCTGGCCTGCCGACGAGTCGGTCCTCGATAACGCAGATGCGATCGTTATCTATTCGGACGGCGGTGGTGGGCATCCCTCATTGCCCCACTTAGAGAAACTCAAAAAACAAATGGATCGCGGGGCTGGCTTCGTCTGCATCCATTACGCTGTCGAGGTACCAACCGATCGTGGCGGTCCCGAATTTCTTCAATGGCTCGGTGGCTATTTCGAAACCCATTGGTCCGTCAATCCACATTGGGATGCCAAATTCGATATGCTTCCCAAACATCCCATCACCTCTGGAGTCAAACCTTTCACTACCCGCGATGAATGGTATTTTCACATGCGTTTCCCGGAAGGCATGAAAGGGGTAACTCCCATCCTTTCGGCAGTTCCGCCGGCCAGCACCATGGACCGAACGGATGGTCCGCATAGCGGCAACCCCGCAGTCCGCAAAGAAGTCGCTCGCGGTGATCTGCAGCACGTCGCTTGGGCGACCGAACGTCCCAATGGAGGTCGCTCCTTTGGCTTCACCGGCGGCCACTTCCATTGGAACTGGGGACGAACCGAACCTACCAAACTGGTTGCGAACGCGATCCTTTGGGCCGCCCATTTGCCTGTTCCGGAAGAAGGTGCCAATGTCGAACCTAAATCTGTCGAGCAACTCAAAGAGAATCAAGACGAACCCGTGCCTGCCAAGTTCAAAGCCGAGGAGATAGCGAAATCGTTTCAGTTGATTGCAGCGAACGCCAAAGCTCAGCCTGAGGACAGACTGAGCTCCGTGAACGACGATCGCAGCAGCGATAAAGCTGTTGCGAGCCTCGTTGTCGCGAGCGGACTTGAGGCTTCTCTGGCGGCTTCCGAACCGACGCTTAAGAGCTTGACCAATATCGATATTGACCACAAAGGTCGCATCTGGGCCTGCGAAGTAGTCAACTACCGCAAACACAAAGACGATCGCAAGGAAGGGGACCGAATTCTCATACTCGAGGACACCAACCAAGACGGTATCGTCGATACATCTAAGGTTTTCTACCAAGGTCGCGATATCGACTCAGCACTCGGACTGTGCGTATTAGGCAATCGCGTCATCGTCAGCGCTGCTCCCTATGTATGGGAGTTTATCGATGAGAATGGCGACGATGTGCCCGACTCCAAAAAAGCGATCCTTACCAAGACTGGCGATCCTCAGCATGATCACTCTGTCCATTCT
>JANLRK010000402.1:0-3740 GCA_031361585.1 Pirellula sp. | reverse complement strand
TTTGGGTTCGACTGGAGTCAAAATGAACTTACCTCCAGTTCCGCAAGGCACGCCTGAGTTCGCAGCCTACGAATTTTGCTTCAGTAGTCGGCACACTGGCGGTGCAAATTTCGGATATGGAGATGGTTCAATAAGGTTTCTTTCCCAATCAGTAGACCCCCTTGTCTACTCTGCTTTGGGTTCCAGAAACGGCGCCGAAGTCGTTAACGCAGAACAGTAAGCGACCGAGAGTAGCCAGAAAGCAGAAACAATCCGCTGGACAAGCCAGCGGTATTTGTAATCCCGCAGCCTTGAGCTGCGGTTCGTTCAGGCTTTTCGGCTAAACAATCGCGGAGCCGCCCCGCCCGCTCCCGCTCTCGCTCCGTGTAGCCTGAAAGCAGAACCAATCCGCTGGACGAGCCAGCGGTATTTGGAATCCCGCAGCCTTGAGCTGCGGTTCGTTCAGGCTTTTCGGCTAAACAATCGCGGAGCCGCCCCGCCCCGCACCCGCCCTCTCTCCCTGTAGCCGGAAAGCAGAACCGATCCGCCGGACGAGCCAGCGGTATTTGGAATCCCGCAGCCTTGAGCTGCGGTTCGTTCAGGCTTTTCGGCTAAACAATCGCGGAGCCGCCCCGCCCGCTCCCGCTCTCGCTCCGTGTAGCCTGAAAGCAGAACCAATCCGCTGGACAAGCCAGCGGTATTTGGAATCCCTTATACTTTACGATTGCCTTTTCAGCAGCCCATTCGATTCTAGAATCGTTGCTACGTTACGGATGGAATCGAAGTTGAAAGAAGCTCGTTCGGCGATGTCCATTAGAGAATGTTCACCGTCGGAGAAGTTAAGCACCCACAGCATGGCCATCGTGTCGCTAGTGTTACCAAGTTCGTTATATAAGCCGCGTTTACCAAGTTGCGGCTCGCATTTCGGTTGGGTATTGAGATACGAGCCATCACCCTCGAGAACCGCGACGATTTTGCCCAGAATTCGAAGAGATTCGGCAAGTGATTCGGGTTTCACAAAATCCAAATTGTCAGCCGACGTGTGATATTGCGAATAAGTGCCGAATGGCGATCGTGAAAAACAGCCGACGGGTAGATTGAATCCTGGCGAGCAGAACTGGCGTTCGTCGTATCCGTAGGGTGAAAAGTCCCGGATGGTATGCGGCTGTCCTAGGTGCGTCAATACTAACGCAGCGGCTCGGTCCACGGTTGCTTTTCCAATCCGGCTTCGCTTGTACGTAATCGGTCCAGCGTCGCCCAATCCGCTCAACACCATTCCGTGCTTGATTCGCTCGGCAACGGATTCGTTGTGAGCTAGCCAAGTGATTGCTCCAATCGTTCCAGGTAGGAACAAAAAACGATAGCTGTATCGGTGCCCACTAGTGGCTGCCAGGCCTGCAGCCAACGCAGCAGCCACAACGATGCCAGAAAGATTATCATTGGCTAAGGATGGATGACAAATGTGAGCTGTGAATAACACTTCGTCCGTCAACTCACCCGGTAGATAGAACTCGCCGTACGTTAGAAAACCAGGTTTCAACGTGGCGTCGATATAAACCTCATAGTTACCTTCCTTTAGTCGGAGCATTGCATTGTGGCTAATACAAAACCCCCAGTCTTGCTCGTAATAGGAAGTTCGATACGGGATGGCATCGGGCTGTGCAGGCAGACAGTGCAGATGTCTTTTGAGTTCGCTCAATGAAATAGTTGCATGGATTGGCGTACTATAGCTCACGACATGCAAGTTGCTTTGATTGAAGTCAACAACGCGTTCGCCTGCCGCATCCTTGATCCATGCATCGCGGATGTTCCATTCGCTAGGCACAGTCCAATCGAACACAGTGGTACCACTGGGAACCTCGTGGATCTCGAGCGGAATAGACTTCTGCAAATCGGCGAGAGTCTGTCGAACACCGTCGCCAGTGATGCTTCGGCAAATTGGATACAACGCGGTGAGCCTTGCATGCATCGCATTGCCAGCCGTATGCTCATCGATTTCAATCATGGTACGAAATCCGGATATCCGCGATCGCGGTCGTTGAGGATAGGATTGGGCAGCGGCCAGCGAACGCCAAATGCTGGATCGTTCCAACGGGCTGCTCGATCATACTGCGGCTGGTAGAATTCACTCATATGATAGAAGACTTCGGTTTCGTCCTCGAGAGTCTGAAAACCGTGTGCGAACATTTCTGGAATGTAAAGCGCGCGGTAGTTGTCAGACTTGAGTTCGACGGTCATATGCTGTAGATACGTGGCCGAATTGGGACGCAAATCAACGATCACATCGAGGATCGCGCCCCGGACCACGCGCACTAGCTTGGCCTCCGGCATAGGCTGCGCGCGCCAATGCATACCGCGCAACGTTCCCGCGGACTTGTTGTAGGCAATATTGCACTGGTAATTGGTTTGAACCAAACCATGAGCCGCAAACTCTCGTTGGCAGTAGGTGCGTGCAAAAAAACCACGTTCATCCACGCGTTTCTCGAGTTCAATAACAAAAGCACCAGCCAGAGCGGTCTCGGAAAAGATCACGTAAGCACCTTCACCTCGGGGATTGGCACCACAAATCGGCCACCCCATTCGCGAATGTGCGCCATTTGACTCATGACTTCTTCCTTGATATTCCATGGCAGTATGAGCACATAGTCGGGCTTCATCTCGTCGATCTTTTCTGGCGAGTAAATGGGGATCCGAGTGCCGGGCAGGAATTTGCCTTGTTTGTAGGGATTGCGATCCACTACGAAGTCAATGAAATCCGTACGGATACCACAGTAATTGAGCAGCGTGTTGCCTTTGCCAGGGGCGCCGTATCCGGCAACCTTCTTGCCATCGCGCACTGCCTCAATTAGAAACGATAGTATCTTGCGTTTGGTCTCTCGTACTTTTGCTCCAAATGCGGAATAGGTCTCGATTCGATCCAAGCCTCGAGATCGCTCTAGAGCAAGCAATGAATCTACAGATGAAGTCACGGGTCGCGTGTCATGGTCGTGGCATAAAAGCATTCGAATGGATCCTCCATGCGTTGATAACTCCTCAACATCAAATAGTCGTAGGCCATGTGCTCGGAAGATTTGGGAATCCGCTAGCAGTGTATGGTAGCAGTAGTGCTCATGATAAATCGTGTCGAATTGATTGTGCTCCATCAATCGCATAAAATGGGGTATCTCAATAGAAACGGTACCACTCGGCTTGAGCAGTATTTTCATACCGGCAACGAAATCGTTGATGTCAGGAACGTGGCCAAAGACGTTGTTGGCTACGATCAAGTCAGCTTTTTGTCGGTTGTCGACAAGCATGTGAGCGGTCACGACTCCAAAAAATGCCACTGTCGTCGGGATGCCTTTTTCGATAGCGACCTTGGCGACATTGGCGGCGGGTTCGACGCCGTAGGCCGGGATGCCGTTCGCGACAAAGTTTTTCAGCAGGTAGCCGTCATTGCTTGCCAACTCTACGACTTGGCTGTTAGCATCCAGTCCGAGCCGCGAAGCGATCACTTCAGCAAAACGCCTTGCATGATCTAGCCAACTGTCCGAGTAGGACGAGAAATATGCATATTCAGTGTATATCGACTCCGGCGCCACATCGGTCTCAAGCTGCACTAACAAGCAGTTCGCACATACCATTGCATGCAACGAATAGAATAACTCGGGGGCATTGAATTGTTCGGCAGAAATATAGCCCTCGCACGGTGGCTGCACACCAAGATCGACGACGCTATGACTGAGCGGTGATCCGCAATGTCGGCAAGTTGTGCGTTTGCC
>JANLRK010000390.1:0-14093 GCA_031361585.1 Pirellula sp. | reverse complement strand
CTACAAAGGCCATTGAGAAATAGTGCTTCCCTTCATGCTCACCGACTTCATAGATAGGAACGATTCCGGGGTGATCTAGCAAAGCTGCCGCTCGGGCTTCCAAGTAAAAGCGATCGATCTCCTCCTTCGATGCGAGCTCACCAGAGAGAATCATCTTCAAAGCCACGATACGTTTCAGGCTTTCCTGTCGCGCCCTGTAGACAATTCCCATCCCCCCGCGAGCGATCACTCCAAGTAGTTCGTATTCACCGAAATATTTAACGACCATATTTTCATCGGAGGCAACATTGTAACTTCGATCATCGAGTGTGGCAGCTTCTGAATCGAACGCATTGCCTCGTCGGTTTGCTGCCTCCTCCAGCGATTCGTTTATCGTTGCATCCAACCGCGAAGTCGGTAGGTCAGGAAACCTAAGCTGATATTCAGATAGTTCGAACGCCTCACCCATACTGCGCCGGTAGTGCACTTCAATCGCAATTAACTCGATCAATAGCTGCTGCTCTACTCGGTTGTCACAACGAAGTAGAAAACCCTCGATTTTCGGGTGAGCGTTATCGATGCAGAGTTTTTCGAACTCGTCGCACAGTGCGTCAACTTGTTTGGCAAAGTTCAGTGAATCATCGCTTGGCGGCTGATCGGTGTCGTTCATTCTTAGACTCATTCATTGAACTGCAAGGCAATTGCAAAACGCAAGTTAATATCTTCCGAGCCCTTCCATGGCGAAAGCAGGCAACGTTATACTCTGGAGTGGTTGCAGAACACGCTACATTTTGCACGTCTCTCGCTAGCTTGGTATTGCCATTTCTGTGCGTGTGCCGACATGCTTTTACGCGAATCCGGCAATTTGCATCGCAGAGGTTTCCCAAGTGCTCAACACTATGTCAACCTCGAATATTCTGTCGAAACGCCTGGCACGCTCGATCGTGCTGTCATCAAACTCCCGTGCATGGTCATTCATATACGGTTTGAAACGCAAAGCCGAGGAAATCTTAAAATGGGCCATCGACTTGCTAATCGCAGCCTAACTCGTTTCGGAGCTTCCTAAGTTCAAATGCCCATTCTTCGAAAGACCCCGACAAAGATGCTGAATCGCGGGTCAATCCGATAGAAATTCGCGAATCTTAACTATGAAACACCAGATTTGAATTGCTGAATTGTATCGTCTTTCCCATTGTTAGCGTAAGGACAAGGAGTATGACGAACCCAGATTTCCCGACCCACAATGGTTACCGGAGTTGCAACCGGGATCGTGTCGAGCTCCCACGGGTTGGACACGCCGGAGCAGTAGTCCGCATAGATTCGGCTGCGGTTTGGCACGGCAGTGCGGCGAACGGCAATCGATTTTAGGCGTCTTTCGGTCCCAGCCTGAGCCAATTTGGTTTTCTCAGGAATCAGACTTTTTACGAAGTGCGCTGTATGCACCGTAAGTTGCATGGACGACTCGCCAGCGAGAAGTTGCTAACCGAATGCATCGAATTTCGTCATCTCTACCCACGATGCTACCGTCCAATTCTGCTGCCGCCCCAATAACGGATGAAGCAAACAGCCGTCATGGGCCTGGGAAGAAGAGCTAATCGAAACCCTACCGCGTTGCATCCAAATATTCTTTGCGTCAGTTTCGATTGCGGGCGGACATGAGGTGGATCAGTCGCAGGTGGGTCTGACCGTTAGGGTTTGTTTGAGGCGCAACTATGAAACAGTGGTTTCTCATACTTGAGGTTGACGATTTTCGCATCCGACTTTCGGTCGAGGCACCGACAATTCCGGAACGCAGGGATGAATATCGCGAAATATACTTTTCGCTTAAGGGAAAGCGGCGGCGTGCTGTATTTTGGGTAGTTCCGGATTCGAACCTCAATGACCCTCACACGGCAATGCCTGCTATGGAATGGAATGCGCAAGTGATGTGGAAGGATAATAGTGGGCTGCCTGTGCGGAGTGTTGATGATGATTCAATTCTTGCAGCGATGTCCTATATTTTTCGAAATGGAATGGAAGCATCGGCCTTTCGCGAGGGCGACTCCAAGACCTTGTGTATGATTGAGAGATTTGAGGAGCAGATTGCAAGGAACCCTCGCGATGCCGATGCGTTCGCTCAAATTGGCTCTTGGTGGACTAGCCAGGAAGACTACGGCAAAGCTGTGCAACACCTCGACACTGCTTTGCATTTCGATCCGAACAACACGGAGGCATTGCGGGTTCGCGCGCAGTTGCGATCGACATGCCCCGATGCCGAGTTCCGAGACGGTAAGGGAGCGCTGCGCGATATTTGCCGTGCAATGAATATCGCGATGTCGATTGGACGGCTCAATGGTGACTGGCTGCACCGGCGATATCTGCGGATTCGAGCGGCTGCGCACGCGGAGCTATCACAATATGAACTCGCCATATCGTTTGCAATGAAGGCGCTCAAACTCTCGATTACGCGACGAGCGCGAGACAGCGTCGAAAATGAGCTTGAGAAATACATAGCCCGGGAACCGCTCCGAGGCCCACGCTTTGCATTCTGCGAGCAAAAGCAATATTCGGTGATCGAGGGTAATCTCGGTCTCACGGTGAGGCAATGAAGGGGACAAATAAGGTGGGGTTGGATACAATCAAATGAAGCTCGGCCTGATCACAGACATCCACGAACAGACCCAACACCTGCGAACGGCACTCAGTCTGTTCCGCAAAAAAGACGTTGAGCAGGTTGTCGTCATTGGCGACGTATGCGAGATGGGAGAACGGATTGAGGAGACGTGTCGGTTACTGGCTGAGGCGAACGCCATCGGCGTTTGGGGTAATCACGATTTCGGGCTGTGCGTCGATCTGGACGACGACATCCGACAGCAGTATCCGTCTGTGGTGATCGAATACATGGCATCCCTGAAGCCCAGACTTCTTGTTGGTGGCTGTCATTTTACTCACGTTGAGCCGTGGCTCAATCCCGAAAACCTGGCGGACCTCTGGTATTTTGAAGGACCACCCGATGATCAAGGCAAGTTAGAACGCATCTTTAACGCCGTGCCGAACAGGATAATGTTCGCCGGACGCTCTCATAAATGGCTGCTGGTGGCACCTGACGGAATCAGAGATTGGAAGGGAGACTCGCCAATTCGCATTGACCACGGACGCTACTTCGTCGTGGTCGGTGCGTTGTGTGAAGGTCAGTTCGCCATTTTCGATACCGATTCGTCGGAGTTGCTGCCATTCAGCGCTGACTGAGACATGCCATCGCAAGGGCTGACCAATGGCGAGTGGACTGCAGTTTTAACCGAGAAATACGTGAACTGAATTCGTCCGCAAACTCGCACCGGTTTGGCACGCCGGAGCAGCAGCCCGCATTAGGCACAGCTCCGGTTGGGGTGACCGGTGCGAGTTGCAGTCGATCGATATCCGCGAAGTTTCGCTATTTGTGCAGAACCTCAAAGTCGTCGGTTCGAATCCGGCCACAGCAACTTCTCTGTTTGGGAACTGAAGGACATCAAGCGCGTGCTCAGTCATCTTTTCTGCGCTCGCGTTCGAGAAAAGCTTAGCTCCACTGAAGAGGTAACTACGGGAGAACTGCTGACAACCGAACAGGTCAGACGAGCAATGAACGTCTACCTGGAAACGGAAAACTACTCATCTACCACGGCCCAAAAGCACGCAAACCGCTTGTAGCCATCGCCGAAGTCGAATGGGAAATCATTCTGAAAAATCTCGGTCGGGCGCGGGTTAGTTTGCTTTCACCTTGACGGTCGCCAGAATTTCCTGCACGGCCCTGAAGTCGGCGGGCTTGACTAAGTGATGATCGAATCCGGCTTCAAACGAACGCTGACGGTCTGCTTCTTCGCCATATCCGGTCATGGCGACCAGCACGATGTGCTTCAGCGTGGGCTGCTGTCGAATTCGCTTAGCTACCTCAAGTCCGCTCATTCCGGGTAAGCTGATGTCTAACAGCACAATATTAGGTTGATAATCAAGGGCCATTGCCAATGCGCTCGTTCCGTCAGAAGCTGTTCGAACATCATGTCCCGCTGCATTCAGCAGCGTTCGGAGCATGTGAGTCGCCTCCCGCATATCATCCACAACCAGCACTCGCAACGACGCTTTACTAGGCATTGAGTTTGCCAAGGATGGCGACGGTGCCGCAGGCGCTGCCAGCAGTTTGTTAAGAGCGGCTAGATCGACCGGTTTCACGAGATGATGTTCGAATCCGGCCTCTGCCGAACGGCGTCGATCCGCATCCTGGCCCCAGCCAGTCAGGGCGACGATGACCATCCCGTTTGACCACGGCTGCTGCCGGATGGCCCGGCAGGCGTCGTAGCCGTTCATCTTTGGCAAGCCGATGTCGAGCAGGATCATGTCGGGAAGAAACTTCTCAGCGGCATCGACGGCGGCGAGTCCGTCGTGGGCGGTGTGCGTCTCATTGCCCATCAGTTTGAGCATCATGCCCAGGCTCATGGCCGAGTCGTGGTTGTCATCGACCACCAGAATCCGGCGCTTCGCCGACGCCGACAGGCCGTCGTCGCCCTGAGATGTTGCTACCTGTGCAACTGCCTTAACAACCGGTAGCCGGACGACGAACTGACTGCCCCGGCCCGGCCCCTCACTGCGGGCCTCGACCGTGCCGCCGTGCATCTCGATGAGCCGCCGCACCAAGGTCAGGCCAATCCCCAGCCCGCCCTGCGCCCGCTCCATGTTGCGATCCACTTGTGAGAACATTTCGAAGATGCGGGGCAGAGCATCGGCGGGAATGCCCAGCCCGTTGTCCCGCACTTGCACCACGACCTCGGCCCCGCTCAGTTCTCCGGTGAGCGAAATACGACCGCCCGGTTCCGTGTATTTGGCGGCGTTGTTGAGCAAGTTGGAGAAGACCTGGGCCAACCGAGTCAGGTCGGCGTCGAGGTAGACCGGCGCAGAAGGCAGCGTGAGCGAGAACGCATGCCCGGCTTGCTCCATCAGCGGGCGGCTCGTTTCGACGGCGCTGTTGATGACCGCCGCCAGCGACACCCGCTCCTTGCGAAGCTCCAGCTTGTTGCGGGTGATGCGGCTCACGTCGAGGAGGTCGTCCACCAGGCGGACCATCTGGCTGAGTTGGCGCTCCATCATCGAGCGGGCCTCATCCACCATCCCGCCGCCCCCACCGGCTAACCGAAGCACTTGCAGGCCGTTGCGGATCGGGGCGAGCGGATTGCGAAGTTCGTGGGCCAACGTCGCCAGGAACTCGTCCTTCCGCTGATCGGCGTCCCGAAGTTCCCGGTAAAGTTGCGCGTTCTCGATGGCGATGGCTGCTCGGCTTGCCAAGTCTTCCGCCACGGCGAGGTCGGTCTGATCGTAGCGGTGGCCCGACTCGGCGTTGATGAACGTGATGACGCCCAGGGTCTTGCCCCGCACGGTCAGCGGCACGCCGATGTACGACTTGAGGCCAAGCTGCCGCATGATGCCGAGCAGTTCGTCATCGTTGACGGACTGCTCGAGGAGTTCGTCGGTGATCTCCGGGACGATTTCCGACCGGCCCGTGCGGAGGATGTTCCAGACGCCCTTCGGCGCAGTCGGGTCGGGCGGGAAGCGGCGGTGAACGTCATGGGCGAGTTGCACCTTTGCCGGGTCGATGTGGGACACGGACACCCTCCGCAAGGAGCCGTCCGCCTCGGCCAGATCGACCGTCGCCCAATCCGCAAAAGACGGCACGGCGAGGGACGACACTTTCTGAAGCGTGCTGTCAAAGTCCACTAGCACGGCGAGGGCGGCGCTGGCATCGGCGAGGAAGCGAGCCGTTTGTTCGACCCGCTTGCGCTGGGTCACGTCCAATCCGATGCCGATCATGCGGAGCGGTTGGCCGTCGTCGCCGGGAAACACCTTTCCCGACCCGGCGATCCAGTGGATGCCGCCGTTCTGCCAGACGTTGCGGAACTCGACATAGAACTCGCCTCCCGTCTCCAGCGCCTGTCGGATGGCGGCGTTCGTCGCCTCACGATCATCCGGGTGGATGAGTTGCTGGAAGTGGTCGAACGTGCCTCCGAATGTACCGGGGGCGAGGCCGTGCAGCGGTTCGAGGCTGTCGGACCACTTGAGGTCGCCGGTGCGGACATTCCAATCCCACACGCCCATGCGCCCGGCTTCCAGGGCCAGCCGCAGCCGTTCCTCGCTGACGGCCAGCGCCTCCCGAGCCTCCCGTAATTCGGCAACGTCCGTGTTCGTTCCGAACCAGTACAAGATTTGCCCGTCCTCGCCGATGAGCGGGTTGACCCGTGTAAGGAACGGACGGAACTGGCCGTTCGCTCCCTTGATCGGGAACACCATGTCGAACGGCTCGCCGCTGGCGATGGACGCCTTCCAGTGCTCCAGTACCTTGGGCAGCACGTCGGGGTTGTGGACGCTCTGCCAGCCCCACCCTTCCATCTCTGCGGGTGTCGTCCCGGTGTACTCGTACCAGCGGCGGTTGTACCAGAAGATGTGACCGTCCGGCCTCGCCGTCCACGCCAGTTGCGGGATCGTGTCCGCCAGGAGCCGCAGTTTCTCCTCGCTCTCCCGCAGTGCGGCTTCCGACCGTTTGCTCTCGGTCACGTCCCTGGTGAAGCAGCGGGTGTGGACGAATGCTTCGTCCCGGAACAGCACGCTGGAGTCGATCAGCACGTCCTTGATCGACCCGTCCTTAGACTTGAGCCGGGCCGGGTAATCGTGCAGTTCCTCCCCGGTCTGCAAGCGGTTCAGGATGTCGCAGATCGTGGCCTCATCAGCGTGGAAGTCAGCGATGGGGCGACCGACGTACTCCTCCCGGCTATAGCCGAGCAGTTCGAGTTCCGCTCGGTTGGCACGCAGGATCGTTCCGTCTGCTCCGACCCAATGCAGACCGACCGTGGCGTTCTCGAAGAAGTCGGCAAGCTCCTGCTCGCTGCGACGCAGTTCGTCCTCGGCCCCCTTCCGCTCGGCGAACTGGCCGACGTTCCCGGCCACGGTCCCCATCGTCTCCAAAAGGTCGGTGTCTGCTTCTCGTATCCGTTTGGTGAAGAACTCGATCACGCCGAGTGTGCGGTTGCCGACGACGACGGGACAGGCGATGGCGCTGTGCAAGTCGTACTGAACGGCGCTGGCGAGGCGGGGGAAATTCCCGTCGTGGGAGATGTCGAGTATCCAGGCCGGTTTGCCGCTGGCCCACACCCGCCCCGGCAATCCTTCACCCAGGCCGAACGTCCGGCTGCAACTGGCCGTCTCGAACTCTTTCACCGGCACGTCGGGCCTGTGCCAGCTTTGCCGACATACAAGCGATTCTTCGTCCTCCCTCAGCATCCAGAAGAACCCCACGTCCCAGCCGAGGTTTTCGCACACCGCCCGGAGCACACGTTCGGCCCCGTCGTCCAGGCTGGCGGCTTCGGTCAGGGCGTGGGTCACGGCGAGCCGGGCGTTGCGATGCTGCTCGGCCCGTTTCGCTTCGGTGATGTCTCTTAAGTATGCCGTGAAAAGCGGCGGGCCATCGGTCGGGATGCGGGTGATGGCGAGTTCAACGGGGAATTCGGTTCCGTCCGCTCGGAGGGCTGGAAGTTCCAGCCGCTTGCCGAGGACCGGGCCTTCACCCGTGGCTAGGTAATGAGACATGCCAGTGCGGTGACGATCCCGAAAGAGCGGCGGAATGATGAACCGGCAAAGCTCCTGCCCGATGACCTGATCCCGGCTGTAGCCGAACGTCTTCTCCGCTGCCGGGTTGAATTCGACCACGTTGCCTTTGTGGTCCATGGTGATGATACAGTCGAGGGCCGTCTCCAGGATCGCGCTCTTGCGCGCCTCACTCGCCCGCAGTTCCCGCTCGGCCCGCCTCTGCTCGGTCCCGTCCCGGAAGATCAGTATGACGCCGATCATCGTTCCCGACGCGTCCCGGATCGGGGCCGCAGAGTCGTCAATGGGACGCTCGGTCCCGTCCTTCGCCACCAGGACGGTATGGTTCGCCAGTCCGACGATTACGCCCTCCTGCAACACCTTCTCGACCGGGTTCTCGACGGGCTGGCGGGTCAGTTCGTTAAGGATGGGGAACACTGCCTCCAGTGGCTGCCCCTCGGCGTCCGCCTGCACCCAGCCGGTCAGGTCTTCGGCCACGCCGTTGAGGAACGTCACCCGCCCGTGCGTGTCGGTAGCGATCACCGCATCGCCGATGCTGGCGAGCGTCACCCGCAGCCACTCCTGCTGCCGCCGCCGCCCCTCCTCGGCAACTTTCCGCTCGACGCCCACGGCGATCCCGTTGGCGACCGAAGCCATCGCCTCCAGCGTGGCGTCGGAAAGGGGCTGCCGGGCGAACATCGCCATGACGCCCACCAATCGGTCGTCGATTAGGAGCGGGTAGCCCGCAAAAGCGACCATGCCCTCCCGCCGTGCCCACTTTTGGTCGCTCACACGGGGATCGTCGGCCACGGCGTTGGTCAGATGCGGCAGGCGTTCCTCGGCGATCAGCCCGATCTTGAACTGGCCCACCGGCACCCGGCTGTGTGGGCCGTCCAGGTGCGTGTACAGCCCGGCGCTGGCCCGAAGTTCCAAGACGGTATCGTGCGTGTTGAGCGTCCAGATGCGGGCGAAGGCCCCGTTCAGATGACGGACCATCGCCTCGCTGCAATTATGCAACATTTCAGGGAGCGTGTCGGCTTGAGTTAGCGCGAGGCCCACGTCCTTGGTGAAGGCGGCGAGGCGGACTTGCTCCTCGGTGGCGTCTTTATTCCGCTTCCACTCCGTACGATCCCGCATGATTTTGGCGAAACCCCGGAGCTTGTGGCTTTTGTCCCACAAGGGCGTCATCGTCCCACCGCACCAGAAGCGGGAGCCGTCCTTGCGAACGTGCCAGCGGTCGTCGTTCCCCCGGCCTTGCACCAACGCCTGGTCCATCTCCCGCTGCGGATAGCCCTTTTCGATGTCCTCCGGGGTGAAGAAGACGGCGATCGACCGCCCGATCATTTCTTCTTCCAGAAAGCCCAGCAACCGTTCGGCCCCTGGGTTCCAGGTTTCGATTCGGCCCTGCGGGTCGATGACGAAGATGGCGTAGTCCTTGACGTTCTCGACCAGTAGCCCGAAGAGTTCGCCCTCCTGTGACTGCTGCGCTTTCTGCTGTCGATCTGCCATGCTCGTTCACTCGTTCGGTTAGGTCATTTTCAGGACTCCTTGGCGGGAGCCAGGCGTTGGAGCGAATTTCAGATGTCACTTCTCAACCAGTGTCTCGTTCAAAAGCTTGATCTCGGCTGCCCGCTTTTCGGCGGAGCGGTACGGCATTCTGGCTACGAGTTCGTAACACTCCGCACGGGTGAACCAGATTGGTAGACCGCCCGTGTCGTGGTCGGCCCCGGGTCTTGACTGTTCGGCCCGCCCCTTTAATTCGCACGCCGACCGCCCCCTTCCGCCAGGTCATTTTCCATCCGTGTGACTCCATGATGAACCGCACCACGACGCCGATGGCCTGCCGTAAACGGGTGGTCACATGCCCGTCGCTCATGCGCAAGATCTGGTCCACGTCCTGCCGGTGTGCAAACTCGCAGATGAGTCCGGCCAAGGCGGCGCGGTCGTGGTGAAACTCGCTCTCGATCCGCGCGATCTTGAGCGAATTGCTGTGCGAGTGGCATGCTGGCCTCCCATATTTGGACATGCAAAATTTGCGCATTTAACTTGTTGTATCTAAACCCAACGCCTTTTCCAAGGCGTCACTGCCGGAGGTCTTCGACAACGTGATCGACGGCAGCCTGTTCCACGTCTTCAGCGACGAGGTTCGGCGGCAATACGTCGAGGGGCTGACCTTGGTGCTGAAGCCGTGCGGTCGTCTGTCCTGCTCTGCTTCTCGAGCGACGAACCGGGCGATCAAGGGCCTCGGCGGGTGAGTCGCCTTGAGAGCAAGGCAGCCTTCGCCGAGGGGTGGGTCATCGAAAGCATCGAGCCGTCCCGGTACGAGGTCCGGCCCGATCCGAATAACACGAGCTTCCGGGACGGTTTGCCGAAGGCGCGGCGACCTCGCCCAGTTGCCACACGTTTGACACGCCGGATCGGGTGACCGATGCTAATACAGTCCGATGACAACTCGCGTGGGTCGCTTTCACCGGCTGAAGCGGGTATGAGAACCAGAAAGGACAGCCGGTTCACTGATTTTGAAAGAGAGTCCGGATTCCTCCGGTCTGCATCCTTAAATCTCGTACTGTGAACTGGGAGACGTGACTTTCCTGATAAGTGGCAGAAGTGATCAATGACTGAACACGACATATTTATTGCGGCGATCAAACTCACGGGAGATTCCCGGTCTGCGTTTTTGTCGGCGGCCTGCGGTCAGGATGCTAAGCTGCGAGAGCAGGTCGAAGGGCTGCTGCGGGCGCATGTCGAATCGGGAGTTCCGCCACCGAGAGATGTGCAACGCAAACCGGAAGATCCGCGGCTGGAAGCCACACACTTGTCCGCCAGTCAGGCGGTTCCGGGAACTCTCATCGGAGAGCGTTACAAGCTGTTGGAAGCAATCGGCGAAGGTGGCATGGGGACTGTCTGGGTGGCTGAACAATCGCAGCCAGTCAAACGCAAAGTGGCGCTAAAATTGATCAAACCTGGTATGGATTCGAAGAGTGTCCTTGCCCGCTTCGAGGCTGAGCGGCAGGCGCTGGCTGTAATGGATCATCCCAACATTGCAAAAGTGCTTGACGGCGGCATCACTGAAACGGGGCGGCCCTATTTCGTGATGGAATACGTCAAGGGAATCCCCATCACTGAGTACTGCGACGCCGCACGGCTGAGTGTTCCCGAACGTCTGCAGTTGTTCGCCCAGGTCTGCCAGGCCGTCCAGCACGCACATCAGAAAGGGATCATCCATCGCGATTTGAAACCATCTAACATTCTCGTGGCGCCCTATGACGACAAGCCGGTGCCCAAAGTCATCGACTTCGGTCTGGCTAAAGCCATGAATCAATCGCTGACGGAAAAGACGTTGCACACAGCGCACGACACGGTGTTGGGCACTCCGCTCTACATGTCCCCCGAACAAGCCCTGCTCAACAACATCGACGTGGATACGCGTTCGGATATTTATTCGCTGGGTGTGCTGCTCTATGAACTGCTGACCGGATCGACGCCCCTGGAGAAGCAGCGATTCAAGCAGGCAGCCTGGGACGAGGTCCGTCGCATCATTCGGGAGGAAGAACCACCTCGACCGAGTTTGCGACTGAGTTCCGCCGAGACGCTGCCATCATTGGCCGCCGGTCGACATACGGAACCGGCACGGCTGACGAAGCTGATCCGCGGTGAGCTGGATTGGATCGTGATGAAGGCTCTGGAGAAGGACCGGACACGCCGCTACGAGACGGCCAACGGTTTCGCGGCCGACGTGCAACGGTACCTGACCGGGGAGCCAGTTCTTGCGGCACCACCCAGTGCGCGCTATCGCCTGGGCGTGTTCGCGCGGAAGCATCGTGCCGCCCTGACGACCGCGACAGTAATCTTCGTGCTGCTCGTGGCAGGTATGGCGGGCACCATCTTTGGTCTCATCCGAGCAGAACAGGCCAATCGTCGCGTTGAACGACAGCGAGACTTGGCGCAGATTCAGCGAGACAAGGCCCGCGCCAATTTTCGACTCGCGCGCGAAGCCGTGGATTCCTTTCACACCAGGGTCAGCCAGAGCGCTGAATTGAAATCTCACGGCCTCGAACTGCTTCGTCGCGACCTTCTCAATTCCGCCGCCGACTTCTACCAGCGATTTGTCAATGAAGAGGCCGAGGATGCTGTCGTCCAGATCGAACAGGGATTGGCACTGCAGCGACTCGGAGAGCTAAACCTCGCGTTGGGCCTTAGCGATCGCGCGGACAAGAATTATCAGCAGGCCCTCGTGATCTTTCAGAAACTCAGTCAGGCTGATCCGGAGGAGATCAATATTCAGGTACACCTGGCAAATACTTATCGCGTTATTGGTAAGTTGCACCGTTTGCGTGGAAGGATCGACGCAGGAGAGCGGGCCTTTCTGGCTGCGATCTCGATTAGCGAGGCGTTGGCGAAGAAACATCCACCGGCACCGCGCACGTCCTGGGCATTGGCGGCGGCTCAACAGGAACTGGGAATACTCTATGCCGAGATTCGCCGGAATGACGAAGCCGCGGCGGCTTACGAACAAGCGTGCCAGGGTTATCGGCAATTGATGCACGACAACGCTACGGAATTGGTTTACCAGCAGGATCTGGCAGCGACCCTGTTGGACCTTGGTGTCCTGTACGTGACCACCAATCGGGCAAATCTGGCCGAAGCCCCTTACAATGAAGCCCGAGAGTTGAATCAGCGACTGGTCGATGCCCACCCCGACTTGCCGGAGTACGCCGATGCGCTCGCGGTCACCATGCTATCGCTCAGTGTCATGTACTCTCAATCCGGTCGAAATGACCAGGCGTTCGAGGCAAACTTGCAAGCCCTCAATGGCTATGAGCGTCTGGTGCAAGGCCACCCTCAAGTCGTCGATTTCCAATTGTCGTTGGCTCAGGCGAACAACAACCTGGGCGTTCATTTGCGAGGCCGCTCGCTCGACGACCAGGCAGAACCCTATTACCGCGCCGCGTGCGACACCCTTCAACGCCTCACCGAATCCTATCCGGAAGTATCGATGTACGCCCTGTCGCTTGGGGTTGCCCGATTAAACACCGGTAATCTCTTACGCGACCTCGGCAAGTACCCGGACGCTATGGAATCCTACTCCCGCGCACGACAGGGATTGAGTGGAATCCTGGCGAAAGAGTCTCGGCATGCGGTGGCCAACCTCGCCCTGACACTGGTGCATGGTGGCGAGGCCCTGACGCTTGCCCGGCTCGGTCGTCATGCCGACGCCGAACTCGCTATCAAGGCCGCCATGAAGCTCGGTCTTGAACCGCCGTCCGCCGAATTGCGTTATGATATAACCTTGGTGCATGCCCTCGCCGACCGCCACCGGGCCGCCGTCGCCGAGGCGGTTGAGGTTGCCGCCGCGCCTGAAGTGACCGGTCGCGAAATGCTTGGACTAGCGGCTGCCTGTGCTCTCTCGGCCGACGCCGCGGTCCGGGACGAGTTGACGCCGACGGGAGAACGTAGCGACCTACAATCGCAATATTGCCTTCGGGCGATCGAAATTCTCCGTCGAGCCGAACAGCGGGGCCTGTTTCGAGCACCGGCAGCCATCGACCAACTGCGTCAGAATCCTGACTTCGCCCAACTTCATTCGCGCGATGATTTCAATATGCTCGTGTCCGAAATGCGGGCCACGCTTGCTACTGAATGATATCTGCGAAAGGAGACTATTTGCGGGCTGCTTGTGCCGACAACCGCTTTGCGGTCTTCGAGCGTTCCAATACACGTCGTACAGAAAATGGTTCTCCTGCGTCGAAAGGCATCTCCCGACCGCAGTTTGCGCTTCGCCAATTTATCAGCGGCTGGACAAACAAGGGTATCATGGAGCAACGGCCAACTCGCACCGGTGGGGCACACCGGAGCGCCGAATACCTCACCAAGATCTTCACAGGTTTGCGCGACCGGTGCGAAATTGTAGAGCATCTACTCAGGCCACTACGTACAGTAATTTCGACTTCAAATGAACTGGATGACTTGCTTGTCCCTCCAAGGTATAGTCCGAAAAGCCATCCGCAGATAATGCTTGCGAGCGCTGCAATCGGAATTGGCTAATTCAGTTGGTCGAAAGTCGGATACCGAGTTGTGTCCTGTCGCTCTGCCAAAAAGACGCTTGATTTTGGTTGTTGCAAAATCGATCTTCAAAACTAACCGTTTTCCTCTGGCGATTGCTGGTGGCGGACTTCTACACTTGAGCCTACGCGTGTGACGCGCACCATCGAAGACTCTGGGTGTGCCACCCTTACCTTTATCCCAAAGTTAAATTGTTTTGAAGCACTACGAAGAACCTTCAAAATGAATGTTGCGGTAAAGTTCGGCTAACAGAACGGAGACTTGAATCGACTCAAACGCCACTGATTCCTCGGGCGATTGCGTTTCCTTCAGCAGCCAACGGTCGCCCGTTTGCCGCAAATAGCATTCGACGCTGGCTTGATCCGGCGAGATCATTACATACTCTTTGAGCGACTCGATTTCTCGATAACGGCGAAACTTGCCGCCGCGGTCGTAGGATTCGGTCGATTCTGAAAGGACTTCGAAGAGTA
>JANLRK010000388.1:0-3042 GCA_031361585.1 Pirellula sp. | reverse complement strand
CTGCTGATGTTGATGCAGTATTACATTTAATCGACGTTGCTTACGAAGAAGAACAGGAGCGACAAGAGCGAATGGGCAGCCATTGATCTTGATCACGACGATTACACGCCGGTGCATCGCCGCATATTCGAGTTCATTGCATCCGGTGGGGGTGACCGGTGCGTTGAAACACGGCATTCGATGACCGGAAAGAAGCAAGTTATTGTGATTCAGTTACGCGCTAGGACACGCCCACCTGAGGCAGTCATGATCGATGTTCACCTCGGTTGGGGATCACCTCCTTGGCACGGGATTCACAGTCGGCCTTCTGTCCAATACGACGACTAAGTTACGAGCTGCATGTGGTCCCGCTATTTCGTCATTGAGCCATCAAAAGCGGATGCCGATCAGGTTCCAGTAGAACATGTACGGGACAAAAAGAATCAAGCTTAGAACATCCAATGAGCCACGGATATTCCGGGCCATTGTCCGGTTTTGGTCGCGGCGAGCCCTGGCAAGCACAACCATTAGGGAAAAGGTCACGAGCGTAGAGACAGTTCCGAGTAGCGGAAGGAACAACAGGACTGTAGGGCAACTCGGGTGAATCTGGTCGAACACTAATAGCCCGACGACCTGCATCGCGGTCAGGATGAACAGATTAAGGGCACAGGTCGCTTGCTTGAAGTTTCGAACCTTGTTGAATTTCGGCAAAGCCCCGCTTTCTTGACGGTGGAACAGGCGGGAAAAACCACACCAGAGACCGGCAATCGTGTTGCCAAGAAAGCTGAACAGGAAGAGAAGAAGGAGTGCGACCTGGACGGTTCCGTTGCCAAACCATCGCAGTTTTTCGTAGCGTATGAGTTTTGAAAGCACGCCTGTTGGTTGGGCGGAACCCACTTGTTTCATGGCGGGGATGTTCGCTGGGTCGTCAATCACTCCGTGTACCCAGTCCGTCATCGTTTTCAAGGCGCCGGGCGCATAGCCGGGCGACGGGCGGTGAAGCTCGCCCGTTTCGGAAATTTTCAGATCGTGATTTGCCTGAGGCAGGATAATCATGGTCCATTTCTGATTATTCGCCTGAGCCAGAGAATACTTCAGACCCCGAATGCTCTCGCCGACCGGTTGGTGCTGATCCAATTGTCCCCACATCACCAACACCGGCTGGCTTACCCGACTCCACGCGGGTTGCACGTATTTTTCCGGCGGAGGATAGGTTCTCGGGGCAAATGTCGAGAGAAGGGATTCGTCTCGCAAATTGAAGAACAGAGTATCTGCACCGAGCTGTACTTTCTCAGCCACGTCACGCAATGTGGCCGACAGACCATATCTGCGGAACAGGTTGTCACGATAGTAGAACAGCATGCCGTCAGCCACCTCAGACCCCACGGCGACAACAAATTGAATGTCTTTGGATCGAGATGCCGCTGCGGCGCTGATGGACCCGCCTTGACTGAGTCCCCACATGCCAATTTCCAAAGGTTCGATCTCGCGGCGTTGTTTCAGAAGTTCGACGGCCGCAAGCGCGTCGTTAACCAGATTTTCGTAGGGTTTACGACTCTCGTAGGCTCCGCCGGATTCGCCCGTTCCGCGTTTGTCGTAGATCAATGCGGCAATGCCCTGGCTCGCGAAATATTCTCCCTGCTTGCGATATTGCTCGCGAGTCTGTGGGCCAGCACCATGAACAAAGACAACGGCTGGAAGCGGTCTCTCGCTCTTTGGCAATAATAGACTTCCGGCCAGCTTCACATCGTGGTTGTGGAACTCGACGCGATGCTCCTCAAAGACGGATTGCGCCCCGGTTTGAACAGCGCAGGTCGCCGGTCCGGCCATCCCTATCACCAGCGCGATAGAACATACCGCAGCAGGCAAGATCGGTATGTGATTGATGTGTGACATAATTAGCAGTTCGAGGGTGCTGCCGCAGTATTGGACAGAAAGCTCTTATATAAGCTGTGTGTTTTGAAAGCGGCCATATGCAGGAGGTATTCCATGACTGTTCTTCCGCCGAGTCACTGTTTATCGAGGTAGGTTTCGACAGGCATATTACGGGAAATTCCTCGAAAGGGCCAACTCGCTCCGGACGAACCGTCCTGAGTCAGTTGTGCTCACGATGTCAGCGGCTGAGCAAGTCTGATTGGCCGAGGAGATTTTCAGCACAAGACATAACTCGCACCGGTTTGGCACGCCGGTGCCGCAATTGGCGTTAAACGAGCGTGCACCGGTTAGGGTGATCGGTGCGATTTCAACTGCATATTCTCATTTATTATCAGTGACTCGACTGGCTTTGCGAATTTGAGGTCGGGCTGCAGAAATGATCTCAACTTCTTCAACTCTAGATTTGAGGTCGCCAACCGTGCATAGACTGAGTACTTGCCAAGTTCGAGATGCTGAGGTTCCGAGCCAAATCGCCGTTGCAGTGATCCAGGCGACGAAAGGATGCTGAGTGACTGTGCGCCAGGAATCGTCTTGCCACATGATCAGGGGCAAACTGAGCTCATCTTTGACTAATTTTTCAGCCGGAACATCTGGCAAGGTGCAACTAAACTAGCGATAGTTGATTTAAGCCTTGCTAGCAGCTAGCGAGTCGGGCGGCCGTTTCAGATTGGTTGATCTTATTAAACTCATTCTGTTAGCCCCGAAAGGTGATTTGCCAAACATGACATCAACAAAACGAATAACCCCGCAGTTTGTTGTCAGTGTTATACATCTTCACAGGTTTGTGCGACCGGTGCGAAATTGTAGAGCATCTGGGTGTGCCACCCTTACCTCTATCCCAAAGTTAAATTGTTTTGAAGCACTAGGAAGAACCTTCAAAATGAATGTTGCGGTAAAGTTCGGCTAACAGCACGGTGACTTGAATCGACTCAAACGTCACTGATTCCTCCGGCGATTGCGTTTCCTGCATTAGCCAGCGGTCGCCTATTTGCCGCAAATAGCATTCGACGCTGGCTTGATCCGGCGAGATCATTACATACTCTTTGAGCGACTCGATTTCTCGATAACGGCGAAACTTGCCGCCGCGGTCGTAGGATTCGGTCGATTCTGAAAGGACTTCGAAGAGTA
>JANLRK010000303.1:0-5768 GCA_031361585.1 Pirellula sp. | reverse complement strand
TCAAATCAGGTCGAGTTGCAGGCAGGATGTTGTCGGCGATAACTACATTGCTCGATGACTCCGTTGAATGGAGCAAGGAAAGACAAAGATAGTCACCTTGAACCATAGGTTTAGTGAACTGAAATCGTTGAAGTTGTTCGAGGAGCCTTTTGGCGTCCAGACTTGGAACATTCTTTACGAATAGTCGGACTGGAGCTTGAGCTGACGAGAAGGGAACATCTACGGCGACGAAAACACTCTCGCCGTTCAACGCAATGATGAGTTCCTGCAGTACCTGAACGACCGGTTTGGCTCCGCGCTGCAGCACTGATTCGTCCGCAAATTTCCTTATGAGCGATTCAGGAAGTGCCAACCGTTTTGTGTCGATTTTTGCGACTACGATAGTGGTTGCATTTACGAACTGTTTGGCAATCGAATAGTCGTCCGCAAGATCATTCTTGGCGGTAACGACAACCATGAATAAAAACAGGGTTGCCCTGATGCAATGGTGTTTGCTTCGCAGATTTAGTGAATTCATAATATTCATTCCTGGGAACCGTAAAGAATTTCGAGACTGAACAGACAGTGCAAGGTCACACTCGGCAAGAGTGACCTACGGTTGGTCGCAACTGGCGGTTGCGATTGCGAATTCAAGGGAACTCATTTCCCAACAAAACGCAATACAAGCCGATCTTGAAGGCCATTCATTCGATGTCCTGTAAGCACTGCCTTGTCACCGTTTAGTTCATACATCAGCGGCTTGCCGGTAAACGGATCGACTGGAACAGGTACGATTAGATTATCGAGCGAACTAGGTAGCTTGTCACCATTGGCTGCCCCATGCATGCGAATGGCCTCCACCGTCTGAAGCATTGCGATCGATTGTTGTGCCCTCTGTTGCGCATTTTTTGCCGCTCTAAAATTAGGCAAGAACGCTGAGGTCGGAAGGCTAGCCCAACCAATTCGGTCGCAGTCCGCCTGTGTCCGTGTATCCAAGTTTCTATATTGACTATTTGCAGTTGCCTCAGCAAACGGGATTGAATTCCATTTGAAATGTTCATCGAGAGACTGTTCGTAAAACCGCTTCACTGCCAAGAAGAATGTTTGCGCCGTAGTGTAGCTTGCGACTTTGTCGCGATCCATTCCGACATCCTCGATCAAGTATCGTTTGGCGCCTGGATAGGCAGCGCCAATGGTCATTATAAACGACTCTAGCGAGGTCTCTTGATCTTTTGCCATGGCCATCAAGTAAAGATTTTGAACTTGCGGAAAGATGCGCTCGATGAAGTCCTGCCAGTAGCCTGCGTTCCTAGGAGTTTCGTCTACGTCACGAAGCAATTTGATTTCTTCGAAAAACATCTGACGTTCAAATGCCAGTGCTGACTTCATGTCAATGATCGGGTTAGGGAGCGAAGAAAAAGCCCAATACAAATTTGGGGTTGATGGCAATTGCAATAGATATATCGCATCTTCATAAGCTATTCCGGCAGCGACTGCACCGACAAGACTGGAGACTAGGAATTCATCGTGTCCCAAATGCTTGGCCATGGCATACTGTTGACCGAGAATTGCGATGGCGTCGTCAACTCGTCCCTCGGCGATTGCGATACGGCACCTCAAACTTTGATTCCTCGACAATTCTCGCATGATTTGAATGTCTGGTATCAAAATGCTAGCCGGACTTGCCACCTGACGAATATTGCGATCCAGCGAAAACGACCGTCGGCGAGCAGCTTCGGCAAGATCCCGCGGTTGGAAACTCAAGAGAGACAAATACTGTTTGACTGCTTCGACGGGGAGTTCTTTGGGAGCCATGTCCAGCCAAGAGTAGGGTGGGTAGTTAGAAACATCTTCGCCCTTTTCCTGTGCAGTTTCCCACGCCTTCTTCCGAGTTTCCGAGAGAAGGTCGCGAGCGCGGTTTTGCTCCAAAAACCCCATCGCCTTTAGATAGAAAATGGCTGCATTGCCGTCTTGCAATTCAAAATCGTCCGCAATGAATTTATGTTTCAACGCGGGCTTCGCCTCTGCCTTTGGGGTAAGACTCAACTCAGCGGTACGGATTTGATAACCCAAATCATCGCTTATTCGATTGAGCCAAATCCCATCGCGAATAGGTTCGTCCGCGTGTGCAAGCTTGCAAAAGTGAAAACTCGACGCAACGGCAAAGAGGATTCCCAATCTGAGTACGCATGGTCGTTTCATAAATAGTGATCCTATATGAGGAAGGTGTTAGGTTTAAGGCGTTAGGATTAAGGAGTGTGCTCGCTGAAACAGTGTAGAACGGCACTCCGTGCCGTTTTGTCGGCACGGAGTGCCGTTCTACAATTTGCGACATTACTGTGCCGTTTTTCGTGTTTGCCCGAGACTTAGTGGACACTACGAGTCGAGTCCTGCAGCAACGCCTTCATCAATTCAGCCTTCGTCATCGGCGATGGTGGTGAAAAATTGAAATCAAACAACCCAATCATAGAAGTTTCGCTAGCAGCCGACCTATCCAGATTTGGGTTGCGGCCAGTAGATCGAATCGGCCACTGACTACTAGTAATTGAGTTGCTAGCACGAACAAGCCTACTTCGGGACCGAAGCGACATTCCAACTTGAAGTGGTTCCGTGCTCAAATCAAAATGCAAGTCATCGGTCATTGCTATTGGATCTCCACCGACTGCCACTGCGGTCGACTCACTTTCGCCGTTGTTGCTTTTATTGAAGGAAGCAATTGACTCTAAGTCTTGAGTTGAACGCCTCTGACTTGCCATCGAAAAGTAAATGCAAGCGGCACCCACAACAACGCCGCAGACCCATGACGCCGCAAGGGTTCCAACAAATTGGGGTGTTGAGTACTTTCCAACTCGCTCTTGGCTAGCTGCAGGGAAACGCGCTAAAGCTTCTCCACTGTTTGCGAGGCTCGCAATAGCCTCGATGTCCACTTGCGAAGGTCGTGGTCGGTATTGTTTTAATCGCATTTCCGTTTCCAAATGCAACTCATCTGATGGGTCATATGAATCAGTCATGGGTTCTAACTCGGTTTTTAACTTGGCCTTCGAATTTCTTTTCTAGTTCACTCAAAGTATGCTGATAACGCCGATAGACGAAACTCGGTGAACGTTCGACAAGTTCCGCAATTTGTTCAAACGACAAGTCGCCCCAAATGCGAGCGATCACAATCTCACGTTCCAAGGCTGGGAGTTCGGCGACCATTGCCTCGACTTCGCCAGTCTCAATGTTTTTGTTTGGATCGGTTGTAAACCAAGGGTTCCTTTGCTCTGCCGCAATTTGCTGGTATTTCGATCGCCGTTGCTCCGATCTCGCTTGGTTTAGTGCCTTACAACGGACTGTCTTGAACAACCAAGCAACAGGATCTCGCAGATCCTGCGTATGGTGTGCAAGGTCAATTAGCGCATCCTGTAGCGCGTCGTCTGGATGTACGCACCACTGGCGTGCGTACAGCACAAGTGCAGCACCATGTTCCTCGTACACACGTCTTAGTTGCTGCCCGTCGATTGCCTTGCCTTTCGTGCTTTGAATTCGACTCCTGCCGGGTGCTACCTGTTATTAGGCGAGCGGCAGACTGAAATCTACCAGTAGCATGGCCCCCTGGGCCGTGCGAAACTCGGGCCAGTAGCCCAAGCTACGGTAAACCATCTCCTGCCGGTCGCCCTTTGAAGTCACCGCCGGACAACCGTTTTTTCGAATTTTTCGAAAAGAAAAAATTGGATGGCCCCTGTGCCGCCCCTGCCAAAAGAAAAAATTGGATGGCCCTTGTGCCGTTTGGCTCACAACGGCCAGTCTATGAACTCAGGCCAGGGGGCTCAAGCTACGGCTTACTAAGAATTGGGCACTTCATGGCCCGCGGTATTTCCCTTCGTGATCTCAATCCATTCCTGTGGATAACCTGAAGCGAACGGAACAACACGCGAAAGTCGCAGATACTGCTCTGATGGCAGGTCCCAATCTCCAGATTCCATTCCCTCGGACAATTGCTCAATCCTCCTCGAGCCTAGGATCACGCAAGCAACGCGTTGATCATGAAGCAACCAACTGAGCGCTACCTGCGATGGCGTTTTGCCAAACTCCTTTGCGATCGTTTTCACCTCATCGATCACGCGAAAGCTGCTCTCATTCCAATAGCGAGGCATATCGATATCGGCCCTCAAGCCGACACGCGACCCTTCTTCCGGGCCATCTTTGAATTCATACTTGCCGGTCAACAGTCCGCTTGCCAAGGGACTCCAGCACATGAGCCCTAGCCCCTGATCCTCACACGCAGGCAAAATCTCGCGCTCAACATCCCTTCGAAGTAGATTGTACATATGCTGGCCACTAATCAAACGAGTAAGTCCGCGAGCGTCGGCGGCAGCATTCGCTTTGACGATTTGCCAACCATAAAAATTGCTGCAGCCGATGTAGCGAACTTTGCCCGCACGGACGAGATCGTCCATGGCTCTCATGGTTTCCTCAATCGGAGTATGAGGATCGGGACCGTGCATCTGATACAGATCGATATAATCAGTGCCGAGTCGTTTCAGGCTCGCATTGGCAGCTTCCAAAATGTGTTTTCGGGATAGCCCTTTGTTGTTCGGTGTCTTGCCCATGCGAAACCAACACTTCGTTGCAATAACCAAATCATCGCGTCGCTGCGAAGCGATCGCCTTTCCCAGAAATTCCTCGGAGACACCAGTGCTATACATATCGGCGGTATCGATGAAGTTGCCACCTGCAGAAATGAAAGCGTTGGTAATCGATGCCGACGTTTCGTAATCGCAGCCCCAGTCTTTCATGCCGAACGTCATGGTTCCGAGACAGATTCGCGAAACCAAAAGACCGGAATTGCCGAGGTATCTATATTTCATGTCTGTAATATTTATGTGGAAAGTGTTGGTGTTGAAGATGTGTATTAGGGTGAATGCGAAGTTTTAATTGCTGACTTGTGTTGCGTTCACTTGGGCAAGGTTGGCAACTTCAGATGGCTCGGAAACTTGCTGCTGCGCAGTATGCTATGCGTGGCTTTCACGAAGTCCTCTTCTTTGGCTTCAAAGATATTTGGAACATATCGCTGCGGATTGCGGTCGATGAACGGGAACCATGTACTCTGCACATGCACCATTAGGCGATGCCCCGGTTGGAAGTTATGCAGAATGTCGCTAATTTCCAATTCTACCAATGCAGGTTTGCCGGGTTCAAAGGGTTTGGGATTTGCAAAACTCTCGCGAAACCTACCTCGAATGACTGCAGCCCGGATCAATTCATGTCGTCCACTGCTAACTGCCTCTTTGCTCACGGTTCGATTGCGATTGTTGTCGAGGGTGGGAACTGGCCCCACATCGATCACCTTGACTATCCAGTCCGCATCGCCTTGAGTCGTTGTTACCCACAAGCTTGCTTGGATTGGCCCAGCAATGGTAAGTGAGTCTTTTAGGACGTCGCTTTGGTAGACCAGTACATCCGGTCTCCACGATGCAAAGCGTTGATCCTCAGTGACGTAATCCTTGGCCCAGGCCGTCGTGATTTCCGTCGTGTAAGGAACGGGCTTGCTCGGATCGCTAATGAAACTATCCGAAGCCTCTGAAACGGTCGGACCGACCGGATCGATATGCCCGTTATCGGCAAAGTACCAATTTGTCTTTTTCGCTTCTTTTGGGGGCCATTGCTCGAATTGCCGCCATCGGTTCGCGCCCGTCTCAAAGACGGTCGCTTCGGCTGGCTCCGGGTTCAATTTCCCTCTGAGGTTTGATTCGAAAAATGGAAGCAAAACATTTTGTTGGTACCAAGTCGAAGTTGCGAATCCGAAT
>JANLRK010000286.1:0-4296 GCA_031361585.1 Pirellula sp. | reverse complement strand
CGAATCCAAAAAGATCGAGGTCAGCGAAGCGGATAAAGCCAAAGCGCTCGAGGTACTCAAATCGGATCGGTTCATCGAGCGCATCTTGGCAGACTTCGACGCATGCGGCGTGATTGGCGAACAAACCAACAAGCTGTTCGGATACATCGCGGCCACAAGCCGGAAACTAGATAAGCCGCTAGCGATGATGGTTCAATCATCTTCCGCAGCGGGAAAATCCAGCTTGATGGAAGCGGTTCTAGACTTCATGCCACCGGAAGAGCAAATCAGCTATTCGGCCATGACTGGTCAAAGCCTGTTCTACATGGGCGGAATGAACCTCAAAAACAAGATCCTCGCCATCAGCGAAGAAGAAGGGATTCGCCAAGCGGCCTATGCGTTGAAACTCTTGCAAAGCGACGGGAAACTAACCATCGCATCAACCGGCAAAGATCCTGGCACCGGTCGCATGGAAACGCAGGAATACCATGTCGAAGGCCCCGTGATGTTGTTCCTAACGACAACGGCCATCGATGTTGATCCGGAGCTTATGAACCGTTGCACCGTGTTAACGGTCAACGAGGATCGGGAACAAACCGCAGCCATCTTACAACAGCAACGCAAGGAAGAAACGCTTGAAGGGATGCAGTCGCATCATCGAAAGATCGTCATTCGTGCCAGCCAACGCTACCTGGGCTCATTGACCCGAGCAAGAAAGGCCCGCCAACGCTACCGCCTACGATACCATCATCGGCCCTAAATGAACCATCATCGGCCCCAAACAGTTCAATATCGGGTCCGAACGATAGTTCATCGGGGGGACATCGCCCCAACATCGGGCCAATGTCAAACGAAGAAAAGCCAACTCTACCCAATGAAAACAAGGGTCAAGACGATATGGACTCAAAAACATGAAAACGCACAACAGGAAACAACGTCAAAACGAGTGAATCGTAAACGTAGTTCGACATAGACGTAGATCGAAGATCAACGTCACCAGCAAAAACCTAAACGGCTTTGGGTCGCGCAAGCGATTCAAAGCCGTTCGCATTGGCACTCACTGAAAGATCGAAACCAACACATTCAAAGGAAACAAAATCATGGCACGCAAAGGCCGTCGCAAAGCAACGCAACCGCTCGACAGGACGGCCCAAGTTAGTCGTTGACCCAAACGAACAAACGCTCTTCTTGTCAACGTTTGGCCAACAACTCGAGCCCGATTCATTAACCGAATTCGTTCGGCGCTATGTCGAGTCCGCTGAGATCGGCAAGAAGGGTTCCTGCCACATGTTCCGCCACACGATGGCAACGCTGATGCTCGAGAACGGCGCAGACATTCGATACATTCAAGCGATGCTTGGCCATGCGGACTTGCGAACCACTCAAATCTACACGCAAGTCTCGATTCGCAAACTGCAACAAATCCATAAGCTAACGCATCCAGCGGATTTACCGCCAACGGTGTCGGAGCCAGAAACGCCGCAAACCGACCCCGCGAAGGAAACCCCTTCCGATTCTGACTCAAAGTAGCTCGCGCGCGTTCTTTCTCTTTAAGAAGCTTCTTAAGGTGCTTGGCTGCGGCCAAGCACTTCTCAGACTCTCGGCACCTAAAAGAAAAAGTTCTTTGGGTTGGATGTTCGCGCGACGTACATACTTCCACAAGTGGGGCTAGAAGACTAGACTGGAACCCAGAGGCAAATCATGTCGGAAATAGCAACCCAACTACTCAACACGTTCTCATCACTTTCGGCGAGTGAACAGCATGAAGTATTGCTTGCGCTGCTTCGCAGCAGTGGTGAGCTTCCAGCATCCCCGTTGAACGACGATCAACTCGTCGCGATAGCCGAGGACGTTTTTTTATCGCTCGAAGGCGAGGAGTTGCATGGCGACGAAGGTAGCAAGGGGTGAAGTTTGGATCGTGGATCTCGGCATGGTAGCCAAGATTCGCCCGTGCTTGGTGTTGAGCATTCCAAGCGATGACGAGAATGATCGTGTGTTAACGACACTGGTTCCCCATACAACGAGCACTCGCCAATCTCGGTTCGAAATCGTCATTCGGACCCCGTTCTTGAAGGAAGGGGCCTTCGACACTCAAAACATCATTACGGTCCCGACTGTAAAGCTCGTTCGCAAGTTGGGTAAACTGACAGCGGATCAACTCTCTGAAGTGGAAGCGTCGATCAAGCATTGGCTTGGCTTTGACCAGGTTCCTAGCGAAGGCACCTAAAAGCGAAGAATTCTTTGGCATTCCGTTGCCTGCGCCGTAGCGGTGCGTTCTCCGGCCGTCGTACAATGTACATCTATGGTTGCATTCGCCCCAATTACCAACACAACAGGCACTTGGGATGTCCTCAACGCATTCCCAAAACTGCACTCGCGCGCACGCGAGGCAAAAACAGACAGTTGCACCGAAGCGCCCCACTCTAAGTCGTTTGGCCGTGTCGAGATATGGCTAACGATTTACGATGATTGCGATGGATTGGAGTCTTTCACCAGAGACCCGATAGAGTATGCGGACGGTCACAACTTAGCTGCGTACGTTGGATCAAATCCAATGCTTTTGATCGATCCGAGTGGCAATACCGCCGTAAGAATCACAAAGAAGCATGCGGAATTGCCCAGAAAATGCGGAAGTACCCAATTTGTCCAGTGGGCGTTCAGTCTTATTACAAGAGGAGACAAAAAAGGACCATGCAATAACGGCTATGAGGGTTACCTCGTCCAATTTGTAGAGCAATGGTGTCTTAGTGCAAAGTGCAAGGAATGCAGGTGCCCAGACAAACCATACACAAATTTCAACGACTGGTATCTCAATGAGGGCTTCTTGGACGATGAGTTTCCTGCCGGAGAAAGTTTTTCTTACTTCGAGGCTTGGGAGGTTACCAAAAATGGTGATGTTCAGGATTTAGCTGGATATACTGACAGGGCCGCAGCAGTTGCAAAGGACGATACTTGCGGATACGCAAATCAGAATGGGACCGTCCGATACTATTGCAAGGAAGATGTAAACCTCGACGGATGGCACCCAGGAGGAGGGAAAGGAGTGCCGAACAAGTTTTATGGAACTTCGTGCCCGACAACGCCAGGTTCTTTGCCATCTGTTGGTGGTGACTCTCCTCCAGGATTCTGGATCCAAAAGAGTCCGATTGCTGAAGCACCTAAAGAAAATGAGAATGGCGGTCCTTTGGCGAGTCGATTTCTTCACGTTGACTGGAGTTGCTGCCAGAAGAACCGTTGGGTGAACGCGAGTTATAAACCGGACTAGTCTGATTTTCTGAGTTCGAGTTTTTGAGCGCAATTTGGTGTGAGATGAAATGGAATAATTACGCACTTAGATTCTCCATCATGGCGTTGCTTTTTGGGGTTTTTATCGTTGCGATAGGAATCCTCTTGATTCAACGGTTTTTCGTAGTACCCCATTACAGCGGTCCATCAAGGGATATCGGGGATGGACATAGCGAAACGTATTACTACTGGAATTCATTAGGCGAAGAAAGTCGTGTAGACGTCGAGATTGATGAATCGCTTACTTCACGGCAACCAAAGTGGGAGTCCAACGAGGCTAATCCTCCGGTTAGTGCTCGATATGCCGTGTTAAAAGCCAATAGCTTCATAAAAACCAAGTTTCCCAGCATTCCGAAACGAGAGTGGTCTTTCGTTTCCGCGAATCTTACTCCTTTAGATCTCAAGAAGGCAAAGTGGTGTTGGGTTGTCCGCTTCGATCAACAGCCAGAAGTAGGCACAACGGAAACCCACAGTCCACAGCTGTCTATATTTGTTTTGATGGATGGATCGGTCCTAGAACCCAGGAATTCGCATTAGATGTTACGGGCCGGAAAAGCAAAAAGGGACGCAGCTGACGCAGCTCAATTCGCTTTAATTGAGTGCCTTCATTGCGTGCCATCGCGCTGAACAGGCGGCGACAGTGATGCATCCAACGAATAGATAACGACGGTCGCCGCCGCATGTCAGCTTCTGTTGCGAACATTGCCCGCCGCAAAACGCCCTCTATGCCGCTAGTCTGTCAGTAGTGTAAAGAAGTGAAGTACGCTGGCATGGACGTCAGCGATTGACTGGCGGGATGGCAAGGAAGCCAGTCTGATCGCCATCGGCAGGAGAGCGGACACAACAAACGCTCTCTCCATCTCAATCAACCACCGAGCCGATTATGCAATCTGTCGATTCCGGCCAGGAATTGAGCAAGGTTTACGATTTGGCCGGTTGGCTGGTTGCTAGATTGGTGGCCGTGGTGGCTGCGATTCCGAGTTGCTTGATCTGAGAGGTGGCTGGTCGAACAGACGCTGACTCAATTCGTTG
>JANLRK010000251.1:0-15764 GCA_031361585.1 Pirellula sp. | reverse complement strand
CAGGAAGATTTTACGACAGGAACATAAGGAAATGGGATAAATAATTTCGACCTGTGCGATTGAAAAAAGCTGGGAGCAAAGGACTTTTGTCTGTGTGTGGCACGCTCTGAGGTACGAAGGGCGTGGGAATCGCTAGTTCTTCCGGCCCACGCCCACGCTGCGCTTTGGGCGTGCCACACGAAAGGAAGCATCCAATTGAGCCGGAAGTGGCTTGCCTTTGTTTGGGAAGAGTTTGCCTAGAACCGAAGTCTCGTCTGGTGTGAGGCCTTGTGCGTTCAATAGCCAGGCTTCCTTCCCACGGTCGGTCACCCGAACCGCAGTTGCCTTCACCTCGTACTGGTGCTTTCATGGGATTTTCATTTGGTATACTGACTCCTAGTGAAAGTTTCCGGAACTAAGTACAGGGGACTTGCACCCCATAGGATCACGCCCATGTTGGGCGTACTGCACCGAAGCCCGACTTGCGAGGTTTCCCTGATGGATAGTCATTTGTTTCGGGCTCGGTGGTCCCTGTGGCCTGGAGACAATGACGATGTGGTACTTTGCGAGATTGCTCAGTGCATCGGAGGTGAATGCGCAGCAACGGTAATAGCAGACCATATTCGCAATATTACTGAGGATACGTGGGGAATTCTCAGAGTCATCCCGTTAACTGCACCGTTTCAGCAGGCAGGATTCAAAATTAAGCCGGACTCGAATCCATGGCTTTGTAAATGGCGGGAGTCATGCGATGGATGCAAAAAAATGAAGGCACAGGTGTATGGTGGTGCGATAAAAGACTCATACCGATAGTCGTGCTTCCACAAATGGAAATCTGCCTAAATGCACAAAACAATTTAGTAACCTGCGTTGGCGATATCGAAAACCCATGAAAGCCATCCATAGTGACACTATGAAAAAATCACGGTCGATTTTGTTTTGTGGAATTTTCCTTGTGGAGTCGGTCTTGCAAGTTGCTCGTGCAGATGAAGGAGCGCTCAGTAAGGCAAAAGACGATGCTGCGAGTTACATGCTCGAGGTAGAATTTGGACTGCCCCAGTATTTAATGACTGTTTCGTTCGAGGCCGAAACGTCTCCAGACGCTCCCGCACTTTACAACGCTAATGGCAGTATGCATAAGCTTGTGTGCGAGGAGGGTGCCATCAAGGGATGCAAGGTTGGATCCAAGACAATTGCGGACGATCGAACTAACGACAGAGTCCCACTTTTTTTTGGAAATTCTGCGTGGGAAGAACTCTCGTACGATGGCAAAAGGTATTCATTATCCGATTCGATTGGGAAGAGGACTGCAGATCCGGTCCTAATCGATCGGTATTATAAAGTCAGTCATTTTCCGAATTTGCCAAAGTGCGTTAACCTTTTCGATTGGCCACTAGTTTACTGTAGCAGATTTAAAGGTACTGACAAGAAAACTCAGGCGGAGGAAAATTTTGGAGGGAACCACGTTTTCTTCTCAGCGAAATGGCTTGATAAAGAAACGTGCGAGGCATGTTGGTACGTTCCTCGTGGATATTTGGTTGGAGTGGCAACATTTCGACAAGGATTACCCATCAAGCACGAGAGCGTGTGGTTTGACAAAGTAGTTGATCCGACAAAATCGATGCCAGACCTAAGGCGAGGAATGGTGACCGACAAAACGGAAACGAAGTGGAAGAAGTTGGGCGAGACCTACGTGCCGAGCGTCGTCCACTACACTACTTGCGAGAATCCATGGAAAGATCCAAGCTTCATAGATGTTACGGCTAAGATCGATGTTTTTGACAAGGATTCGAAAGAATTTATTAGTGCCAGAAACGAGTTGTTGAAACTTGTTGAAGTTATCCGAAAGAAGTACGAAAAGTAAAGCGGGCTAATGTGGCTCAGTGGGATAGGCTTCCAGGTAGCTGTCCATTGCACAGCGTTTAAGTTTGAATACTGAACATGTGAGGAGGAACTCGGGATAGTTTGAAGAGCGTGGCGGCGTCGTGGGGCGCGACAGGAAGATTTTACGACAGGAACATAAGGAAATGGGATAAATAATTTCGACCTGTGCGATTGAAAAAAGCTGGGAGCAAAGGACTTTTGTCTGTGTGTGGCACGCTCTGAGGTACGAAGGGCGTGGGAATCGCTAGTACTTCCGGCCCACGCCCACGCTGCGCTTTGGGCGTGCCACACGAAAGGAAGCATCCAATTGAGCCGGAAGTGGCTTGCCTTTGTTTGGGAAGAGTTTGCCTAGAACCGAAGTCTCGTCTGGAGTGAGGCCTTGTACGTTCAATAGCCTCGAAATCAGCATGTTTCCTCGCTGATTTCAGCACCAGTTTCTGTAAATTGGACAGCTACGCTTCCAGCGGCTTCCAGCCTGTCGCAACGAAATCGACAGGCTGGAAGCGGCTGGAAGCCTAACCTATTTAATTTCTGCACGATGTCAAATCACGGCGGGGACCGCCGTGCCACACTTTGCCGTGCCACACTTTAGCGTTTCTTTTTCTTGTTGCCGCGCTCGGGCGGGGCGGCTGGGCGCTTAGGATTGTCGCCACTGGGTGGACTGCTCGCCGGTTTCTTGGCAAACCAAGGGAAAACATCCGCTAGCGTCTCCGGTGGTTTTGTTGCCTTCATCTTTGGCTTATCACCAGTAGACGGCGAGGTCGCAACTCGCTGTTGAGGGGTGCCAGCTTTGGCCAAGGTGGCAATGATTTCATTTACGGCGTTTTCCGGCAAATTGACCATACTCGACTTCGGTGTAAATCGCTTGATCAGAAAGCGTTCTATCAAAGACCAACTGGAGGAAGTGATGAAGTAGATGCAAAGCCCGGCAGGCACCTTGAAGAACAGCACCCCCATCATGATCGTCATCACCATCATCATTTGCTGAGCAACACGCGTCTGCTCGTCCGTTGCCTTTGGCATTAGGACCTTTTGCTGAATGATAAACAGCGTGATCGTCACGATTGGCAAAATATTGAGGTATGGACCAAACCAACCAGACCCACGGCCTGCGATGAGTTCTGGCATCCAGGAATGCCAATCCATGAACATGTCGGGCCCCGACAGATTCGAACACCAGTCCCACCCGGAGAAGAGCGGCTGCTGACGGAGTCCAACGTCGACCGATACACAGCGGTAAAGCCCAATGACGATCGGTAATTGAATCAAGGCGGGTAAGCAGCCCGCAAACTGATTGATCCCGGCCTTTTTCATCAGCATCTGCTGCGCGGCCATCATCTTGCGTGGGTCTTCCTTGAGTGCTTCCTTCAACTTAGCCAATTGAGGTTGAACGGATTGCATCTTTTGTGCATTGAGTGCCATCATGCGACTAACAGGGAACATGCACGAACGGACCAAGACCGTCAGCATGATGATCGCGATTCCAAAATTACTCGTCAGCCAAAAGAACAGGTGGAGTAAATAGCCGAGGCGCTTCGCAAAGAAACCAAATATATGCCATCCGTATTCAATCGATTCATCCAACTTGTAAGCAGCCAGCAATTCAGGATCCTTGGGGCCAGCGAAGATTTGGTATGACTGTTTCCACTCTCCCTTGGGCGCAATCTTGGTGGATTCCGATTCGAACCAAAAACCAATGTTGGCTGCTTGTTGTTTTGATGAGGGGAGTTTGTTCAAATCGGCATAGTCAGAATTAAGAACCGTCGCTTTTCCACGCTTCAAGTTTTGCAAGGACGACGGTTCGCTGGGACTTGGCAAAATCGCTGCTGTGAACGTTTGCGTGTCCAGACCGATGTAGTTGAGGCTGCGTTTCGCTAAAGTATGGGCTGGGCCAAACAACAACAGTTCGGGGTCCGCCGTAAAACTCGTCGCATTGGAAACAATGCTTCGCGTTGTAAAAAGCGAATGGGCTGCAAAGCCATCGCTGACAATCACATCGCGCGCACCCGCTGCACTAAAAAAGAACGGAGATATCTTCGTAGGGTACCACCATCCCTCGAGAGATATGCCGTTCAGGCCTTCTTGACGAATGGCAACAGTATGAGTTTCATCATCCAGATTCCGAACGATGATTGTGAGTTCAAGGTGATTTTGTCGGGTCGTTGAGTCGTTTTGACCCTTTACTGGTTTTGATGGCAGCAACCGATATTGCTTGACCAGTTCCAAGTTGGCTTTGCTTGCAGCAAGCTTCAAATAGGAACGCAATGGAATCGAAAACTCAATTCCCATTCCCTCGGCCATTTCTAGTCGCTTTGCATTCCATTGTCCCTTGAGGGTACTCTCCAAACCCGAGATCGCTCGCTCCCCCTCTTCGATCGAAATTTGATCGATGGCAGCTAAAGTCGTCGCGCAGGACGACAACGGGTCGTTGCCTTTGACTTGCTCGTCCTTGAAATCGTCTTCTGCTCGCAACACATCGAGCGGCTTTTCAGTGAGCACGCAATCGAACGTCAATTCGGTGCCGAGCGGTGCCCCGCCCATTTTCGGAATTTCTTTGGCTTGCGGATCGGATGTTACTTCGCCTTGAGACGGCTCGCGGTCGCTCGGGGCAGCTCGCGATACCTTAAGCTCGATGATCTTCCCAGCCGATTGATTGCTAAGACGTTTATCCCATTTGTAGATCGATGGAAAGCCGGTCAATCCATCCCAGCCAATGATTTTGTCTCCTGGTTGGAGACCGACTAAATTTGCATCTTCCTTGCACTTGGCGATCGAAGCAGCGGATCCCTTCGGAACGGATTGGACATCGAGCGAGGAAGTGGATTCGACAAGCGCCAAGTAACCGAGGTAGCCTTCGCGTTCTTTCGAATGAAGCGATCGATAATCAAAATGGCCAGGCCGTTTCTGGGCTATCAGCTCAATACGCTTGATGGCGGCCCCTTGGTTGTCAAGCGTGACCAGCAGCTGGTAATTGTCCTTCGGGTCCATGCTGCCCAAAGTAAACAGTTCGCGAGGTGGTTGTGGCGGCAAAACGAAATCAGGATCTTCGGTGGCCATACGTTGTGCGGCCTCTTTTGCCAAACCCTTTTTTTTCTCTTTGGCTTCTTCGAGGAGCTTGTTCTGTTTGTCTTGTTCGATCCGAGCGGTATCGCGTTGCCGCTGCATGCTATTGAATAGCAGGAACATCGAAATGCAGATCAGTAGCCACGCAAATAGTTTTCTGTCCACTAACAAGCCGCTCGTATAAAATTTGTGGGAGTTGAACCAAGACCCTCAGCAAGTTCGTCCCGGTAGCATGGCCCCCTGGGCCGTGTTGATCTTGGGCCAGGGGTCCACGCTACGGTAACGAAAATCCTACGGCCCGCCTAAGTCCAGAATTGTCAGCCTCTTACAGCGTTTTGGCTAGTGCAATTGGATGTAGCCTCGTAGTACACCAAACCTTGGTTGAAGGGGAGGCAAGCTCCCCAGAACCCGACATTTTCGTTGCCGAAAATGCTTTACAGCGTTAAATCAATTGCCGACAGAACTTAGGCGGCGATGAAAACCGCCGTTGCTCTCCATTTAAAAACCATAGGCCGGATTTCTGGGATCGAAGTCGATCGCTTTCAAGCCAACATTGAGGGATAAGTCAAGATAAGTATATTCCTCCATCAGTTCGGGCGGGCCTTCAGGGGTTTTTGGCCAACTGTAACTCGCGTATTTTAGCGGTAGCAGACGTTCATCATCAATGTAGATTTGAGCTAAAAAAAACTCGAATTCCACGGTTTTTTCTTCCCCTAAGGCGGTAGGAGACTCGTGAATAACCTCCATCAGACGGCATGATCTATCTCCGACTACGACATTTTCTGTCGTTCGAATGGTAGCCGGGCCAAGCTGGCGATCTCGTTCCCCTTTTTCGATGAGCTTGCCAAGAAGTTTCTCGATACCGATCTCCGTGATTGGGTAACGGTTACCCCTCATGGCCAGTCGGCTTTCGGGCTGCAAATTCACGGTGAGCAGGCCGAGCAGACCGGCTTCATGGGCCGTTAGTTTGTTGTCATTGCGACCTTGCACCCAAATGACTTCCCGTCCCGCCTGGGCTTTGGGTTCTATCGACTTGAGGTAGACGGACACAGGTCTATGGGATGATTCTACTCCAGTTGTACGCCCATACTTTAGCTTCAAGGCCATCTTGGTCTCTGGCACCAATTTGCCATCAACGCGTTCTCGCTTGATCAAAGTTGCCGTGTAATCATGATGATTTTCAACATGGTTTCGCAACGCTTTTCTTGCGAAATCCAGCAAAGGATCTAGTGCGTGTGAAGGCACAGCCTCAACCGTAGATGGCAACCCAAGTCCCATGGGATCAATCGCTGCTAAGCCCGATTCGTTAGCAATTTTCTGCCAGAGCACACTTAAAGTAACTGCAACAATGGCGACGATCAAGATGCAACAACCTACTAGTCGTGCAGCCCAAACTCGGTGCCCTTGTCGAGCCACGGTTGCACCTCTTGCTTGCTAATAGTTCTGGCTAACTCAAAGCCTTTGCTGGTCAGTGAAAAATCGCGATGGATATGGTGCATGACAAGACCATTTTCGCAAAGCACGCGAAAGCCCTCGAGAAATCGAACGGTCACCTCGGGCTCGTTTGGGTCGCGAAATGCGATCGTCTGGGTTTCGTCTAATTCGATATACACAGCTAACATTCGCGAAGGAGCTTCGAAAGCTGCATTGACCGCTTTGATCTCGATAACACCTCGATTGCGAGCAGCCACCAAAATCGCCTTGGACTCGGGAGAGAGTTCACCGGCGGCCAATGCGTTTGCGGCGTCCAAACCGACCATAGCGTTGCTACAAAGTTGCGAAAGAGCCACTAAAACAGGCGCGCCAGCTCCGAGCGCATCCCAACTGCCACTTAGGTAATTGTCCAGTGGCTGCAGCTTTGCGACGCTTCGAATCGGTTTGGAGAAGTCTTGCTCCATGTCCATTTGCATTGTAAGTCGGATGATTACGGATTGTCCGCGATGGCAATCGGCCTCATAATCCTACGCGTTACTGATAGAGAAAACAGTATCTCTCTTTCGATATTTTCAATTACCTTTTTCGATTTCCTTTTCGACGAGTTTACAAATGGCTTTGGTTCCACTTCGCAAAGTACTCGATCACGCTGCCGAAAACGGTTATGGTGTGGCTGCATTCAACGTCAACAATATGGAACAAATCCAGTCGATCATGGAAGCGGCTCACGAGACGAATTCTCCCGTCATCATTCAAGCGTCGCGCGGCGCCCGAACCTATTCTCAGGATGCATACCTCCGACACTTGATGCTAGCAGCAGTCGAGCTCTATCCCAACATTCCGATCGTGATGCATCAGGATCACGGCAACTCCCCTGCGACTTGCCTCTCCGCCATCGAAAACGGATTCACCTCCGTTATGATGGATGGTTCGCTCAAGGAAGACGGCAAGACTCCTGCCGCCTACGACTACAACGTAGCGGTCACTAAAGAAGTCGTAAAACTGGCGCATGCACGCAATGTTTCCGTCGAGGGCGAACTCGGTTGCTTGGGCTCCCTTGAAACGGGAGGTGGCGAAGCTGAGGACGGACATGGTGCCGAGGGGGTATTGAGCCATGACCAATTGCTTACCGATCCTGACGAAGCCTCGCGATTCGTTGCCGAAACCAAAGTGGATGCCTTAGCTGTCGCAATCGGTACTAGCCACGGCGCCTACAAATTTACTCGCAAGCCCGATGGCGAGGTCTTGGCCATGTCCAGGATCGAGGCAATTCACAAGCTCCTTCCAAACACCCACTTGGTGATGCATGGCAGCAGCAGCGTCCCTCAAGAACTGCAAGACATCATCAATAAATTTGGCGGCAAGATGAAACAAACTTGGGGTGTACCCGTCGAAGAAATTCAACGCGGCATTAAGAGTGGCGTGCGTAAGATCAATGTAGACACCGACTGCCGCATGGCTATCACCGGTGCCATTCGGAAAGTGCTGGCCGAAAGTCCAGACAAATTTGATCCACGCGATTACCTCAAACCAGCTCGAACCGCAATGAAGCAAGTATGCATGGACCGCATGATTTCGTTCGGACAAGCGGGCAATGCAAGCAAGATCAAGTAATGACTAGTTCGGCACACTGCCGAACGGTGTTTCTGAACCGCCGGCGATAACCGCGTTTTTGTTTCTGTGCCGCGGGCGCTAGCCGCGTATTTCAAATCGTTTCGATTTCATACGCGTCTAGCGCCCGCGGCTCAAGTTTTTTGGAGCTTCAAGCCATGCGTAGATTTGTTACTTTGCTGTGCGACCCCCTTTCGCTACTTGTTCTTTGTACGGCAATGGTCAGTGCTGCCACGTCGCAGGATTTTCCTGGGGCTGGCAAAGTATCGAAAGTCCACGGTGGTTTTCAATTCACCGAAGGGCCTGCGTTTGATGGAAAGCATTTGTACTTCACCGATATCCTTAACGATCGCATCATGCGAACCGATCTCAAGGGTAATTTGGAAACCTTCATGGAGGCATGTGGTCATTGCAATGGTCTGATGTTTGACGGAAATAGCAAGTTAATCGCTTGTCGCATGGACGGCGAGCTCGTTGCGATTGATACAGCGTCGAAACTAGTCAAGTCTTTGTCGTCGAAATACCAAGGCAATCGTTTTAACGCGTGCAACGATTTGGTTATCGACAAATCGGGTGGCATCTACTTTACGGATCCGCGATATAGAGCTCCGGACCCATGGCCGCAAGGCAAAGAGGCATTCTACTATCGATCCAACAAGGGTGAAGTGACAAGGTTGGGTGACGACCTCACTGCACCCAACGGAATCATTCTTTCGCCCGACGAACTGACCCTATATGTTGTGCCGAGCATGCAAAAACAAGTCCACGCATATACCATTAAGTCGGCGGGCGTGATTGCGAACAAGCGAGTGCTGTACGAAATCAAACAGCCTGCGGACAAAGAAAATTCTGGCGGCGACGGCTTGTCGATTGATGTACAAGGGAATCTTTACCTAACGACAGACCTGGGCGTTCAGGTTGTTTCATCGCAAGGTAAGCTCCTTGGCATCATTTCGTTTCCGGAGCAACCGGCTAATTGTTCTTTCGGCGGTCGAGATATGAAGACCTTGTTCGCAACCTGTCGGACTGGACTATACTCCGTGGAAATGCCAATCGCAGGTCACGCGTTCTCTGGAAAAACAGAGTAGTGAAGTAGTCTCATCCATGCACGGACAACTACCGATAGCCGTATTGATTTCCGGGGGTGGTACGACGCTTCGGAATCTTATTGAACTGCGAGACCGTGGGATGCTCCCCGTGGATTTTCGTTTGGTAGTCAGTTCGAAAAGTCAGGCTGGCGGTCTTCATTTTGCGGAGACCGCAATGATTCCTACTGTCGTGATCTCAAAGATAAAAGCGCAGTCTGCACAAGAGCATTCTGAAAGCATTTTCGGTCTCGTTCGCGACGTCGGAGCGGAGCTCGTCGTAATGGGAGGATATCTGCAACATGTCTTGATTCCAGCGGACTTCGAGAAAAAGGTCATCAACATCCACCCGTCTTTGATCCCATCTTTTTCAGGCCGAGGAATGTATGGGCTGAAGGTCCATCAAGCAGCACTCGATTTCGGAGTGAAGGTCACCGGATGTACAGTCCATTTCGTCGATAACGAATACGATCATGGTCCCATCATCTTGCAAAGTACTTGCGAGGTATTTGAGACGGATACAGCCGAGTCCCTACAACGACGCGTGTTTGAGTTGGAATGCGAGGCCTTGCCGCATGCCATTCGAATGATTGCAGCACGACGGGCACCGCCATAATTGGGAGGTTTATTGTTTTGCGATGCCTGGCCCAGCCCATGTTCGTCGCTATTGCAACGCAGCAGTATCTAATCCTTTATAAATTCTGCCAGTTGCGGTTGGCTGGTTGGCGCAGCTATACTGAAGGGCATAACTCTTCCCTGCCTTCCCTCCTCACTTCGATTAGTCCTTGCCGGCGAACTTCAAATTGGTGCCGATCACTGGTTTGTAAGCAGAGCTGTGCAAAGATCGAATCGATGCTTTTCGACGCCCTACCACTATGAACGGTCAAGATGATGATGCAGCTAGCCCGAAGGGCGAGTTGCGCGCAAGACCTCAAACAAAACGGGAAGAAAATCTCTCCCTTTCCGAGGAACTGTTTAAAGAACATCGCAAGTCAGGTTCAACACCGCTTCCAATTGTGCATAGGGAGTCGTTGGACTTTGCGACATTGCAACAAATGCCGTTAGCTGAGCTATTGGCAATTGCGAATATTGAATGCATTGCAAACGCAGAAAAAATGGATCGGCAGGAGTTAGTCTTTCAAGTTCTCAAGGCGAGGATGCTGTCCTCAGGAATACTTTATGGAGAAGGGACCCTGGAGATTCTGGCCGATGGATTTGGGTTTCTTAGATCCTCGAGCCACCACTATGTATCCTGTCCAGATGATATCTATATTTCGCCCTCTCAGATTCGCCGATTTGGTTTGACCACTGGAATGACTATATCTGGTCAAGTTCGTCCCCCAAAAGAAAACGAACGCTATTTCGCTCTGCTCCGCGTTGAGGCGATCAATCACCGCAACCCAAACATTGTGCGATCGCGAAAGCCATTTGATGCGTTGACTCCCCTGCATCCCATTGTTCGTATCGTTTTGGAAACGACTGCCGATGTGGTTGAAACCCGCGTTATCGATCTGGTCGCGCCTCTAGGTTTCGGCCAACGAGGGCTGATCGTTTCGCCACCTCGGTCAGGGAAAACGATCTTGCTACAAAAAATGGCCAAGGCGGTTCTGCAAAACTATCCTGCTGCGTACGTAATCATGCTACTGATAGATGAGCGACCGGAGGAAGTCACGGACATGATGCGCGAGGTGCGTGGCCCGAAATGTGAAGTCATCAGCAGTACCTTTGATGAGCCTGCATCAAGGCATATACAAGTGAGCCAGATGGTGCTTGAAAAGGCCAAACGATTGGTAGAGGATGGCGTGGATGTCGTCGTCTTTTTGGATTCCATTACGCGGCTTGCACGCGCTTGGAATGGCGAGTGCCTACAGTCAGGTAAATTACTTACAGGAGGACTCGACGCCAATGCCATGCAAAAACCCAAATCCTTTTTTGGGGCTGCGCGAAAAGTGGAAGAAGGGGGTTCGTTAACGATCATTGCAACGGCTTTAATCGGTACTGGTAGCAAGATGGACGACGTTATATTTGAAGAGTTTAAAGGCACTGGCAATCTTGAGATCGTACTGGATCGAGCCATGGTCGATCGGCGTATTTGGCCCGCTATCAATATCAATCAATCGGGCACGCGCCGAGAAGAAGCGCTGCTAGACCCCAACGAATATCAGAGGATTTCAAACTTGCGAAAATCGCTTGCAGATGTCAATCCTCCAGATGCGATGGAGTCACTCGTGCAAAAATTGACCAAGACGAAATCGAACGCAGAATTCCTCATGGGGATTCGGTAATCGTGAGGCATTGTGGCACAGTGGTCTCCACGGTAATCCTTCGAACCGATTGTGGGTTTGTTGATTTAGTCGTTTAACAGTCAGCCGAAGGCGTACTCAGTTCCCTTGCCTGTACGCCTTTGGCTAACTGTTAAACGAAACTCATGCGCGCAAGCAACAATACGACCTGAAAACTGAAAACTATTAATATGCCTCGAGAAGTTTTACCTAGCCCATCCGCTGAGCCAAATCCAAAGGATGCTAATGTCATCGCCGTGGTCGTATCCGAATACAACCAGAACATTACAGGCAAGTTGTGTAAAGCCGCCGTCCAAACGTTACTTGCAAACTCAATCAAGGATGAGGATATTCACGTAATCCGCGTTCCTGGGGCTTGGGAATTGACTTATGCGACTCAGCTTGCAATCCAACAGCCAGCGTGCCGCGGCGTGATCGCGTTGGGCGCTGTTATCAAGGGTGAAACAACGCATGACCAGCATCTCAACCGTGCCGTCAGTCTGGGACTAATGCAACTTTCCTTGGAGCACAATAAACCAATTGGCTTAGGGTTACTTACCGTCAATTCGTTGGAACAAGCAATTCAGCGGAGTGGTGGAAACGCTGGAAACAAGGGGGAGGAAGCTGCAAACGCGTTGTTGGCGTGCTTAAAATTGGCAAAAGCGAAATCGTTTAACCCCGAGCCGTAGGCACCTGCCGATGGCCAGCACAAGGCAACGCTTCAGACCATTGGACTTGCGCATACGGACCTCTTTTCCGTCTCTACTTCGGCTACCACAAATCGGCGATGCATGCTAAGTTCTGTGGGATTTTGGTCTGCATTCGCACTCATTCTGCTGCCATGCATCCACGGATTTCCTCAACCCGCGAACTGTTAGGTCTCTGCCGTGCCTAGACGCACCGACATTAAGAAGATTCTGTTGATTGGTTCTGGCCCAATTATTATTGGCCAAGCTTGCGAATTTGACTATTCAGGTACCCAAGCTTGCAAGGCGCTGCGGGAAGAAGGCTACGAAGTTGTTTTAGTAAACAGCAATCCGGCCACCATCATGACCGATCCTGCGACTGCGGAGAGGACATACATCGAACCGTTGACCTGGGAAATGGTTGCGAAGGTCATCGAGCGAGAACGCCCGGATGCGTTGCTGCCTACACTCGGTGGCCAAACGGCACTCAACATCGCGATGGAGTTGGCAAAGAACGGCGTATTGGAGCAGTTTCAGTGCGAAATGATCGGTGCCAATCCCGAGGTCATCCACAAAGCCGAAGCCCGCGATGCGTTCAAGCTTGCGATGGAAAAAATTGGTATGAATGTCTGTAGAGGGGCCGTCGTTCATACGGTTGAAGAAGCCCGGAAAACACTCGCTGAGGTCGGCTTGCCGTGTGTTGTCCGCCCCAGTTTCACCATGGGCGGGAGCGGCTCGGCAATCGCTTATAATCGCGACGATTTCGATGGCTTGGTCCTGAATGGATTGACCCTTTCGCCTATCACTGAGGTCCTTGTCGAGGAGTCGATTATCGGTTGGAAGGAATATGAGATGGAAGTCATGCGCGACGTCGACGACAACGTGGTCATCATCTGCGCCATCGAAAACTTCGATCCGATGGGGGTGCATACAGGAGACTCGATTACTGTGGCTCCAGCCCAGACGTTGACCGACAAGGAATACCAACGCATGCGAGATGCGAGCCTCGCAATCATTCGCGAGATTGGTGTTGAAACAGGCGGTTCCAATATTCAGTTTGCGATTCATCCGGAAAACGGAAAGATGATCGTGATCGAAATGAATCCCCGTGTAAGTCGGTCAAGCGCATTAGCCAGCAAGGCAACCGGTTTCCCAATAGCCAAAATCGCTGCCAAACTAGCGGTCGGTTTCCGTTTATGGGAACTTCAAAACGACATTACCAAAAAGACCCAAGCCTGCTTCGAGCCAACGATCGACTACGTGGTTACGAAGATCCCCCGCTTTGCATTCGAGAAATTCCCAGAAGCCGACTCCACACTGACGACTCAAATGAAAAGTGTTGGAGAGACGATGGCCATCGGGAGGACTTTCAAAGAGTCCTTCCAAAAGGCCTTGCGAGGTCTCGAGGTAGGAGCTTTCGGCTTTGGATCGGACAGCAAAGATCTATGGTTCACCGACCGCCGGCCCGACGATGAAGAAATTCGAAGCAAACTTTCTCGACCCAATGCGGAACGTGTTTGGTACATCCGTTATGCCATGCTGGGCGGAATGAGCATCGATGAGATCTATTCCATTACGAACATCGACAAGTGGTTTTTGGACCAATTGCAAGAACTGGTGGAAATCGAAAATCGACTGCGGCAGATTGGATCACTCTCCGGTATGGACGCGCGAACCATGCGACAAGTTAAGCAGTATGGTTTCTCAGATCGGCAACTGGCCACCCTTCTCAATAGCGATGATGGTGAAGTTCGCGAATGGCGCAAGTCGCGTGGCGTAGTAGCAACGTACAAAGCGGTTGACACCTGTGCTGCCGAGTTCGAGGCCTATACGCCCTACTATTACAGCACCTACGAAACCGAAAACGAGACGCCACCTAAAGGAGACAAAAAACGGGTCATGATTCTCGGAGGTGGCCCGAATCGAATCGGCCAAGGGATCGAGTTTGACTATTGCTGTTGCCATGCGAGCTACGCACTGCGTGAACTTGGCATCGAATCGATCATGGTCAATAGCAATCCAGAGACCGTGAGCACGGACTACGACACGAGCGACATGCTCTTCTTCGAACCCCTTACGACCGAAGACGTACTGAACATCGTCGATACAGTGCAGCCCGATGGAGTTATCGTTCAGTTCGGCGGGCAAACGCCCCTCAATCTCGCTAGAGCATTGGCTAACGAAGGTGTACCGATCATTGGAACCAGCGTCGATACGATCGAGGACGCGGAAGACCGTGAAAAATTCCAAGTGTTGCTCAACGAGTTAAAGATCAAGCAGCCCGCCAATGGCATCGCTAGAACCATGGCACAGGCACGGTCGGAAGTTCAGAAGATCGGATTCCCTTGTTTAGTACGCCCTAGTTTTGTGCTTGGCGGTCGCGCCATGGAAATCTGTTACGACCATTCTCAGTTTGAACGATTCGTCGCCGAAGCGTTCGTCGTGGCCCAGGGCCAACCGGTACTGATCGATCGATTTCTTGAGGACGCTACGGAAGTAGATGTCGATGCCGTTTCCGATGGCGATGACGTCATAATCATGGGAATTATGGAACACATCGAGGAAGCTGGGGTACACTCAGGCGATTCGGCATGCGTCATACCATCTTTCTCGCTGAGCCCGGAAGTTCTCGCGGAGATTCGGCAAGCGACCGACGCGATGGCGCGGCGTTTGAAAGTGGTTGGGTTGATGAATGTTCAGTTCGCCATCAAGGAAGAAGATGGCAAGTCGGTTGTTTATGTGCTAGAGGTCAATCCACGAGCAAGCCGCACGGTCCCATTCGTTGCCAAAGCGACTGGAACCGCGGTCGCGAATATCGCAACCAAAGTCATGGTTGGCAAGAAGTTGAAAGAGCTGGGTATCACCAGTGAACCGATACCTCGCAGCGTCTCGGTCAAGGAATCGGTGTTCCCCTTCCGCAAGTTTGCGGGTGTCGACATAGTCTTGGGGCCTGAGATGCGGAGCACAGGTGAAGTGATGGGGATTGCCGACGAATTCCCGATCGCTTTTAACAAGAGCCAGATCGCAGCCGGAGTTGTGCTTCCAAGCTCAGGCAATGTCTTCATGAGTATCGCCGCTCGGCACCGTGATGGCATTACCGACATGGCCCAGCAGTTGCACGATATGGGTTATAAACTTCTGGCCACCTCTGGAACGGCACAGGTATTAGAGCGAGCCAACATACCGGTCTCCAAGGTAAAAAAGCTTGGCGAAGGGAATCCCAATTTGATCGACTATCTCAAGAATGATGATGTGTCGTTGATTATCAATACACCCAGTGGCAAAGGTGCGAGAACTGACGAAGGTCGCATTCGAGCCGCGGCGGTCCAATCCGGGGTCCCTTGCATAACGACGGTAGCAGCTGCGCGAATGGCGGTCGAAGCCATGCTCGTCATGCGGACAACTCCCATGACAGTTATGTCGTTGCAGGAACGATTTGCAAACTGAGTTCGTAGTTGACATCACATTGAGTAGCGGCCCCACTTTTTTTTCATTGAAAACGGCTCAAGCACAATTGTTTCGACGCTCTGTAGATCATAACCTCGAGGTCGGCAGTTCAAATCTGGCTCCCGCAACTTTGACGAGTGGTAGCGAACGAAATCCTTACCATAAGTAAACGAAAAGGCTGGTGTTGTAATGACCCCAGCCTTCTTTCGTTTATCCCCAGTCTTTTCGTTGATCTACGGCTTTTCCGTAACAGTGAATTCTTCTCTCTGTGACTCTCTCTACCTCATAACCTC
>JANLRK010000238.1:0-13236 GCA_031361585.1 Pirellula sp. | reverse complement strand
ACGACCCATCCTGCAAGCGTGATGAGATAGATTGCAAATAGACCTTGAGAGAGTACAGGGGCGTGGAAGCGTATCGAAATCGTCATGGCAATCGCAACCACCGAGGTTAAAACCATCAGCCTTCCAATACCGAATTTAAACCCAACGTTTTCTGTCATTCAATCTGTGCGTGTCGACTTGCGAGACACAACGTATTGAACGAGTTCATCCACCGAATCCACGTCCAAAATGTCGTCGTCGATCTTGATAGCAAATCTTTTTTCCAACTCAAACGTAAGCTCAGCCATGGCCACGGAATCGATGCCGATCATCGCCAAGGAGTCCTTTCCCTGCGGAGAACCACCGCAAACTTTCCGAAGATAGTCGATGATTTGCGTCTGGGTTGACTGTAGTTCTACGCTATCCATGCCGGTTGATCCTGGTGTTATTGTACATTGGAATTGGAGCTGCTTCCTGCGGCAGTCGGAATGCTTTCCGCGTTCTTGCTTGGGCCAGCCGTCTTGAGGGCCTCGAGTACTTGAGATTCGGTCACCGAATCGGGGAGGATAATGGGATGTTCAGGGTCTCCGCCAGAGTAAATGGCAATCAATGGAATCGAGACGCTGTTTAGTTCATATAACTTTGCTTTTAGTTCCGGAGGAGAGTTAGTGTAGTCTGCAACCATGGGAATTATTTTGTTGGACTCGACGAATTCCTTGACCTTTTTCGTTTCGATCGCCGTGACCAAATTTACATGGCAGTTGGAACACCAATTTGCCGTAAAGTCAATCATGACCGTCTTTCCTTCGGCAACTAGCGCATCCAATTTCGCCTCGTTGTACTCTTGCCAGGCAAGACGGTACCGCGACGGCTGAAGATAGTAAAATGAGCCAAATGTTCCCAACGCCGCAACCACCAACGCGATTGACCAGTTGCGAACCTTAGTACTTGCTTCAGACCAAGCCGGCACTCGTCCCACCAACCAGCATCCGAACCAGACAAACATCAGTGACGACAACATTGCCATGCGATCTTGGTCCAAAAACCCACTGACCAAAAAAACAACCGAAAGCAACATTGGGAACGCTAGCGCCTCTTTGAATGTCTCCATCCATGGCCCGGGCTTCGGCAAAAAAGACAACATGGATGGCTGTGCCGCCACGGCCAAATAGGGCAGGGACATACCTAACCCAACGCCACAGAAGATCAACAAAACAACCCAAGCCGGTTGCGTGAGCGCCACCACAAACACGCCTCCTAAAAACGGGGCGCTGCAAGGCGTAGCGAGCAAAGTCGTTATCAGGCCTTTGTAAAAGGCGCCTTGGTATCCCTCGCGATTGCTGAGCTCAGTGCTCGTCTTGCTCATTGCAAAACCAGGAATTGGAATTTCCCAAACTCCAAGGAAGCTCAACGCCAGCGAAAACATAAAGGCAGTGATAAGAATTCGAAAGTAGAGCGAACCAAATTGCTCCCCCCAACCAAAAGCCTCTCCCGTGTAATATCTTACTGCTACACTCAGGATCCCAAGCCCCAAAATCAAGGATATGATGCCAGCAGCATAGGTGAGTGTTAGCATCGAAGCGGTTCTGCGGTCACCGCCGGCCTCGCTTACAAATCCCAGTACCTTGAGACCGATCACCGGCAACACGCATGGCATGAAGTTCAAGATAAAACCACCAAGCATGGCGAGGCAAAATTTCGAAAGGATCTCCATCGGAGACAACGTCAATCTGATCTTTGCCCCATCTATCCATTGCGAAAGATTCGTGCGTGCAATTATGTCTTTGAAAGGTACCGCCACCAAAACGCCGTTGGATGGCTCAGCAATCGATTTGGGGCCAACGGACAGATCGACTTGGAATCGGATTCCGCGTGGCTGGTCGCACGAACCATCCGTGCAGCCTTGGTAGCCAATGAGGCCTTGTACGGAGTATAGACCCTCTATCGCAAGCTTTGGGACAGTCAGCGGGATACGCCAAGTCACCTCGCCTTGATAGTAGTCGACCTCTTCGCCGCCCCCTAAGTCCTTGTGAACTAACTGGCCATTCGTCGTTGGACTGCCTGCCAATAGACCAGCTTTGTTGGTTAAGACAAACAAAGTCCGAGAGTCAAAAGTCGGATCCATTGGATCGTACTTATAGACATGGAACTCAGGATCGGGTTTTGCATTGAGGATAAGAACTAGTTTATCGCCTGGCTTGGCAGTGGATTTGTCGATGGAAACAGTCCATGCGATCGGACTCGATGGTTCTCGAAAAGGGCCCTTGCTAGATTCGCTCTTGGCCGAAGCATAAAAACCTTTAAACGTTGCCTTAATCTCCTCGCCGCGAATCGGAATGCAAGATTCCCTGCATACTTGGCCATCAATCTTGAGGCTCAGCTCAGCCGGTACAGCACCGAGCGGCGCCGAAAATTTTACCGGCGCTGTCCAGGCCACGGAATCATGGTGCTGCTCTATACGCAAACCTTCAAAACCTGCTTCGTTGAGAGAGACGTCGAACGAAGTGTCGGGTGCGAATGGGCCAGCTAACGAGACGCCCGCAGACTTTAGCGAAATGACGGTAGCAGAAGGGCCGCCAGAGGGCTGGGTCGTCGAAAATATGTGGTAGCCGTCGTCGAGTACCACTTGTACTGTGACTCGCCCTCGTTGGCCACCCTCCTCTGCCTCGTAGCTTGCTGATAACTTGTAAGGGGTTCCGCTAGACGCACCCCCCAAATCAAATCCGAGCCCGCCGAGACCTTTGCTTTTGCTATTCTTCCCCTTTTCGATCTGGCCCTTTTCGATCTGGCCCTTTTCGAGCTGGGCGATCGCCAACATTGGAAAAAAAAGGACCAGCAAAATTGTGGTCGCTAGCTGGGTTAATAATCGTGGCATTCGCATATTTTGCTTTCAATAGTGGACCCAGTATTTTACAAAGTCCGGTCGGCGGTGGTCAACGCTGATCTTGGATTGACTTTGACCTTCCTATTGGCTAGGAAGCCAGATTTGATTGTAGCCAAGATAAGGTCGCATGCCCGCTGAAACACAGATCGACGTCGCTCCCTGAAGTTCTCGGCCTGGCTTGATAGTTGCTTTTGTATGTTACGGCCTGAACGAATCTCGGCTCAGTGTTTTTCAATGTTTCGATAGCATTTCCTAAGTCGATAGTGCCTTCCTCAAATGAAAACGACAGCGGTTGAAGCTCAGGCTCGCAGACGGATATGGGGAAAGGATGTCCGGGCAATTGACTTGTTAACGCAGGCAAATTGACATTCCATAAACCCGAACCCAAGCGATCGCGCTGGAGAATATTTCGAAAAACAAATTCAGCCCGAATTGCCGAAACTGCCCAGTCTCGCTCGATGTCTCTGCGCATGTACTGAGAAATCGCAATGGAGGGGACACCCAACAAATTGGCTTCGCGCGCACCTGCGACAGTACCGCTATAAAGGATATCGACCCCCAAATTACCTCCATGATTGACTCCCGAAATAACCAAATCGGGATTCAAGTTGAGCCACAACAAACCAACTCGAACACAATCCGATGGCGTCCCCGAAACGCTCCATTGATTCTTCGCTCGAGACTTAATTTCGAGCGAGCAATGTGTTGTTACCCCGTGACTGCAGCAACTTCGGCCTTGATCAGGAGCCACGACAAAGCATTCGGCTCTTTTTGCGAGAACTTGATAAAGACACTGCAAGCCTTCCGCCTCAATTCCATCATCGTTCGTTAACAGGATTTTCAACGCATAATCTCCCCTTGAACATACTCAAAGGCTGCCTTGACTCGTTCGATCGTCGACGTCCCAGTTTGAGGGTCTAAGAAATGGCTGTGATGCAGTACGAGGGTCGCATCCGCAGCCACTCGACTATTGATCAACGGGGTTGGTTGTCGGCAGCGATTCGCGGACCGTCGCACGAATCCGTTGAATCCTGGACCTATCTCTATTTGGAAGTCGGCAAGTTTTTGTAATACGAAATTTCTGGCCGTCAACATAACAACATCAGCCGCTCCATCGCCGTTGTAAACAACGTGTTGAACATGAGCGTATTTGAGTATCGAATTCTTGATCATGATGCCAAGCTTGTAATAGGCCGGCTGATCCGCATCATTCAGTGGAACAACGGACAGCCATTCGAATGGGGACAGATGATTGATTAGATTTTTGGCCTCGGACAATCTCGTTGTGTGGTCCATGGCCAGGTGATGGTACTGTGCCAGGATCACGGCCGCTTGCAACTCGGACAATGCGAATGAGTCATTGCCGCGTTCACAAAATATGGTCATGCGTTGGGCCAAGCGTGCATCGTTGGTGAGGACTGCACCACCACGCCCCGAAGCAATCAGCTTGCTCCCGCCGAAACTCAAAACGCTGAGATCACCCCAAGCCCCCGCCGGTTTGCCGTCCACCCAAGCGCCATGGGCTTGGCACGCATCTTCAATGACGAACAGTCCTCGTTGCATAGCCCATTGGCAAATAGAAGCCATCGGGGCAAGGGCGCCATGCAGATGTGAGACGATAATGGCCCTGGTATTTGGACCGATAGACGACTCCAAGTGCTCGACCATGGGCACCCAACTGTCCAATGCGATGTCGAACAGACCCGGAGCTGCACCCGCTTCTTGAATGGATCGGAAGTTTCCAGGGAAATCATAACCCGCCAAAAGTACTTCGGCATTGGGCTCCAATTGCAATGAACGGATTGCGAGCTCAACAGCAAAGGTTCCCGAGCAACACAACCTAACATGTTTGCGATCGAGAGTTTTCGACAAGACGGATCGAAGATCCGCAAGGTAGGGACCATCGTACCTTCGCCACGCGCCATCGATTGCTAATTTGGACAATGCTTCTCGAATTGCCTGCGCTGTGGCATGTGTTGGGAGTTTAGGATTGTGAATCGTCACAGGTCCCCTGGAAAGTATTTAGATCGAAATTCGCAGCATGGCCGTCAGGAAAACAGTCGCATACGGCAGATGCGACCCACAGTAGGTCACTCTTGCCGAGAGTGACTTTGCGCTGTCTGTGCACCATCAAACATCAATGCGCTATCAATCGAGACTATACTCCGACGCGTGCGAGAAGAACACATGAAGCTACCAAGAAATTCTGCGTTTCTCGATCGCACATCGGACTGAGATTGACTTATTTTCGTGGGACGACAATTCATTATACCGTCAAGTCGAGCGAACCGTTTGTTCGAGTCCATGCAGCACCACGCTCTGTCAAAACCGGTTCAGGTGATAGCCGATTGTTGTTTTGCTGTGCAAAGCGACTAGTCGCATTATTCCAACGCGATTCGCTCCCCGAACCGCCGTCGCTTTGGAAATTCGAACCGCTATTTCCTAATCCGGATGAATCGGTGCTGACCTCGACCTCAAAAGCTGCGACTTGCATTCCCTGTTCTGCCATCCGGTCTTTCAATGCTTGCACGTTGTTCAATAACGCATCTCGAGCGGTCGTACTTTCCACTTCCAGTTTTGCATAGACCTGACCCGCTTCCATGCGTAGGGACATTTGTAACGATCCGAGTTCGGGCGGGTGCAATCGCAATCGCACTTGTCCACCTCCGTTGGCCAATTGCTCGACGCCTCGCAAAACACGTTGGACTAACTTCGCTTCTTGATAGGCGGAAATATGCGATCCAGCATTGCTTCTCGCAACTTCGGCCTTACCTTGTTCAGCGCGGGCAGGATTAGAAACGGAGCCTGCAAACGTAGTATTGGAAGTATTGGTCTGAATGCCTCCTCGCAACGAGGAGGTGGCGATTGCGGAGATTCCTTCGACGCTTTGACGAATGTCCTTGCTGCTGCTAGTGGACGAAGCGCTGGCGTTGAAAGCGGTGGACGGAGTGATCACGACTGCACTACTCGAAATCGGCGAGGAGCTGTTTGGCTCGCTCCCCTCGGATACGGAACTCTTATCTTGCATTATTTCCTTTTTGGAAGCTTCAATCGAAGATGCGATTGATGGTTCCGAGGACGGGTCGTCGCGTTTGTCGGGATCAGGATCGGATTCGGTTGCTTGTTGGGCCAAGCGTTCGGCTCGTTTATTGCGAACTTGTGATGGGTTGCCGTCGATGTTCTCTTGATTGGGATTTTGATTTGTCATCTCGGAAACTTCCGTCGACCGCTTGGACTTGGAATCTGCGTGGGCATGTTTCAAGTCGATAAAGTCTGGTCTAGATTGCTTTTCTTGGGCGTTCGAAACTGCAGAGTTGGACGACGTCTTAGTGTCCCTACTTGTCTTGGATTTGCTTGTGTTTTTAGAGCCATCCAGTGGAGTTTTGTTAGCGTTCTGGGCAGGTCTTTGTTCGACGAGGATTGCACCGATATCGTCTTCAACTGATTTTGCAGTTTGAGTGTTGGACGCCGCTTGTGCCTTGCCGTTTTTTCCTCCAGCAGCCGGTTCTTCACCAGTCGAACTCTTGGCTAATACAGCATTGTCGGTCTGCTGGACAACCACAATTTTTTCTGTGGATTTTGAATCGTCGTTGTCGCGATCGCTGCCTGCATCTTTTAACGCTGGCAAGGAAGGTTGTGGAGCCAATGGCTGCTGAGCCAAAGCTTGGGCTGCATACGCAGGTTGAGTTGTAGTCGGTTCGCCTGAATCCTCTCCTTCCGAGGTCGTTGAATCGTCCGATACGGCAGAATTGGATTGGCTGTCGGAATCAACGCTAGTGGAACTACTTGATGCGCTTTGTGTTCCCGCTATGTCTGGTAAACTCGATTCGAATTGGCCGATACTTAATAGTTCCTCGAAAAACGAACGCTTGCTAACGTCAATCGCATCCGAGTTCGGTTTTTTGCGGATGACTGGAGCGCTGGCATCAGTATTAATGCGATGGATTGAAGTGTCGTTTGACATCCGTTTCGTTCCTCTTAGAAGCTAATATATGTAGCTCGACAATCTGTGTTGCGAGTCACGGCAATGCTGCTCCACACTCTGTGTTGCGAGTCACGGCACGGAGTGCCGTGCTACACTTTTCAACTGTTTTCGGGTTAAGGCTTTTGCGGGACAGGTTCCGATAACGGCATGGGTTGTCCGCGTCGGATTTCCTGCAACACTTTTGCTAGCTCTTCGACATCGCTAGTTTCGGTGAATTCCGCCAAGATCTTCTTCTGCTTATCGGGTGCCATCCCCCGAATTATCGATACAACATCTGCCAACTCCCCATTTTGTAGCTTCTTAAGGAGTTGTTTTTTGGCTTCTCCTGGCTCCATGTTTTCCAGAATCGCTTGAATTACCTTCAAGCTATCGAGTTGATTGCCCGCGCGTATCTGTTCCATCTTGTTTTCGAACTGTTGTCTCCGTTCATCGAAATCCTCAGTTCTCTTCTGCAACTCACGAAGCTGATCGCCCAATTGGCGGCGCAGTTTCTCCACTGCTCCACTGCGGCTATCGAGCTGGAGCACCGCATTGGTCTTAGCATTAACAACATCATCGTAAGTGGGTGTAGGAGTGTCACGTACACTGATCAATGCTTGCTTAAGTCTCTCGCTTTGAATGTCGATTCCATTCAACAATCCGATCACCTGCGCGATTGTATTGCGAGTGATTCTCCCCTTCGATGCGGCAAGTCCAAGAATGCAGATTTGAGCCAGAAAGGTTGCCGCGCAAAACCAAAGAAAGAGGCTTACTAATTTTTTCATGGTTGATTCGTTTGGTTGTAGAAAGTCGCACCCGGCAGGTGCGACCTACGGTAGGTCACTCTTGCCGAGAGTGACCATTCACTGCATGGAGGCTTTGGAAACTGCACACGGCTCGGGGGGCCATGCTACGATTGCACACGGCCCGGGGGGCCATGCTACGGAAGTTGGTCCTCTTCGATAATGGAGTTTTCGCTGGCTTCGCGAATGGAGCCCATGGCATGTCGGATGCTCGACCATTCGTCCAACCTTTCTTGTTGCCTAGCCAATGCATGAAGATCGGCAGTTAGCGAACGTTGGTCTCGTAGTTTTTCTAAAGATTTGACAGCTTTCTGGCTTTGTATCAATGCGAATTGGCGGCGTTCGAGCTCTTGGTTTAGCTTGCCTTTGTGGTCTGCGATTTGTGCTGACTGAGCAGCCAAAACCATTTGGTAGCGCTGGGCATCGAGGATTTGATGAAGATTGATAGTGCCAAAACTTGACTGCTTCCTCGCATCGCTCATAAGCCGATTGGCTTCATCGATCTCCCGTTGTGCGTTGTCTAACTTTTCGAGTGCCAATCGGACATCCTGCACGGCTTTGGCCGCAGTGTCGCGATCGCGTTCGCGAATCTTCAGGAGCGTTGCCAACCGGAATTTAGCCATAATGTGTTAAGCCGCTCTGGTTCCGGGGATTCCGTTGGTGAACGAGTTGTTGGCAACAGGTTGTACAACAGTGTTTGGAACTGCTTGGGCGTTGGCAATGGTAGCGAGCTTTGTCAAATCTTCGACGCTTCTTTGCCAAGGAACCAGTTCATACTGCTCTTGAGAAAGAAACGTTTCAATGGCAGCGCGAAGCTGAATAGCCCGATCGATGATAGGGCTACTCCCTTTCTGATACGCGCCGATATTGATTAGGTCCTCGTTCTCTTTGTAGACCGCCATCATGCTGCGAATCGCTTCTGCCGAAAGCCGCATTTCCCTCGAAATCAATTGCGATTGCAATCGGCTTAGGCTGGGCAGTACGTCGATCGATGGATATCGTCCGCGGGCTGCGATACTCCTGGAGAGGTGAATGTGACCATCGAGTAATCCTCGCAATGCATCGCTAATCGGTTCGTTCGTATCGTCCCCTTCGACCAGCACCGTATAAAGTGCCGTGATGCTACCGCGTTGATTGATACCTGTTCGTTCGACAAGCTGTGGAAGCATCGCAAATACGCTAGGCGGATATCCGCGAGTGGTTGGGACCTCACCGGCTGCGAGCCCAATTTCGCGTTGGGCCATCGCAAAGCGAGTAACCGAATCCATGAGTAGCAACACATTTTTACCTTGATCGCGCAACGACTCTGCGATGGCAGTTGCAGTCTTGGCTGCCAAGATTCGCTTCGGTGCAGGCTGATCGCTTGTTGCGACAACTGTCACGCACTTCTTGCGACCTTCTTCTCCCAAATCGCGATCGAGAAACTCGCGAACTTCACGACCTCGTTCACCAATTAGGGCAATTACGACACAATCGGTCTGCGTGCCGCGAGCGAGCATGCCCAGTAACGTACTCTTGCCAACGCCTGATCCAGCAAAGATCCCAACGCGTTGACCGAATCCGATGGTCAAGAAGGAATCGATGGCTCGAATTTGTGTCGGCAATATTTTGTCGATAGGGGGGCGAGTCAACGCCGGAACCGGAGCCGCATCACACGGCATCTTGATTCCAAAGGGCAGCGGTGGCCCGTCATCCATGGGGGTCCCGGTTGCATCAAGCACGCGGCCGATCAATTCCGGGCATGCATTGACGGATCGGTACGTTTGAAATAGCTCCACCGTGTCACCTTGTCCGACACCGTCAAAATTATCGAGCGGAGCGAGTATGGTTTTGCCTGCATCGAAGCCGATGACTTCGGCTTGAACAGGCTCCTGGTTGCGACGGATGATGCGCACCAAGGCTCCGACCGGGACAGGCAACCCATCCACCACCACCGTTGTCCCGCGGATGCTGCGGACCCGTCCATTGATTCCGTAAGGCACAATCCGTTGCAAGCAGTGATTCCAATGCTTGCTGCGAGGGATGCTTGGGAATGATTCTAACAGTGAATGAACTCGGGATGGATTGGACATTTCTATTGAAGCTCTTCCACTAGACGCTTGAGCTGCGTTTGAAGGGAGCGGTCAATAGTGGTGTCTGGCGTTTGTAAGATGACACCGAATTTTCCAACCGAGATATCTTCTGCTACTTGGATCTCAACGGACGGCTTCATGTCATCGACGAGCTCCGACAACGCCGAGGATAGGCGTTGTGCGTCCTCGGGGTGAATTTTTAGAAGGATCTGGCGTTGGCCCTGGATCAAACGGACCGAGTCTTCGATCCATGTAATCAGAATGCTTGGGTCGGATTCAATTTGTCTAGACAGTAACTTTTCAGCGATTCCAATAGCGAGAGTAATCGTCTCATGTTGCCACTGCCTCAACCACTGCTGGGTTGCAGTCTCGAGGTCTTCGCACAGTGTCTTGACGTTGTGGGCCGCTTCTTGGATTCGCTTCTCGGCAATCTGGCCAGCCATTTGCATGGCCAAGCGTTCGACTTGGCTTTCACCCAATCGAGTTCCTTCTTCCTTCGCTTGCGATTGGATTCGCGTGCATTCGATTTGGCTGTCGCGTAGAAGTTGCTGGGCTTGTTCACGAACCGTATCGATGTACTGTTTGGCTCGGGTAGCTACATCCTCCCAATTGAATACTTCGGTCTGAGCCGTGTTTGTACCCTGGCTGAATGACTTGGACTTTAGGACGCTGGCCATGGTATTTCGAGTTCGGTGGGATAGTGTAGGTTGATGGTGGTACTAATGAGTTGATCACTAGCTTGCGCGTCGTGCTATGAATCAATAAATCACTAGCTTGCGCTTCGTGCTATGCTGCTGCTGTAAAGGAAACACTTGCGGTGGCCCCTACCTGGCCGTCAGCAAGCATCTTCATGGCTGTCTCGGTTATTCGCGATTGGGCTGCATCCACTTCTAAAAGTTGGATTGGCCCCAAGGTGTTGAGCCGTTCGCGAAGGCGTTTCACGTCCTTTGACGGCATGAGCCGTTCCACTCTTGCAACGAATGATTTGGTCGCTCCGCTCAGTGCCAGCAATACAGTTTGAGGTTGACAGGCGTGTAGCACGGCCACGAAGTCCTTGTCTGAAAACTGTAGCAAATTTTCAATTTCTTGCTTTCGGTTCCTTACCTCAATTGCATTCGGTGCAACAGTTTGTTCCGACTTTATCTCGCTGCTCTTGACTTCTCCTTTTTTTGTGGAGGCGCTCGCATGCGGAGGAAATGGCAATATCATCGATTCATCGAAGATGTCTTCTTTGCTCGACGAAGGTGGTTGGTTGCTGGTGGTTAGCGAAACCCCAACGCTGGTCCGGTCCGATAGGTTGCTTGCAATGTCAGTGACTGCGAAGGGAATTAGCAGAGCACTTGAATCTGTTTTCCAACCCAGCTTGGTAGCGAGGACAGGATTGACTTGAGCGATGGTCCTTGTCCAATGCTCTTGTTGATTCATTGGCATGCTTGCCACAATCGCTTTGAGTTTCGAAATCCCTTCTTCGTTCGCTTGTTTGGGGGCTTGGTACTGACCGATTTTCCGCTCGACTTCGGATTGGATATCTCGCAGGATTGCAGGATCGGTCAAGTACAAATGTGGCAGGGCAGCGAGGGTTGCAGCCGCGACTTGCATCGGTAATGCTTGAGCAATGGCCGTAGCACGCTCTACGGAAACTTGGTTGATGACGGTTGCAATCACTATGGGACGCTCGCCTTGCAGGATATCAGCCAGTGCCATCGCTGGCATATTTTGCCAACTTCCATTGGCATCTTGAGTAGAAAATATGGGATTGTCAAATTGACTTTCTGGTTGATTTTTGTGTTGGTTCATCGCTTCCGGGCTCAAATCGATATGATCCCCTACGGCGGTCTTTTGTGAGGCAAGCAACGCAGCTGCTGGCGAAAGAGGTTCTTTGATTTGTTGTTGCGGAAAAGCAGATTTGGCTACCGTCCCATTTAATAGTCCTTGCATCGACTGGAAGGCAGCGGCACGTTCTTGGGGTGTAACGGTTCCCAACTGGACCATGGCTTGTCGAACGAGTTTGCTTTGTGCAGGTGGCAGCTGTCCCAATAGGCCGCGAGATGTAGTAGCATCTAGGCTCTGGAGCACGATAGCTACGTGCCGAATTCGCTGATCGGATGCGATGGACATGAGGATGGTTAATTGGGCTTAGACGGCATAACAGGGACCCACATTCGACTTGTACGATTTTGCCAGAATGGAGTCCAGCCCGGAATTTCCTAGCATTAGGGGTTCCGAAACGGTATTCCCGGACCGTATGCTATTCACGGATACGTCGCTCTCCTCAGTTTGTCTGCCTTACCCCGCTTATCATGTCGAAGAACTCCAAGATCGTTGTCACCGAAGTCGAATTCGAAAAATTCCCTTTTATTTACCGTTCGCCGCTGAAATTCGGTGGCCGGGTGGTCAAGGACGTGACGGTTTTTCGCACAACATTGACGATGGAGGACAAGAGCAAGAAAAAAATGGCCCATGGGATGGGCGAAATGACCATGGGAACTGCCTGGGCTTGGCCAAGCAAGATCCTGACTCCAGAGCAAGTTTTGCGAATTGTTATCGGTTTGGCAGAGAAAATTGCGCAAGCTGCCACGAGCTTGGACCCGGCAGGCCACCCTATCGCCTTGGCGACACAATTAAAAGTGATTGCCAAACAGCAAGCCATTGAATTGGCGGCAGCCATGAAGCTGACCGAGCCGATTCCGGATCTGGCCGTTGCTTTGGCGATGTCGAGTACCGACATTGCATTGCATGATGCGTTCGGGCGACTTCACAATACGAACTGTTTCAATTTGCTAACGCCCGAGATTATTGGCTCTGATCTTTCGCCGTGGTTGGGCGAGGATTTCGTAGGCAAACATTTTAACGAGTCGGTACTTCCCAAGGCTTCGTCAACCTTGAACCTCTATCATTTGGTCGGATCGCTAGACCCACTGTCGGCGGCGGATCTCAATCGAAAAGTGGGCGACGGTTTGCCCGAGACGTTGGAGGAGTGGATCAACAAGCAACAGCTATCCCACTTGAAGGTCAAGATCACTGGCCAAGATCTCGATGCGGACGTTGGACGCGTGTTTGAAATCGATCGAATTGCAATGCGGTGCGCACCGACACGTGATTGGTCTTACTCGATCGATTTCAATGAAGCTTGCGAGAACGAAGATTACGTTATCGATTTCTTAGAACGATTGGATCGACTGTCTAAGGATTCGACGCAGAAGCTTCATTACATTGAACAACCGATGCAACGCGATTTGCGTGCTCGCAAAGAAGTTACGATGCACCGAGTGAGCCGACTCAAACCCGTCGTCATTGACGAATCGTTGACGGACCTCGATTCGCTCATGTTTGCCAAACAACAAGGTTATTCCGGTATTGCGATCAAAGCTTGTAAAGGCATCAGCGACTCACTCTTGTTCTCTGCTGCCGCGAAACACTACGGTATGAAAATTTACGTTCAAGATTTAACATGCGTTGGTGCTTCGTTTTTGACGTCTGCTGCATTGGCTTCCCGAATTTCGGGTGTGACCGCAGTTGAGGGCAACGGTCGGC
>JANLRK010000192.1:0-8438 GCA_031361585.1 Pirellula sp. | reverse complement strand
AGGGCAAATGTACTCGGCGAAAATAATTATGCTGCCTGAATAAGCTGGATGAGACGGGGTTCCAACCCAGTAATGAACGCCAGAAATAGTTCAACTGGGCTTCTGTTGCCTAGACTATCTTTTCCACAGAAGCCAATCGTTGTTTCGACGGTCGGAGCGATGCTTGGTCTCCATCGGATACTCTGATAACCGTGGCAGTTTGCAATAGACAACCTGCTTTTCCGCGGACGCCCAAATCGCACCGGTCTGGGTGACCGGAGCGGCAAAAGCAGCTGAGAACCACTTTCGATCTATATAGAACGCCGCAAACCAGGGTTCAATGTTGCGCGCTCAGGACACTCCCACCTGAGGCAGTCATGAACGATGTTCACCGCGGTTAGGAATCACCTCCTTGGCACGGGATTCACAGTCGGTCTTCTGTCCGATACGACGACTAAGTTACGAGGCGCATGTGGTCCCGCTATTTCGTGACCTGTCCGATTATGCGGAATCGCACTACCGTCGAACCTATTCGAACTGCAACCGCGTCGGACGACAGTCACTTCTGAAATACTTTTACTTGCATTGTTGTAAGCCAAAAGGGGGCCGTCGCTATGAGAACGGCCGTGTATGACAACAATACGACCTTCGCAAAACAAGCAGTTCAGGCAGCGCTAGTCGACCCACCTAAGAAACCGCTCAATCCCCTACGACGACGCTCGCCTCCTGCGTCCGACTCCCAATATTGGTTGGAAGATATGGCACCAGCAAAATTGGCTGAAATTGCTTTTACGTGAAACCAAAGAACTATTGGGGCGCAAATAATAGGGACGATGTTGTCCCAAGAGCCGATTTCATGCCATCGGACGGCGAAGGCATAGAGTGCAGTAAGCCACAACAATGTCGCTAGGATTCGCTCGAACCAAACGACGCCAGCCAATAACGAAGCCGAGGTTTCAGTTTGATTTGTCTCATTCGCTTTGCTATTCATATTTTCGTCCCTGACTCAGTTTCCAGAAAAATCTTCGCAAAAACGAAGCGACTTGACTACCAGCCACTACCAAAGAGACTCGCTGGATTAAGACGTATTACGGCGGGCTAGCAGTTCGCTGACTCACTTTTAATCAGCGTGTCCAGCAGGATCGGACTACCATTAGACACCACAGCTAGTTCTCTGTGGCTGCGACCACCGCCGGAGGACCTGAACAACACTTCTTAAAAGCAATACCAAGCCCCTCAGCCAACTCGCTGCGAACATTCCATGGCCCTGACTCGAAGCGGTCGGTCGATCATCTGGCGATTCTCGCTCGACATACTTTCCAAGGACGCGGTTCAGTTTTTGCGAAATCAGGGACGCATCTCGGCAGCTCAGTCGCCAGAGGATTCTAAATCTGCTTCATTACAAGCGGCCCCACATTTAGTTCAAGATACAATAGGGCAGGATCTAATCGTGCCAGCGATTGGAACACCAGAATCAAACTTGGCTACAGTTAGTGGTGTGCATACAACACTCAGTATCGAGATTGTTACCTGATGATTACCGCGTGGGACTGCCGTCAACGGCACGGTGTAATACGTAAATTGTCCGCTTCGGAATTGAATCGGTGCACACCGTCGCCGTCGCGAGTTCTTGGAGCTGATCCTGCAAGACAAACTGCTGGTGCGTGGCGATCGCCAGATTGATCGCCGCATCGCACAAGCCAACTTTCGCGATGTGCGCCGACTCGAAGATTACCAAAGCGGAGCAAGCCAAAGTGACGAGAATTGCATGACGACAATCAAAACGATTTCACAATGGCTTTTGGCGGTCCTGATGGTCTTTGCAGGCGTGATGCACTTCATCAGCCCAAATTTCTTCCTCAAAATCGTGCCGCCCTATTTGCCACTTCACTTGGAGTTGATCTATCTGAGCGGTGCATTTGAGATTGGCTTTGGCATTTGTCTGCTCATTCCTCGATTCTCACGATTTGCGGCTTGGGGCATCATTGCCTTGTTGATCGCCGTCTTCCCAGCAAACATCTACCTTTACCAGCATCAGGAAATTGTCCCCGCATCGCCGACCGCTCACCTTTTACGCCTGTTGTTCCAAGGCGTACTAATCTTGATGGCGTTTTGGTACACCCGAAAAAGCGAATCTAGTTCGGGTTCGTCTTCTTCGCTTTGAACTCGGATTCGTCGCCTTGATGAAAGAAACTCATTCCAGTGATTTCATCTCCAAGAATTATGCCGACGCCGGTGGTTGGTAAGGGATGAACCTCGAAGAGGATTTGTTTGCGTGGTAAACGATTGTTCGAAAGCGGCCCGCTGGCCTGACCCCTTAGAAGTTCTCCACTGGTGGTATTACCGTTTTGGTTGCGATGAACTCGCATGTACCGAATAGAGGGCTATGCTTTCGTGTACGCCGTACTCGTTTTCTCGCCGTCCCCTCGCAACACGTTCCTGGAAAGTAAAGTCGGGCCTTGCAGGCAGTTCTTCTTATCCAGCAGTCTGACCGCTGCGAAGGGCAACTGACATTCCCAGCGGGCGGCCACAGCCGGGGAGCATTCGTGATTGAGGATCGTATACGCCACGCGCCAGTGGCGAAAGCGGGCGGTCATCAGATACCGATCGTGGCAGACCTTGTGGAAGACGGCGTCATTGACCGCGAGAAGATTGGCCGACAAAATCAATACCGCATTCTTGATCTCGCTCGACGTCGGGGTCGTGGCTAAATGACCTTCAACAACTGGCGTAATGGCAATGGCAACGGTTAGTAGCGACTTTTTGCGGCGGGACGTTCGGGCTCTGGGAGACCTGTTGGGGGAGGTTATCACCGAGTCGGCCGGGAGCGAAGCACTTGCGCTGATCGAGACGATTAGGCAGCTATCCCGACGGCGACGAAGCGGCGATCATGGGGCCGAAGCGGAACTTGCGGAGCGGATTTCAAAACTCACGCTACCTGAGGCGCGGGTCGTGGCCCGGGCCTTCAGTGTGTTTTTCGATCTCGCCAATCTGGCCGAGGATCGCCATCGCATTCGCGTGTTGCGGGCGAGGGTCCAGGAAGCAGCACCGAACCCAATCAGCGAGACCATCGCAGCCGGCATTGCCAAGCTGCGGGACGAAGGATTTACTGCGGCACAGTTACAGTTGGCGATCGACGCGGTCAAGATCGAACTCGTCTTTACCGCTCATCCCAGTGAGGCGAAGCGGCGCTCCATTCGCGCCAAATTGCGCCGGATGCGGCATGCGATCCAGGAACTCGATCGCCAAGACCTGTTGCAGCGCGAGCGCGAGCGACTGGAGATGCAAATTAGGGCGGACCTGACCGTTCTTTGGCAGACGGACTTCCTCCGCCCGGCCAAGCCGACGGTCCTGGAAGAGGTTGAGCGTGGTCTGTCAATCACGCCACGACTGGTTGAGGTCGTGCCGCAGGTTTACGACTCACTCCGCCGGGCGTTAGAGATGTATTATCCGGGGGATAAATTCCAGATACCCCTCTTCCTGCGATTTGGCTCCTGGATGGGTGGTGATCGCGATGGCAATCCGCATGTGACCGCAGCCGTCTCACGACAAACGCTGCTGTGGCTCCGCGAATCGGCCATCGGGCAGCATCAGGCCGTGTGCAAGAAAATGTACGACTTCCTGAGCCTGTCGACGCACGAGAGCCCCGCCGAACCAGTGATCTTGCAGCGATTGGCCGAGCGCTCGGCAGAGTGGCCTGACTTGTGCCAGTCGCTCGAGCCGGTCGCGCCGCTGGAAGTCTATCGCAGGTGGGTTCGAATGATTCAATGGCGACTGGAGAAATCGATGCCGGCCGATGCAGGTGCGCGCATTCCGGTTGGCGGCTATCGTGATGGCGCAGAGCTATTCGCTGATTTGCAAGTGATTCAAGACAGTCTCACGGCGCATCATAGCCAGTTGCTTGCCAAAACCGAGGTGCAGCGCTGGCTCGATTTGGCCCGCGTTTTCGGCTTGCATTTGACTCGACTCGACGTGCGGCAGGATGCGCGGCGCTATCGCGAAATCATGACCGATGTCTTGTCGTCGCTGGGTATTGTCGAGGGGTATGGCGATCTGCCGGAAGAGACGCGGTGCGTTATTTTGTCGCAAAGCCTGCCTTGGACGAAGCCGATCGCGGCCGACAAACTCGCACCACTTTCGCTCGATACGCTCGAACTGTTTCGCCTGTTGCACGCGGCGATTCGTTCGTTCGGTCCCGATTGCCTCGGCGGGCATGTGATCAGCTTGACGCAATGTCCGAGCGACATCCTCAACGTCCTGTGGCTGTGGCGCTGGGCTCAAACAACCGCGAGCGAAACGATTTCAGATGAGCTGCAAATCATTCCGCTGTTCGAAAAAATCGAAGACCTGAAGAATGCGGCCCAAACGCTCGACGCGATTCTCAGCCATCCGCTCTATCGGGATCATGTGTCCCGGCTTGGAAACCGGCAAATCATCATGGTTGGCTACTCGGATAGCACCAAGGATGGCGGTTATCTAGCCGCCTGCTGGGGGTTGTATCGGGCACAAAGTCAGTTGCAGGCAGTCGCCGAAAAACAGGGCGTCGCGCTGACTTTCTTTCACGGTCGGGGTGGCTCGCTGGGACGCGGCGGCGGCCCTGCGGCACGAGGTATTTTGTCGCTGCCGCCTGAAGCGCTCGACGGGAGCTTGCGGTTGACGGAACAGGGCGAAGTGTTGGCCGAGCGTTATGACGATACGCAGGTTGCCTTCCGGCATTTGGAGCAAGTCGCTTGGGCCACGCTGACCGCTTCCGCGTTGCCAGGAGTGCAAGTGAAGCCGGTCTGGCGTGAAATGATCGAGGAACTCTCGGAGCGCTCGTACACCGCGTATCGCGAACTGGTCGATCAGCCAGGCTTCATTCAGTTCTTCGCATCCGCCACACCAATCGACGAGATCGAGAATCTGCCGATCGGGTCGCGGCCCGCACGACGGCGCGGCGAGCGAACGCTCGGAGACTTGCGTGCGATTCCGTGGGTCTTCTCCTGGACCCAAAACCGCTGTTTGATTCCCGCCTGGTATGGACTGGGGACGGCACTCGCGGAAGTGAAGTATCGTGACCGTACCCGTTGGAACACGGTCTGCGAAATGTATCGCACGTGGCCGTTCATGCAGGCGACCATCGAAAATGCGGTCCTCGCGCTAGCCAAGGCCGACATGTATATTGCCCATCACTACGTGGATCTTGAAGAAGACACGGACATTCGGCAACGCTGCTGGAGTCTGATTGCCGCAGAACGAGACCGCACGCGGCAAGCGCTGCTCGACATGGTCGGCGGGGATGAATTGCTCGCCACGAATCCGTGGTTCTTCAGCTCCATCGACGCTCGCAATCCTTATATCGACCCGCTGAATCTGATCCAGGTCGATCTGCTTCGTCGACGCCGAATGTTGCCTGCGGAAGCGACGGATGCCGAACGCGAACAACTTCGCGACATGCTGCGACTCACCGTCCAAGGGATCGCTGCCGGCATGCGCACAACAGGGTGAGTAGTCTCTTTAACTTTTTTCCGGCTCCAACTTCCGCCTGTTCTGGCGATAGGTCTGGTAGAAGCCGAGTGGCCCGTTCTCGGTTGCCCCTTTCAACTTCAGGCCGAACGTACCGTGAGCACAACGTTGAATTGCGGGGCGCAAATCTGTTCCCTGACGTTGCCAGTCAGTACCAGCATGATCAATCCTCCCACTGAGAACCGTTCGACGTTCGGGCCGCCCAGGGGATTGGAACCTCTGCAATAGACCTGCGTTTGGCTCAGGACCGACACAAAGATCCCCCCAAGTCTTTGCTCGGGTGATTTGCCACTCTGCGGTGTTTGATTGGCTCCCTGCTCGACCCACCAGAGACGTGCGCTACCTACTACGACCAACATGTCCCTGAATCTGCGGTCGAAATCTTAGGCCACTCGGTAACAAGGAATCACTTACCGACATTACGCCGATCGTGACCCGCTTGCCTTTCGGGCGATCACGACACTTCCGCAGCCGACCGCATTCTTATCGCTGATCAGAGGTCACGACGGGGCATGTCCGTGTTGCAGAAGAAGATTTTGAATCTGCTGTCCGGTTGGGGTGACCGGAGCAGTTTAGAGCCTCATTTCAAACCGATTTTTAGATGGAAGTCAATGCACCGGAGAGCCGCAAGATGTTTTAAAACTGCTGCTTTACTGCTGTACAAAGTTTTGCTTCCCGTCAGATCACATTGCTCGCGGAAGGAACCTTGTACCTCGTCCAAACGACCCGCTGCTTGGCGAAGCAGAGTGGGAATAGGCCAACATATAGAATTTTGCGTACCTGGGGGGTAACGAGAGAACGATGTCCCACAAAAAGATAGTACCAAAAAGAACGTGGTTGGAGCGGTTTCACAAAGTCAAGCAGCACTGGTAGGCAGCCGATGCTCCGCACAATCAGCCACGCGACCTGTACGAAGACTTGCTGGTCGAAGTCCACGCTAGAATAGTCGATAACGGATATCAGAGTGTTCGCACTTGTTTGAAAAATGGTAAAGCGAAGAGTTCAGTGCCAACGCACACAAAGGCGGCTGCAAGCTGAATTCGAAGCGACGCCTAATGCAGTCGCTGATTCAATTGATAACGCACGCGATGTTGCTTGGATTGCAGACAGTGAGGGACTCAAGCCTTGGAACAGTTGATAGGCTATGTTTCGGAGCGTCGTGAAATCATTCACTATCGCGAACTTCGTGCGCGCGGAATCCAAATCGGCAGTGGCCCGACCGAGGCCCATGCAAAACGACCACTCAACGCGTCAATGGTGAAGGTCGCCGCTGGGATTTCGCCAATGCCGAGTACATAATGAACCTCGCTGCACTCGAAGCCAGTATCCTTTGGGACAATTACCGGGAAAATCATGCAAAAAATGCTGCCTAAAAGTTGTCCAGAAACTTTGGTCAGACACGAGTCTGGGAGGAGTCTGGGAGTTAATTGCAGGCTGGTTCCGTCTCGAATATAACTGGGGCATGTCCGATGTCACAAACATCTTGTTGCAAATTGAGTCCGGCGATCCGTCCGCAGCGGATCTACTGCTTCCGCTGGTATACGACGAGCTACGGAAGCTTGCTGCTGCCAAGTTGGCCCAGGAGAATCCAGGGCAAACGCTGCAGGCGACCGCACTCGTGCATGAGGCTTATCTGCGCCTCGTGGGCCCTGAACATAACGACTCCCGCTGGGACAACCGGGGGCATTTCTTTTCTGCCGCTGCGGAGGCCATGCGGCGGATTCTGATCGACCAGGCCCGTCGCAAAGATACCATCAAAGCTGGAGGTCAATTCCAGCGTATCGAGTTGTCGCAGGTCGATCCTGTCACCGACAACCCCCTTTTAGACCTCTTAGCATTGGACGACGCCCTTCAAAAGCTGGAGGCGAAATATCCGCGCAAAGCAGAGCTAGTGCGATTGCGATTTTTCGCAGGGCTGTCAAACGAACAGGCGGCGGCTGCGCTTGGGATTGCCACCTCAACTGCGGACTTGGACTGGGCTTACGCAAAGTGCTGGCTGCGTGTTGAGATGTCTGGAACATCTCGCACCGACGGTTAGATGCCACCCGCTCAATGATATTTCGGTTTTCTATCGGGTAAGTCCGGGCTGAATCTCGCCTTGGATAATAGAGAACCATTTATGGCGGGGAGTCCTATGAGCGAACAACCTCTTGACGAAGAAGCGATTTTCAAAGTCGCCTGCCAAATTGAGACGCCGGCATGCTTACAACCGCCGACCAAGACCGACGCGGCGAGGTGCTGGCATTCGCGGACAGGCATGGCGGATGGATCTTGAACAGAAATAAGCCGGCTGACGCGGCGCTGCGCTTTGAACACCCAGGTGCATTTTACGGCGCCCCATCTGTCCGCCGAATCTGGACTTGGCCGACTGGATTGAGTTCCACGTTCTGTTCCGGGAGGTCTCGGCTCTTTTGAAAGCATCAGCCCACGAGAAGTGAGATCAATGACTGTTCGTACTTCAGGGGATGCGACCTTCGAGGCATCACAGCCGAACAAGTTGGTCTCCCATTCGGTCCCACCCCGACGCTCGATAGTCGCTTCTATCGCTGAGGCGCAGGCCCGCAACGAAAAGGAGTTTTTTTGATGCTGACTACCACGTTAATCGTGTCCAACATCGTATTGTGGCTGCTATTCCTTTTCCTCGCCTTCCTGCTGCTAGGTGCCTTGCGGGCGCATAGCGTGCTTAACTGGAAGTTGGAGGAGTTGGAAGCGACGACACGCCTCCATCTTCACGGGAAGCTTTTCGGTTTCATCCGAGGCGCTAACGAACGATTCCGCATGCCTTATTTTACTCTAGACCAGAAGACTCAGGTTCGCTTGGTGGAGTGGGCATGCCTTGCTTGACGAGTTCGAACTCGGTCATAGGAACCGCCAGTTCTGTGGGGACGATGGGTTGCGAATCGAAGTATTGGGCGTAGGCTCGGATAAGTTCCGCGCCAAAGAATAGGATTTGC
>JANLRK010000190.1:0-14369 GCA_031361585.1 Pirellula sp. | reverse complement strand
ACGACCCCACTACCTCCCAAACTAGGGCTAACCAGCGCAGACAACTGCGCCCACCGCACACCCCTTCCTGCGCGCGCTTCACAGTGAGCACCATGGAAGTAAGTTTCCTAATCTAATGAAAGATGCGGGTGATTGTTGCGGTGCCGATTTGGCGGCCCATATCGAGTCCGGCCGTGTTGTCGAAACTGAAATGAATGCCACCGTAAATGCGACTCATACCGGCTTCTTCTGCGGCTTGTGAAAAGCTGGTGAAGTGCCGAGTCGTTATCTGCGAAGGATCAAGCGGGCGTTCTTCCGATGCCGAGTGACCGTCAGCTTTACTGTCGAAGCTTGTTTGATCCCCAAAAAGGCTCGCCAGAACCGTGCTGGCCGCCCCGCTAAACGTACTGTGACCCGAAGTGTAAGTTGGGAAGGGGGGCGTCTTCAACAGAGGGATCCAAGTTGCATTGCCAGTCGTTGCAACGTTGTTGTCTCGATCTGCTTGGCGGATGGCATCAATGGGCCGCCATAAATCATAGTGATACTTTGCATCCCAAGCGGCGATACCAGCGTCGGCCATCGCGATGTTCATCAGTGCAAACGTGCGAGCGGTGTCGACGAGATTTGTACCACGTGCCAGAGTCACATCGGTTGCGATCGAATTCCAGTGGCCTGGAGGAGTTGCGGTGCCGCCGCCATCGGCCCAAAAAAGAGCTATTTGAGTTTGATCAGCAGTCCGTTGTGCACTCTGATATCCGCCCAATTGCATGACTTGGTCAACTGCGGCGGCGTACTCGGGACTGCCAAGCGATGGCGGAGGTTCTGGCCGAAACTCATTGCCGCTGGTCATCACAAACGGTTTTACGTTGGGCCACTGAGACAACAGCGGTGGCAGATAATCGGGAAAAGTCCGCTGCCAGTGGCCAATCTCGTTGACGGATTTATACGTTGAACTTGATTTAACGCCATCGTTACTTCGATCGGTCAGAATTGCTTGAGCGACAGTCTTACCCAGCGCGACTCCAAGGTCTCGGGCGGTTGTATCGGTCTCTTGAGCTAGCGTCTCGTTGAGCGACGCTTGCCAGACGGCGACTTCATCGCTTTCGTTGTAGAGCGTCTTGGCGACTTCGAAACCGGCCGATGCCGCAGCCGCGTTGGCCGAAGCTCCCGTTTGTGGCAGCAGATTGACTACGTATCCATGGTACTGACCAGTGACGGCATTGGCAGCATCGAACATTGCCGTGTGGATCATCGCAAGATTGCGAGCCACGAGCGGCGGCTGTGCCGTCACAATGCGATTGGTATAGGGGTCGTTTGAGAACGTCGACCACTGCCGAACCACGTCGAGGGCGGCTGCGTTCCAATCTTGGATCGTATTGCCACGGCGAACATCTAGTTGCACTTCACTTTGCCGACCCAATTCATCGTGGGCCGTTAACATGACGGTTTGCAATCCTTCGGCCACTGTCATGTCGAAGCTAAAGCGTCCATTTGCGTCAGCCACAACGGAACCGATAGGTGAGGCTTCCTCACCGGCGAAGGCAACGGTAATCACCGAACCCGCCAGTGATTGCCCCATCAAGGTTACCTGATTAGCTAAGACAATTCCGTTGTTGTTTGGGTCTGATCCTGGTGAGAGTCCAGCCACCATGGTCGGTTGACGAAGACCGAAGGTGTTTAACGCATTGATCACTAATAGTGCGTCGAGCGGCGATACCCAGTTGTCCCCATTGACATCGCATCGAAACTCGCCCGGTCGTGGTGCATGGGCGGGCAGTTTTCGTGAGCCGTTATTGTTCAGATCATTGATAACCAACATTGCATCCAGCGGCGTAACCATCGCTGAACCATCGACATCGCGGATCAGCAGCGGATTCTGCCAGTCGCTTGCCAGCATATTGCGAGGTTCTAGTTTTTCGATGTTTTTCCGACGATTGTTGCGCATACTCATTCTCAAGTTTAACTGCAATACTTATCTGATTCCACGAAAAGCGTGTACCAGCTCCAGAGCCTTTTCCATCCTTTGGGACGTTGGACTCATCCCTTCTATTTCGGTTGATTCGAGCCTGCTGTCACAGTTTCGCAAATCTACACGGACTCGCCCGCTCCCCCGAATCCCAGTTCAGTCTTCGAATCCTACTTAAACCTTTCGATACTCATCAGCCAAGTGCATAAAATAGGCCTGACCCCTTTTCTGATGATCCATTGTTTGTGTTCCATGCTTTGTTGCTTGGAAGTCGCAAAAACTAGTGATTGGTTGATAAAAATGGTGTTGTTGCGGGGGAGGTAAAGTATTGATATTGCCGAATCCCTCCGGCGTGCTCAGTGGATCGTTAGTATCCTGCTATATGATAATGCAGCTTGGCGTTTCTTCAATCGAAGAGACCTGACCCAGACCTGACCCCTTTTTTTCTCTCTCTCCTGACCTCTTTTTGCCTTTCCCTCTGCCCGACTAGAAATCAACCGAAGAAGATTTGTTATTCGTGGTGTAGGTAGCTTCGATGTTAACTCCGACGCCAGTGCCAGCACTCGCGACAATTACTCCGTTACCCCAAGAAAACTGAAGGGAAATGTCGAGACCCCATCCAATTCCCAGAGAAATATTGTGGTTTGCGTTGTTTTGATCGTTAGCGCTGCTTGCATTTGTTATGAAGACGCTACCAACGAGGCTTCCACCCTCAGCAATTCCAACAAATTGCTGACTATCGGTGGGCGTAGGTCGAGGTGGGCATGTTAAACCGCCTTCGTTATTAATTTGATAATTGGGTATCCAATTGGTAAACCATTCAGGTAGCCACGCGTGGGTCAACGCATATGTCCTCTGTTCGAAGGCTCCGAACACTAGGCCCTCACTGCCTGTATAGATGCCGACGCCACCTTGGAATTCACCTTTAGTCCCAAATCCGGATGATGACAATGCGCCCCCGGCGGCGCCAGTCAATCCAAACCCCAAAAACAATCCCGATGGATCGCGCATTGACGTTACTCGGTTCGAAACATACCGATAAAGGTTGGCGTCTTGCCCCCCAAAACTCAACGGATCCTCATTTATGAATCGTGCAATCGCCGCGTCGTAATACCGCGCTCGATTGTATTGCAGCCCAGTTTCTGCATCGAACTCTCGACCGGTGTACAGATAGCGCGTGGAGTTCACGGGATTCGACTGCGAAATCAGATTGCCATAGCTATCGTATTTCAAATGATTGACGACTTGACCAGAATTGTTTACTAAGTCTCGAACCGTCCCAAGATCATCAGTCAGATCCCACAATACTTGGCCAGCGCTATCTTCTTGCGCCAGCACTTGATCCACGGCAGGACCATGAAGGTAGCGCATCGAAACGACTGCAGGGGCTGAGCCGCTGCCGTCGGCATCTGTCAAGTCAGCGATAATATCATGGCCAGCATTGATGAAGTAGGTGACCTTGCCATCTTGTCCATCCGCCGGAGTCGTATCGACATCCTTGGCGATTCGGCGATTGAAGACATCGTAGGTATATTTCACGACCTGCGTGGCAGCTCCGCTAGCCGAGGGACGATCAGTGACTTGAATTAAGCGATTGCGTTGATCGAAGGCGAACTCGCGGACCGCTCCGCTGAGAATATCAACTCGATTCACTAAGTTGCCTTCCGCATCGTAGCTATAGTTAAACGTACCATCGCTCGTAAGCCGATTGGCATCGCGTGTGCCAGCTACACCGTCGCCCACCACATAGCCGGTGCCATGCAAGTGCGAAGAAATCCGATTGCCCGTAGCATCATAGGTATAGGTTTCGTCGGGATTGCTAGGGTCGGCATGAGTGGCTGCCGCAAGTTCGTCGCGGGTGTCGTAGGAATAATTGGTAATGCCATCGATGTCCGTAACTTGTGAAATGCGACTATCGAAGTCGTACTGATAAGCGAACGAGTCGAGCACTGCATTTGCCGCATTTTTATGCGATATCTCTGCGAGACGACTGAGCGCATCGTAGGTATAGGTCGAGCTCGCTACGCCAACTAGCCCGGCGGTATCGGCAAATCTCGCAAGCGAAGTCAACTGTCCCAAGCTGTTGTACTGCAGATCGACGCGCTTGCTGGATACGCTAGCACCGCTTTGGACGATGCGAGTGGCCCGATTGAGTCCATCGTAGCTGTAGCTATTCGTCGCGTCCGCCGTACCGTTGATGGTATCGGTCATCGTCAACAAATTGCCGACCGAATCAAAGGCATTATCGAGCTTTGTTGTAGGCGCGCCGTTGATCCCAGCGTCTAGTTCGCTCGTGATGCGATCGAGTGCATCAAAGGTGAATTGGCTATCGCTTGAATTATCTTGAACGCGAAGCAATCGGCTGGCCAGATCATAGCTGTAATGGACCGTGTTGACTTCGTTGCCCGTGGCATCCAGCCAATGTTCCGTAATCAATTGGCCAAGATCGTCGTAGTCCAGTTTTGTAGTGCGTCCCAATCGGTCCTTGATCAAGGCCACTTGGTTGGTGCCGTTGTAAACGTAGACGGTTGTCTTACCAAGCGGATCCGTTTCACTCACGCGACGATTGCGAGAGTCGTAAGTGTAGGTCGTCGAGTTGCCAGAGGCGTCGGTGACTGCAACCAAATTGTTATCCGCGTCATAACGGAAGCGGGTCGCGTTGCCCGCCGCATCCGCGCTTGACACCATCCGGTTGCGAGCATCGTAGCTCATCTGTGTGCCATGCCCGAGCGGATCGGTGACGCGAATCAAGTTGCCCGCTTTGTCGTAGGCGTAGCCAGTCGTGTTGTTTCCAGGATCCGAAGCGGTCGATACACGATTCATTGCATCATACGTGGCTCGGGATACTTGCCCTGCCGGGTTGGTTTCCGTCTTGGTATTGCCAGCCGCATCGTAAGTGAACAGTGTGACGGGTGGTGTCAGCGGACCGGCAGCATCGGGATCCGGTTCGGTGACGCTGATTGGTCGATTCCGTGGGTCATAGGCAAAGACAGTTCGATGTCCGTTTTCATCCACCAGTGCAGAAACGTTTCCGGCGGAGTCATATTCGTACCGTCGTACAGTCTGTAACGGCGTCCCCTTGGCCGACGTCAGCGTGATGAGCCTACCCAGGGAATCGTAGTCGTAATCGGTAACGTGTCCCAATGGATCCGTTTCGGTATCAACTTGGCCCGAAGCAACGTACGTAAAACTCGTTACCTGATCATCGCCGCCGCCAAGTTGACCAACGACATGAGTGATCGTGCGGACGTTGCCATTGGCCGGGTCGATGTCGAGGAGCGTGTGCCGGTCTTGCTGATCGGTGAGGCTAGTCAGTTGGCTAAAGACCGAATCGTAGGTGTAGGTGGTACTGCTTAGATGGCCACCAATCACTGGCAACACAGGTTCGTCAAACCGAGTCATCCGCATCGAGAAGTCGAGGGGAACGTTAAACCCACCGCGTCGGAGAAAGGTGTAGGTTCCGTCTTTGGGGAACGCTACCAGGCCTTCCGAAATGAACGTACCAGGTGTCGTCTCGACGCGAGTCCAAGTGATCCCGAAATCATCCTGTCCCGCAAGGTCAATGATCGACCAGTTGGCGCTTTCCGCATGCAAGAGTAGCTTTTCGCCTGCCGCGACATCGAAGCGACGAACCACAGCTTCATAATTTTGTGAGTTCGTCCCCATGAGTGTCGTTTCAAGTGGTAGCTTGAGCGCGGAGTTGATGCTGAGCAGCCGCACCGATATCGGTAGATCGGTTCCGCTAATATCCGCGATGCGTAAGACATAGGTGCCTGACTGAGATGCGACGAATTCACCAGTAGAAACAAAGGTTGCGGATGTCCCATCGGGGCGTTCGATGCTGAAGTTAATATTGGTGTCATCCGAACTATTGTTATGGGCATCTGGAAGGATTACGTTGAGCAGATACTGTTGGTCGGCCGTGGCCTCAAACTTGAACGGAGTTCTGATATCGTGAGACAAAATGGGCGCGGAGTAAGTTGTTCCAAGATCCAGTTTCGTGAGCGACGACAATTCCCAGAGTGAAAATTGGTATTGCACCGGAACCGTTAGCGGCGAAGACAGGCCCATGAGGCGGATCGTGTATTGGCCAGAACGCGGTAATATAAATTCGCCTTGGCTAATATTTATGGAAGACGTTCCGAGTGAAGGAAATCCACCAAATTGCATGACCGTCTCGCCGGACGGCCCAAACACTCGCAAAACGTCATCTATGGTAGTGGGGACTGCTTGAAATTGAATGCGAGAGCCTGCGTTCCCTTGAAACGTGGCAACGAGATCTCCTTCGCTCGCAGAGCCTTGATACACGATGCCGAAACCGATCGAAGCAACCGGAACATCGTTTGCGGTGAAGACTGTCCATTCGTACGAAACCGGCGTGACCGCGCTTGCATCGCGGCCACTTACAATGACAAGATATTGTCCTGTCTCAGACAACGCTGTGAACTGCACCGAATTCGTTCCTGAATCCAGAACCAACCGCCCACTGGGTGAATAGATTTGTAGCTTCGTAGTAGTTGACGTTTGCTCGAATCGAAGTCGCTCTCCCGCGCTGCCGCTCAACTGAAACAGATTTACGGCTGAGCCGTTGGTGAGTTGCCGAGCCAAAGGCGAATTCAAAGAGACGAGCGGAGCCGCCGTTGCATCGAACAATCGGAACACATAATCGCGAGGTAGCGTCGGCGGGTTGATCGCCTTGTTTGACAACGAGAGGCGATAGGTGCCGGTCGCTGGCAAGATGAACGGGCCGTAGTCGGTGGACGGATCACTTTGCGAGTGAATGACCTGCTCGTTGGGGCCGATCAATTGCCATTGAAAACCGGCCGGCGGCTGGGCTTCGATCGTCCGCCAATCCAGATATAGCGACGTTCCTTTGACCCCATCAAGCGTGTAGGTATCGACTTCGTTCAGTTCTATCCGCCCCGTTACAGACTGCCCCAGCACGATAGCCTTGGTACTCTCCTTTGGCCCGTGCAAACGGAAGCCAAATGCAAGCGGGAAGAAACTCGGATCGGCCTTGGCAATCACGACATATTCATCGTGATTGTCCCCTCGGTCGGTCAGCGTTACGAATTGATTGTCGGCGTCGTCGGGAACATCTCTCCCTCCCTCAAAAATCACATCGAAGGTTTGAGGCTCAAGGCTCAGTTTCTCCAGGTAGACGCTGCTGCCTAACTTCGCGTGAAACCGGAAATATTTTTCTGTTGCGCTACCGACAGGGAACGTGCCCGTAATTTTTTCTTCGAATTCAATGGACGGCATTCGACGTAAGTCGACGGAATTGATGGAAAAATCAAGCGGCTCAATATTGCGGTTTTCGACGATTAGGTAGAAATCTCCCGTGTCCGGTAGTGTAGATATTCCTCCCACCGCGAACGACTTTTGATAGCCTCTGCCAGAAGCGAGTAGGAAGTAAAGGTTTAAATCACCGTTAAGATCGAGGGTTTTGCGCTCTAGCAAGTATCGCTCACCCGCCGAACCAGCCAACTTATAGATGGCTGCTCTTCCCCCTGTCAGCGTTCCATTGATGACTGAATCGAAAGTGGCCATTGGTGCCAAGGCGAGGTCCAAAACGCGGAACGAATAGTCGGCCGACGCAGAACCAATGTTGTTGTACCGGACGACGATTTGAAATGTCCCAGAGGCAGGCAAAGAAAAGGGCAAACCGGATCTGTCATCAAAGGCTTTTATGATATGGTCCGCTTCATCGTGAAGTTCCACTAAGATACCAGCGTCATGTCCCTCCAATTTGTCAAAGTAAATGAACAGTCCTTGCGGGCCGCTGATAGAGAACCGTTGCTCCTCTCCTTGGTGCAGAGTGCCCGAATGCATTGCATCAAACCCACTTTTGGTGAAAGGAGTCGGATCCACTAACCTTGCCGTGAAGTCATGAGCTTGTAGATTCAAATCAGTTGGTGCATCCGCGACGAGCGTTAGATAGTATTCACCGCTCCGTGGTATCAAAAAGTAATAGTCCGCATCAACGGTCAGTCGCTCCAACGGTAGATTGCCGTCCGTCGAACCTTGAAGTGTCCAGTGCGTAAAGGGATTGTTCGCGGTATCGCGGAGCTGAAATCGCTGGTTGGCCTGGGCACTAAAACGATAGACAAGGTCTTCGCCCGCAATGACGTTTCCCGTCACCTGCGTTCCTAACGCTAATTCGTCTGCATGTGTCAGCGACCGAATTGCTGCGACATACGCGTTAACTCTTCCGGTCACCAAGACTTGATACGTACCGTCTTCTGGAAGTAGTGAGTTCAAGTAATCGTAAAAGAGTACGCCACTCGGTGTGCGAATCGTGATCGACGCCGAACCGCGAATGTAGTCGATCGATACTCGTTCGCCAGCCTTTGCCACAAAACTGAAGTGGTCTGTTTGGTCCTGCCGCTGCAAATCACCGGAAAGAGTTCCGATGATCGATGGATCGTCGCCCAAGCGTACCGACAAACTATCCTGCGTGGACAACAGGTTGCCGTGCGCATCAAACGAGTTAAAAGTAACCGAACCTCGTGCGTTGGTGGTTGTGATCGGGAGATTGTCTGCGTTGCGCGTTACAGATGGGGCGGAACCGATGGAATCGGTTTGGCTTATTGGCTGTCCAGGAGCATCGAGCATGCTCCGCTGTACTTCGCCGTTCGCGTCGATATATGTAGCCTCCGCTTGCTTGGGAAGGGAAAACACGGGAACGGGATTTCTATAGTCAATCGTAGCATCCGGCTGATAAAGACCTCTTGTTTCGGGCACTTGGAGTTGTATTTGCGAGCCGTCTTTCCGAATGGATCCTGTCGCTCGCCCGTGAAACCCGTAACTGGATTGCTCCTGCCTACCCAACTGATCAGTTTCTCCAACCATGTGATGCGACGAATCGTAGTTCCAGTTTCTCGCGGCGGAGTCGGGATCCGTCACGCGCAGAAGATTACCTGTTCCGTCGTAGCTCAACTGTGTCGATCGACCGGCGGGATCGGTAATTTTTGAAACGCGATTACCGATGTAGGTGAAAGTTGTTGCCAGCCCGGTCGGATCGATCATTCCCGTCGGACGACCTTGAGCGTCGTAGTTGATTTGATTCAGGTTTCCGTTCCGGTCTGTGATCGAGGCGAGATTCGCTCGGGAATCGAAGCGATAAACGGTTTGATCCGGCAGCGTGCGTCGAAACGTGCCATCGCCGATCTTTTCAAATTTAGAAAAGTCTCCGACTGGAGAAGAATAGGAGCTCGTTTGTTGATTGAATGTGAACAGTAGTTCACTGCCGTCACCATCGACGAGCAACACCGATTTGTCATGGTTCTCGACTAGGAACTGCAGGCCAGCGATTCCCCAGCCGGCGCCAAACGGACTGGCGATGGAGTTGACAACGACGAGGTCACCCGTCTTCCGGTTCGATGCGCCAAAGAAATCGCCGACGGCACTGGGTCCGTAGAAATAGACGCCGGAATCAAGTCCGTAGTGATAGACACCCGACGGCTGATTGCGCAAGTCGACCTGTAGTGCCGCGTCCGCAGACCCGGGCTCATCTCGAAAACTCCAAAAGTTTTCATCTCCTCCAAATACATTCCCCGATGTGTCTCCCGCAACGCCATTTATCGCAGGCAAGTCATGACGACCTGGCACTGTCATGGAGAATGAGTCGCGCTCGACGAACATTCTCGCAACAAGGCGCAAATTTGCTTGGAATTGAATGGGAACAAGTCCACCTGAAGGAAAATTGTCAATGCCGAAATGGACGATCGGTCGCGGGTCTGCACGAAGCGAATCGAAGACCAAACGCATTCCACGAGTTTCGCCTTGCGATTGATAGGACACAAGGTCATGGCTTTCGATCACTGTTCCCGAATGTAGTTCAACAATGGAATTGAATTCCTTCTTCAACTCGCAGACATTGCACCCTTGCTTCGGATTGTAGGACGGGGAATGATTCGGTGAAACAATAGGAAGGGGAGCAAAGAAGTGCCAGCTACTGTTTCTCACGCCTCCGGAAATCGTTTCAACCGTCTTCCCGTCTTCGCTCACTTGTCCGTCGCCGACATCGTCGAATTGCCCCGTGACCGGATTGATCGACCACAAATCCATTACCGTTCCAGGCGCCCAGCCCCCACGGTTTGGCAACGACAGCGGTGCGGGACGTGCAAACACCATTTCGCCAGGCTGAATCGTCACAATTAAACCAGGACTCATACCGAACGGCAGCGCTGCGGGAGTTAAGCCGATAGGGACTTCGGTAATACTGAGCGTTCCTGTAAACGGCGTTCCTTGCAGGTTGGTCAACGTACCGGCTGCGACAAAGATTTCTGCCGTCTCGCCAGGGGCGACTTGTTGCCGAACCGACACGTCATGCATTGGATCGATGGTCGTTCCACCTGCCACATCCAACTCCGGCAGATAGATCGGTCGGTCGATCACGTTGTTAAAATGAGCGAAAACATCGTGCTGAAGGATAAAAGCTGTCTTCTCTGCAATGAACGGGTATACCAGCGGACCACTAAACAGCTCACCGCGCACCTTCACCGTATCGCTAACAACTTGGCCTGACCCCAAATCGAGAGTGAACGAACCGTCAGCTAATGTAAGTCCCTGAATGGCACCTATTTGAACCGGCATGCTCGCCAGCGGCTGGCCATTGACCCTCAAGACTTTACCGGAAACACGTGTCGTTGTGATAGGATCGGCGACGACGTTCAACGTCACGGAGCGAGTTGCCTCGAGTGCCCCGTCGCTTGCAATCACATCAAATTGGAACGCCCCCAGTTGCGATGGCGTAGGCCGAAAGGTTAAGACGCCTGATGAACCGACAGCGCCAGTCGGCAACAATGCCGTTCCAGCAGTCGTTACCAGCGAATAGGTAATAGGATCGCCATCTTGATCAGAGGCAACAAGCGATACATTTAAAACTCCACCTGGCATTACGGTTAGCGGCGCGATAGCGGCAAGTGTTGGTGCATGATTCGTAGCTGCCAGTATTTTGGGCTTGAGGACAAATAACGCCTGTCCTGGATTGTTGAACTCCACAGCCACAGGTTCCGACCATGAACCGTGCGTCAGACCGCCACGCTGGATGGCGGGTTTCAAGTTGATATAGGGCTCTCCTGCCGTTGTAGTTCCAGAAGGACTGTGCAGCGTGACTCCTGCTGGCAAGCCTGGGAATACAATCGCGACGTCCCGACCAAGAGAGTCGCCGTCGTTGCGAAGTCGTATCTCCGCATTGTATTTGCCCGTCGATGAATCGTATCGGACATTTCCAACTTGCAACTGCCCGTTGGACATCGGAGCAAGATTCGCAAGAGTTGTCGATGCGCCTGCAGCGACCGGCGAGCTATCAAACGACAGCTTAGGACCATTGGTGTCCTCGATATCGATTTGGTTGGTGAGCGGTACAATCGTAACTTTGGTTTGGCTATCGCTATCGCTATTTAGCAATTGAAATTTGAGCAGACCGGTATCGCTTAACGCTAGATCGCTCAAGTTGATAGCCAGGACCGATCCATCCCAGGTAACTCGCCCTGGCACGAACTCGGCTTTGGTACCCGCTAACGTGAACAAAGCTGTCCCGTTCGTGCCGCGATCGAGAAGCGTGGTGGCTGGATGGGCTGGGTCAACGAGATAGACCGCTAGTAGATCCTCCAGTGCCGCTGAATGGTCTGTCGTATCAAATACAGAGTCCAGTTGTACGCGGTAATTGCGGGTGCCTGAAGTTTGCCCCAGTGTGATCGTTACATTGGTTTCGCTGTCAAGCTTGCCCGACAGTTCCGATAGAACTCGAGTTCCTCTGGCGCCACTATTCAGCTGATTGATAACTAGCAGTGCGTCAATTGGAGAAACCTGCCCATCGCCACTGGTATCGAAAAACGGGCTCGCTGGATCGTGCTGGTTGGGAAGCGTTCTACTCTGTCCTGAGTTCAAGCGATTGATGACCAGCAGAGCGTCGAGCGGGCTGATCGAACCGTTCGAGTTGACATCGATCGAATCAACCGGATTGCGCCAATCCACATTCAACAATCGCCGATCTTCCATGACCTCGATAATCAATCGCCGGGAATTTTGTCTTCGACCTAAGTTTTGTTTCGCAGGAGTAAGGCGCAATGGATGTCTAAGTATGGGCAAGCGAGAACGAAGGACCATGGAGTACTTTCACGCGAATATTGCCAAAGCTGCGAAGGCATCATAATAGCCCCTAATTATGTAGAGTGTGTGAAAGCAAGAGAAACTCAACAAAAAGGCAGGCGATTTACTTCTGTGCATGAAACCGTACAAGCGGATAGCCCGGTGCAGGACTAGTTCCAGCGCCCTTTTCCATCCTGTTGGATTTTGACTAATTCATTCGTTTGCCAGTTAATACTGGGCTTGTAGTCATCGACTAGATGCGGAATCGACGATGAAATATGTGATGAAGTCGGAAGAGTCCAAACCCGCCGAACCCACCCACGCCATGAACCTTGTTGTGCTTGCCATGGCCAAGCATCAACTTCAACAACCCGACGAATCTCGTCGCGTTCTGGAAGAAGCCTCGACTGTCATTGATCGTCTCTAGGCCGACGAAAACAGACGTGACCATGACCTGCTGATCGCTCAGATTCTGTTCAGCGAAGCCGATGCGCTGATTAGTGGCAAGACCAAACACTAGAAAGCGAGAGTGACAACCCTCCAAATCCTCCTTTGATAACAGTGTTTTTTGACAAATTAGTTTCCATATTGATTCGCACTTGCAATGTCTATGATGGACAAACCGAATGGTTTCTACCCAACGTCCAACTCGCTCCGGTGGGGCACGCCGGAGCGTCTTCAGTATTTGATTGCGCCGCTTAAATCTGCACTGCTGCGAGGAGTTCAGAAACTCCCGTACATGCAAATCCGAGCAATTCTGCCAACGCCATGTCGTTGGATCGTGTGCTCGCGAGATGCAGCCGAGTTGGCGTCGGCGGTTTCTCACACGGCAAATCAACCGCGTCAACAGGCTGATCTTGCGCGTTAGAGGCACGGAATATGACACGGATGCCCCCGCCACCCGCTGTCCATCAACGGTTAATCGACAGTCCTGGGTGCGAACTTTTCAATTGCTCGACACCTTGGTCGGTGACTTCGGTACCGCCGATATCGACGCGTGAGAGCATCGGGCCCATCGCTTCCAGAAAAGCCAACCCACGATCGGTGATTTTGGTGTGGCTCAGATCGAGATGTTGCAGCCATCGCCAATTTTGCAGATGGACCAACGAATCGTCTTGAATCGGTGTTCGAGCGAGAGAAAGGTCTGCGCTGCTGTCACTCTGTTCGCCGAATCTCCACAGCGAGGCAAGCCCTGGACCCGTGACGCTAGTTTCTGAAAGATCGAGGCGAACCAGATGGGTCAGCGGCTTCAGATCCTCCAGGCCCGCGTCGGTGATTGCCGTGCGAGCGAGTTTCAAGCTGGCAGGCCCATTCGTGGGAACAAGTCGGCTGACAAGGATGGGCAAATCCTTGTCGGTAACAGCCGTCCCCGAGAGATCGACCTCGCCGATATTGTTTTCTTCTCCGCTTTTCAGCCCGACACTTTTTCCGCCCAGTCGACGAACTTCGTCGAACGCCTCGCGGCAAGCAAGACGATGACGGACAAAGAACCCAGCGAAGATCGCACAAGGCACGATGATCAAGGCGAGCAGAAATAATATGGAACGGCGGCTGCCACGCTGCGAGTTAGCTTCAACCATTTTCGATATCCTGCGGAAAAGAGAACAAAAAACCGAATGTATGGCAATGCCTGTCCCCTAAGGCTTTTCAATCGGTTTTAAAGGCTCATCGAAAAACTCCCTCCCCGCCGAGATGCGCAAGACAAAATTTCGCGGGCCTTCGATTTTGACCGTCGGAGCGAACGAACTCGACCCATTTAATTTAATCCAAACTACGAAGATGCGGATACGTCGAATAATGCATAGGCATGGATACGATCGGTTCTTCAATCGTAAGTGGCGTTCGCGTTCCGACAACACGACTATATCCGAGGTGACTGCCTCGATCCGCTTCCAAAGCCTCAATTTCGTCCACGTTGCCCGGAGCAATTACCTTATGCCAGTCGAGCCACAATTGCCAACCGTCGGCCATCGTATCAGCCGAAGTGACATCAATGAGCCCGGTTCTTTGCCAGTGATTACGCCACCAAGTCGCCGAGTGCAAGCTCCACAGTTCTGGGGTCCACCAGTTACGGAGGTGTTCAGGCAGTCCACCTTCAACTTCTTGCACAAGCCCGGCACCCGCAATCCCAACTTGCCCTCCAGGCTTCACGAATCTAGCGAGGTAGCTCAAGTAAAAGTCATCGGTTCCGTAATAGATGAAGGAATCGATGGACACGACCGCATCAAAGAACTCGGCTGCGAATGGTAAAGAGCGAGCGTCCGCGTGAATTGGGAAGACCCCTTCGTCTACCATCGCATCGCGAATCCGCAGCAGATTTTCAGTA
>JANLRK010000189.1:0-29334 GCA_031361585.1 Pirellula sp. | reverse complement strand
AGTGCTTGCGTAAAAGAATAGTAACACGGGAACAAGCCCAAGGTTCCAGCACCAACGATTAGCAGTACCGCCAGCAATGGCCATCCATGCGGTAGGATTGCAGCCAAACAAGTGAAACTTGCCAACAGGGAGCATCCCGCGTAGGTGACCAAGCGAGAGCCATGCACGCTAATGCCCTTGCGAGTCAACCACATCGCTGTAAAGCCTGCCCCAATGCAACCGATATCCGTTGCAAGATAATAGGCCGAGTTAAAGAACAAAGCGGCGTTTTGACTGTAGCCCCTTCCCTCCACCAAAAACATTGGCAACCATTCTCGAATAAGTTGCCACGAGGTATTGATCGAAATCACCGTGATCGCCATTGCCCAGAAGCGTCTGCTCCCAAGCAATTCAATGAACCAATGGGTTGCATCTCTTTCGATGGACTCGGTTCCCTTGTTCCTGTCGAGTGACCCCGGAGGAATGGCAAAGAACCATGCGATCACCCAAAACACTCCTACCGCGCCGACGGCCTGAAACGGAGGTCGCCAAGCACCTGGATTCAGCATGAAAAACGCTGCAATGATGATCGGCGTAATGATCGCACCAATCGACGCACCGCTTTGCAATAGACTATTTCCGAACGGACGGTCTTCTTTAGATAAAATCGTTTGCGTCACGACCAAAGCGCAAGGCCAATGCCCGGCTTCGAAGAAACCAAGCAATGCTCTACACGTCAGCAGCGAACTATAGTTCCAAACGAACCCTGTCGCAAACCCTACGACTGACCAGGCAAGCAATACCGCAGGATATAGCCAACGTACCGAAACGCGATCCACGATGAATCCAAAGACCAACGAGCCGAGCGCAAACGCAGTTCCAAACAACCAGCCAATGTTCCCGTATTCAGAAAAGCTCAGTTGCAGCTGAGCTTTGATCTGAGGAGACATATTCGCTAAGACTTGACGGTCCATGTAGTTGATCATGGTGGCTAGCAACAGTAGAAGGCTAACCGTCCATTGCCATCGGCTGAGTGACGTCGAGGGAAGAGACAAAACGACACCTGTCCATTCTATGCACTAAATGATTTCTTGAATTGGTTCCACATGCTCAACCCCAACGAGCTTTTGATTTAGCCCGCCATAGAAGTAGGATAACTTGTTCGGATCCAGGCCCAACTGGTGTAGCACTGTTGCATGAAGATTCTTCACATGCAAAGGTTGCTCGACGGCAGCAGCACCAAGCTCATCGGTGGTACCAACAGTGGTTCCACCTTTGATACCGCCGCCGGCCATCCACATCGTAAAACCGTACGAATTGTGATCCCGCCCCGTGCTCGCTTGGTACTCGGCAACCGGTTGACGACCAAACTCTCCACCCCAGACAACCAGCGTGCTTTCGAGCAAGCCACGTTGTTTGAGATCCTTGAGCAAAGCTGCAATTGGCTTGTCGGTGTTTCCCGCATGAAGATTGTGATTTTTTTCGAGATCGCCGTGGGCATCCCAATTGTCATCGTTGTGAGCGCCGCCGGAGTACAGCTGAATAAAACGCACGCCTCGTTCGACCAAACGTCGCGCCATCAAGCAGCGACGACCAAAATCATCCGTACGAGCTTCTCCAATACCGTAGGACGCCAACGTTGCAGCGTCTTCGGCTGCCAAGTCTACGACTTCAGGAGCCGATTGCTGCATCTTGAACGCGAGCTCATAGCTCGAGATGCGTGCAGCCAGTTCCGAATTGGAAGCCCTCGTCGATAGATGCGCTTGATTGTTTTCGGCAATTGCATCGATCAAGTCTCGTTGAAGTTCACGCGAGGTCCCCGATGGTGGTTGTAAATCAAGGAGCGGTGCACCTTTGGCTCTCAATATCGTTCCTTGATAGTTGGCAGGCATGTAACCACCAGACCAGTTCTTAGCACCGCTGATGGGGCCTCCCTTGGGATCCAACATGACCACGTAGCCTGGCAAGTTTTCATTGGTCGACCCAAGTCCATAGTTGATCCACGAACCCATAGAAGGGGATCCGCTCAATATCTTGCCCGAATTCATCATGAGCATCGCCGATCCATGGATAGGTGAATCGGCGGTCATCGAATGTAGGAATGCAATATCGTCGACGCATTGCCCTAGCTCGGGGAACAAATCGCTGACCCATTTCCCACTTTGACCATACTGCTTGAACTTCCATCGAGGCTCTATGATTCGTCCTTCGTTGCGGTGTCCGCCTCGTCCAAATGTCTTAACCGCGATGGTCTTGTTGTCCAGACCAATCATATTTGGTTTGTAGTCAAACGTGTCGATCTGACTCGGTCCGCCGTACATGAACAAAAAAATGACGGACTTCGCCTTGGCTGGCGGATTGGATGAATGCACCGAGGCCGACTTAGCCCGATCGTCGGCTTGCGCAATGTTGTTAAAGAATCCGTCAGCGGTCAAAAAGGAAGTAAGCGCAACACTCCCAAAGCCACAGCCCGCCTCCCAAAGAAATTCTCGGCGGGTTCGTCCACAAAAATTCGGTTTCGACATAGTCTCTATCAATCCAAGTAAATGAATTCGTTGCTGTTTAGAAGGACCAAACAATACTCTCGAAACGCCTGTTGTTCGCTAAGTCCAAACTTCTCACGTAAAGTCCCGATGCGTTTGATGGCTCGTTGAATCTCTTCGCTGCTGGCTGGCCTTGAGTACGCAAGTTCGATTGCTGACTTTAGATTGTCTGCCAAACTAGCTCCATTCTTAGTTGCGTTTTCCGCGAAATGACTTGCCTGCTCCTGAACGAAAGCTCCATTGAGCATGTTCATTGCTTGGGCCGCTTGAGTCGTAAGAAACCGAGCTTCGCAACTCGTATCGGTCTCGGGAAAGTCAAAGGCCGACAATTCAGGCGGGATCAAAGAACGTTTGATAAATATGTAGACGCTGCGTCGCGACCTATCGGCAGCGCTGGATTTCCCCCAACCCTTGCCTGGCACGCTTTGTCCTGCTTTCACATCATCCGAAACATTCGGGAAAAAACTAGGGCCATGCTGTTCCCAGTCGATCCTGCCATTGACGGTTAGAACTGCGTCGCGAATCTCTTCGGCGCTCAACCGCCTAACATTAAACCGCGAGAAGGCATCGTTAGCAGGATCGCGATGAACGCTTTCTGAAGAGCCCGTAGAACTTAGCCGATAGGTTTGCGACATCAGCATGATTCGATGCAACGGCTTGAGTTGCCAGTCAAACCTTACTAGCTGCCGCGAAAGATAATCCAGCAATTCTGGATGTGTTGGCGGGTCGCCAAGTTGGCCAAAGTTATTGGACGAGCGGACAATCCCGCGGCCGAAGTGGCGTTGCCAAATTCGATTTGCAATCACTCGTCCGGTCAATCGATTGGTTGGTGACGTCATCCACTTTGCAAGGACGGTTCGCCGACCAGCGGAGTTGGTTTTCGTATCGCCGAAAACTGGCTTCTCATCGCTGAACAATTTCGGGAAAGCTGGTTCGACCATATCGCCTGGTGCTTGAGGTGAACCTCTCATCAGCACATGGGTTTCCTCGGGCGTCGGATCGCATTTGGCAAGTCCCAATCGAAAATCCAGTGGCAGGGATTCCATCTCTTTTCGGGTTTCCTCTGCAAATTTCTTTAGGGACTCATACTCTTCCCATTGAGAGGGTTCCAATTGCGATCTAAGTCTTTCGCGAGCGACTTTGTCCCTATCAGGACCCTTGGCGGCTTTTTTGTCTTCGTCCGCCATCTTCGCAATACCGATCTCTTCGATGCGGCGGATCGATTCTCTGGTCTCTTTAATACGTTTCTTGAGTTCCTCATTCTTCAAAGCCAACTCGTTGCCGGAAACTTCGATTTGATTGTTCGACTTTTCATCGCCTCGTGAACCGTATGGTGTAACGTCTCTGAGAAAGGCCACCATTTGGTAATAGTCTTTTTGGGGAATCGGATCGATCTTGTGGTCGTGACACCGAGCGCAATTCAGCGTGAGACCCAAAACTCCCTGACCAATTGTTGAGACGAGATCGTCGTAGCCATCGAACTTGGCTTGCAACGGATCCGCTGGTTCATCGTCCCAAATTCCAAGTCGATAGAAGCCCGTTGCAGTAAGCGACTCGCTATCAGGAGAATCCAATTCGTCGCCTGCCAGTTGCTCCAACAGAAATCGATCGTAAGGTTTGTCTGCGTTAAAGGAATCGATAACATAGTCTCGGTACTTCCACGCGTTTGGCTTAGGACCATCCCGCTCATAACTATTCGTTTCTGCATAACGCACTAAATCAAGCCAGTCGCGAGCCATGCGTTCACCGAATCGCGGGTCGGCCAGAAGTTGATCAACCAATTCTGCGTAAGCAGTTTCGCTTGGGTTGCTGGCGAATCGCTCGACCGTCTCAAGATCTGGGGGGACCCCGATACAATCGAAATACAGACGTCGAATCAGCGCCCTCGGTTGGGCTAGTGGAGCTGCCTCGAGGGAGTCTTTCTTCCAACGATCTTGCACGAATGCGTCAATCGGGTTGATTGGTTGTCTCGGTCCAATGACGGTGGGAGGTTTTGGATCACCGAGTGGTAAGAAAGCCCAATGCTCACGATATTCCGCACCCGCTTGGACCCAATTTCTAAAAAGATCGACTTGGCGTTTCGACAAACCTGGGCCTTCTGGTGGCATTCGTTGGCTGGGGTCTTCCGATGAAATCCGGCGTAGCAATTCGCTCGCGTCCACGTCGCCAGGCACAATCGGCCTGAGCCCGCTATCACTTTCGATTGTTGCTTTTGCGAATTCGTGCAATGCCAAACCGGATTCTTGTTTGTCTGGACCATGGCAAGAGAAACACTGCTTGGCGAGAATCGGACGAATGGCTCGGCTGAAATCAACCGGAACCGATTTATTGGAATCCGCGATTGCAGGCCGTATCCACGAGCATGCCACAATGAAAACGCAGGCAGTTGCTTTCAAAACAAATGCCGACAAAAAAGATGGGACGAAGTTGCGATCGAAAAAATTCGGCTGAATGACTCGGTTCAAGTTTAATTGCTCTCGGGGCAGGAGGAATATCGGATTCAATATCCTGTCCTTTGCTGGACTCATCTAGTATACCCGCAAATCAACGGATCCTTTAAGCCGGAAGTCACAGGATTTATTCGAGTTCGGCAACTTAATCGGGCTTTATCCCGATAGTTCTTCATTGCGATCAGTCTTTCCTGTGCCACCGATGAACAATCGCTCGGGGGAATTTATAGGTTTTGCCAATTTCGCAACCGGAATTTTGAATTAGTTCTTGTATCTTCTGCCTAGTTTTTGCATTTCGAATGAAGTCCCAGACCCAACTCGTTACTTGTTGCGGAAGCCGTCAAGGCTTTCGTTGTGCCCATCGAAACTCTTGACGAGTTCCGCTACGTAGCAGTCGGGTAGAACTCGGCTCGATCGCTAGCGTGGGTGCTGCTACGGATCGCTCCTCTTCGGGAAGAACTCCCGACAACCTGAGTTCGCAAACCATCCCGATCAGCAAGATGGGCAAAACTGGGATGTGGAACAACTCTTGAGCGTTGCTAGCGATGGCGACACCGATGGCCAAGAGACCATAGCAGGCAATACCACGATGGGTCTTGGTCGATGCCAGCCACAGGATCGGCAGCAACAACACGCATAAATCATAGTGGTAGGAGTGTGGGCTAATTAGGATTGTCGAACCTAAAAGCATGAGGGCTTTCTCAGGCGAATCGACCGCGTAACGTCGATCTTCGAACACACAGTAAAGCAAGTAGATTGATAAAGGCAAGCATATCGCCCATTTGCACCACGGCACCAAATCCAAAGGAAGGCTGTAAGCCATCGTCATTAGGTTGCAGGACCAATCGAGCCGGTATCCAATGTTCTCGGCATAGTTTCCTGCCGTCCCAAGAACCCTGGCAAAGTCCGTCCAGGTAGCAACGGGAACGATGCATGCGGTAGTTCCCCAAATGATGCAAACACTCAAACTGGCACCGACGAAAAAACGCCATCTACCATTTCGAAGCAACACCAACGGCATCAAAAAGAACAGCGTCGGCTTAATAGATAGGATTCCAAACACCATACCTGCTGCGTAATCGCGATGGCTTTGCAGTAGTCGCCATGTCAAACAAACCAGCATCAGCCAGAAGACGCTCTTTTGACCGAGCGTGATCGAAAACAGCAACGACGGAAACAAAATCAATCCAAGCCAAATATGCTTGGATTTGGATTGCGATTCGACAATCGATGGCTGCTCTTCTTTGGCGACTGAATGGTTCGCAATTTCGGCAATCAGTTTTGCAGAAAAGAATGCTGATACGACAAGTATCAAAAGCCAAATCACAACTGCCCAACGGTAGGGTACGCATGCAAATGGAGTGAAGAGAACGTAATGCGGTGGTGGGTAAACCGGCGGGAAATACTGGTCCGTCTTCCACTCAAATCCAACAACTTTCCGGTCGTATTGCCAACTTCGAAAAACGTCCAAATCGTAGAGTTCCGAGGCGTGCCCGGTTAGTATCATGCGGGCACCGACCCATTCTTGCATGAAGTCTGCACCATACGCGGCTCCGGACTCTTCGTTTTTCCACTGAAAGTTCGGAGCGAAGAATAGATAGACGAAAGCGACACTCGCAAAGACGACAGGTTGCAACCAAATCGATGGTTTTGCAAATGGGTTGGGTGGCATGTGCGAATGCTTGTTAAGCATGGACGAGAAAAAGTAAGTTTTATGCGACGTTATGCGATGCGGCTTTCACGACGAGTAATTAGGTTTATTGATTGGGTTCACATTTCGCATGTAGGCGCGCTGAATCATCAGGCACAGTTCGATGAGGTCCTCAAGCATTGGAAGCAATGAGTCCCAATCGGCCACAGCTTTGCGGTCAGCTTCGCTCGCTAATTCCTGGATGATTGCTGCGATCTCTGGCATGCCAATCGACTTCGCAATGTCTTTCAGAGTCTGAAGTCGCGTCCTCAGGGCAAGCGGGTTGCGAGAATCAAAACTGTGAATCACTCGCTCCAACTGATAACCAATCATGATCGCGTGCTGATCGTTCATTTCGGAATCATTTACGAGACCTGATGGACGCCAGCCCATCGGAGAGTCGCAAAACTTTTCCACTAATACCGGATCGTAACGAGCCCCTGATTCCCTTCGAAGATTTTCAATTGCTTCCTCATGGCTGCATGGCGAGGAAGCCAACTTAGAAGTCATCGCATCGTAAGCGTTTACGATTGCAACAATCCTTGCTCCTAATGGAATCGCTTCGCCGACAACTTCGCCTGGCCCGCCGTACAGACAGCTTTGGTACTTGAGGATGTCGAGCAGTTCAACGGAGTGAAAGGCCGCTTTGGCAATTTCGTATCCAATGCGAACATGGTTTTCAATCATCGGGTTGTATCGAGGATTGAGCAAATGCAGTCGAGCAATAGAATCCGCATCGGATGTTCCTGTCACTCCGATATCGTGAAGCATTGCGGCAATTTCGAGCGAGTAGAGTTGGCCAACCGACATCAATCCGCGAGCAAGTGCAACGCTCATTTCCGCAACTCGGTGTGAATGAGCCGCTATTTCTGGAACGCGATACGACATGGCTGCGTTCAGCGTTACAACCGAATGGTACGAGATCGGATGTTCTTCGATATCGATTGAGGTAAGCTTGGTGACCTTCTTTCGCTCTGCTTCAATCGCATCCAATTCCATTTGCATATTCCAACATCGGACAGCATTTCTACCCCCATGTTTTGCTGCATACAGCGCACGGTCCGATTGCTCGATCTGTGCCTGAAGGCTGGGAGCACCGAAAAGACTGCTCGAAACGCCAATACTGGCCGTTACCTTGTACGGATGAGCCAAACGCGCTTCGATTCCAGCTCGAATGCGCTCCGCCATCGCGATGCCTTCGTCTACGGTCGCGGAGTCCATGGTCACGCAGAATTCTTCGCCACCATAACGAGCTAGTGTTGCGCCGGTGCCGATGAGTTCCTGAACTGTCTTTACCAGATCCTTTAACACAGCGTCGCCAGCTGCGTGCCCATGCTGGTCGTTGAGTTTTTTGAAATGATCGACGTCCATCATAACCGTGATGATTCCGCGATCCGCCTGGTTTCGTTCAGTCCAGATCGCTTCGATCCTCTCGAAGAGTGCTCGTCGATTCAATGCTCCAGTCAATCCATCGCGAGACGCTAACTCATGAAGCACTTCGTTCTGTCGACGTATTTGTTCCTTTGAGGTTTCGAGATCCGACAAGGCTTGCAGGAGGTCTTTTCGCTGTGACTCCATTACTGTGATGTCTTCGAAACTAATGAGAGCTCCAGAAACGCGTTCATCCCCGTCTAAGACAGGGGTCGCGTTGACTACGAAACTGAGCTCTTTATCGAGTCCAACCGCAAGGTGGACTTTGACGGCTGTTTTTTGAGCATGTTCTCGCAGGGCGTAGTCCCATGGCCAATCTTCCTCTGTTTCCTTCCGCCACTTCAATTGGCCTAAGCTCTCGCCCAACAATTCATCCGTTTTACGATTGACACTCTTTGAAAACGAATCGTTGACGAGCAGCATTTTGCCGGCGGAGTCTAAAATGACAACGCCACCAACGATCGTATCGAGCGTATTGCGAACGCGTTTCGGGACCGCGCTCTTCGGATCGAGCACGCTCAAAGAACGGGTGAGGAAAAATGAGAAACTACCAAAATTCAATATAAAACCGACCAATAAAAGAATCAACCATTTCAACAAGGTTGGGCCAATGCTTTGCGATATTGGCTCAAAGGCTATTTCCAATTCTGCAAACGTTTTGTTGCCTCGGTCCAGCGGGACACGTACTTGATTGATATTGGAGGGTTCACTCGGTTGCAATGTCCAGTGCCGGTTGTGGTCTGGACTTGAATACAAAACCATTCCGTCGTGTCGAATGATGCTCACGCTCTTGAGATCCGCAATCTGGATCAACGCTGCTCGACAGGATTTTTGAAGACCGCTATTGTCCTTGTTTGACAAATAGGAAGAGCAGCCTGCAGCCAATTGTCGGCTAATGTCTTGCCGTTCCCGTTGCTTTTGATTGTTTTCAAAAGGGATCATTCCAGAGATTCCTCCAGCCAACATCGGTCCAAACGACATAGTCGCAAGGATGATCGCCATTTTATAGGTGATCTTTAGCCGTGGCATCAAAGGATCCGGAAGGTGAAAGAGTGTATTGCTCGGCTTGGTATTTAGTCAACAGAGGGGTTATCCTCTGCACCATTGGGTAGTGGCCACGTTACTGTTGCTTAGAAATAGTGGCAGATGCACAAAGAAGGAATGAAATCACAAGCTCTGTTGTTCCAGTGGGCAAGGTTTTCCGGATGTTACGATTGTGTTGAAAAAAGCGATTTTCACTTCCGAGTCGACCAAGGCTAACTGATTTTTTAAACAACGGGATACAGTCCCGTCATCCGCTGATTCTTCAACCCCGTCCGACTCGATAGTGCAAGATAGCCTCATTTCTATTCTTGCAGTCCAAGGACGGACTACTGGAACTGTTGCGACATGGAGGATGGACGTGTTGGAATTCGTACGCATCTCAAGAGCGACGCTCGGCTCGTCGGCAATTTTGCTGACGTTGTTCAGTGGTGTTTTGATTGCGCAGTCTAATCCAAGAACCTACGAAGTTCCGCAAGCATTGCCTTCGAGCGGAATCTCTAGCGAGGAATTCGAACGACTTGTTGGGCTCAACTCCCAGACAGCTTCGCAAATTCCAATCGCGGTTCCAGCAATACCGAAGCCTGTATTGCCTCAACTTGAAGTGCCTCAACCTAAAATCGAATCAGAGGTAGTCCGGCCAATCGAAGACCCTTCTCCATTTCCCAGCCAACGGGAAAGCATGCCCACACCAGAATTGCGCTCGGACGAGTCACCGTTTTCGAGCGAGCAATGGTTGCCTTGGTGGCAAAGCGCGTGCAATCAACCAATTCTTGCAAATGATTCAAGCAAGACATGTCGAGTTGAGTTGGAGCAGCTCATTTGGCATTCAATGCTCTATTCACCCAGAGTCCAAAGCATCCTGATTGGCCCAAAAATTCAGCGGACGGATATCCAGAGTGCTCAGGGCGAATTGGAAAGACGTAGGTTCGCGCAGACCAATTACCACAACACATCGGACCCAGTTGGCAACACGTTAACAACGGGCGGTGCGCCTCGCCTCAACGAACAGTTTTGGGAGAATTCCATCGGCATACGTGATCGCAACGTCCTCGGGGGCAAAACCGAGTTGTCGCAAATGTTTAACGCCCGCGACAATAACTCCTTGTTTTTCAAACCGAACAACCAAGCTGATACCAAACTAAGCCTGAATTATACCCAACCGTTGATGCGAGGTTCTGGAAAGTACTACAACACCTCATCCATTCGCATCGCAGGGATCAAGACGGATGAAAAGATAGCTTCCGCCAACCGGGAACTGCAGAAACATGCTTGGGATGTTGTCAACACATATTGGGAACTGGTCCTGAATCGGCATTTGTTAGAACAAGCCAGACACGGGCAGGATCGACTCAAGCAAATCAAGCAACAACTGGTGAATCGAGAGGGACGCGATTTAGTCCAAGCGTATGTCTCTCGCGCAAATGCGGCAATCGCCAATCAGCAAGGACAAATTGAGACGGCCAAGGCTAACATTTGGGGACTTCAGGCGTCGCTGCGACAGCTGGTGAATTCACCAGATTTAGATCAACAAACTTGTCTTGAAATTGTCCCCTTGACAATGCCGTCGAACGAGTTGCCGAAGATTCCCATCGAAGAGGAGCTACTTGCTGCGCTCAATAATCGGGGCGACCTTTTGGCGATTCAACAAACGATTCAAATTGCCATGGTGCAAAAAAATTTAGCCGTAAACGAACTTCGCCCACAATTGGATTTCGAGACGAATAGTTACGTTCGAGGGTTGCGTGGCAACAATGAGTTCGCCCAGTCGTATGGCAATCAGTTTGACTCAGGTAGGCCAAGCTTTTCGAGTGGCGTAACATATCAAAACTCTGTTCTCAATCGAACCGCCAAGTCGAATTTGCTCAGTCGACAATTGGAGATTGCGAAGCTTCAGAACGATTATTCGAATGAGCTTAAGAAAGCCTATGCAGATATCTTCACCGCTATCGCCAATGCAAAGGCCACATACGCCACAACATTGGCCGCGATCGAAAGCACTCTTTCCACGCGAGATGAAGTGGATGGACACAAGGTCCACTTCGACGATTTCATGGGCGAAAACCCGTCGCCAAGCAACGTCCTAAATGACTTGCTGGATGCTGAAAATCGACTCATCGTCGCCGAGAACACTTGGGCGACGAGACAAATTCAACACATGTTGGCTTTGATTCGAATCAAATACGAATCGGGAACACTCATGACCATTACAGCTGAATAGTAAACTTCAGCCACAGGTCCCCTTACTTCCCCGGGATGGCCTTAACCAGCATGGAAGTGAAACCGGATGTATAGTCATTCTGACCGTCCCAGGCCCACATGTTTCGCATTAGGTCCGTAACCAGCAATCCGCCCATTCCCATGAGCAACAGAATCAAGAGAAGGATGACTACATCGAGAGTGCCGTAGGGAGTTTCGGGGACACCCCGCAAAGCCCCTGCGGCGAGTGCTCCACCCGCTAAAGCTGCGTCGTCTCCAAAGCCCTCGCTACCAAATCCGCCTTGCTCGTCGATTGGATCAAATCCGCCGATGCCCCCGCCTGCTGGTATAGCGCCAAACTCGCTCGAATCTTCTAACTCGATGACTTGTGAGCCACTATCATCGTCTACTTCGATGCCACCGCTGGACGGCGTGAGTTGAAACTCCTCTCCCTGTTGGAAATCGATCAAGGCACCGCTACCAAGTCCGCTGACTCCACTCGCCGAACCAACTCCTGACCCAGAACCACTGGCAACTTCACCGCCGAGATCGAGTCCAGAGATGCCCGTCCCAGCGAGATCGAGCGGTTCGTCTTCCAATGATAAGCCACTGTCGGATGGACTCATCAGATTGATTCCGCTCTCCGATGCTAGCCCCACGCCTGAATCCGAACCCAAAACCAAATCATCTTCGTCATCACTCGCTAGTTCGAGGTCTGCTCCAAGACCGAGGCTGCCACTACTTCCTGATCCAGTTACAACTTTGGAGTCGCTTCCCATCAAATCTAAACCGCTCCTGTCCGGTGATTCATCGCCGGCCAGATTCAAATCGCTTCCGAGTTCAACTTCGCTTCCCGAACCGCCCTCTTGTGGTAACTTGAGATCCGCAGGGTTTGTACCTTTCCCATCTCCATCCAGTTCAACACTACTGCCATCCGACGAACTCGGCTTTCTATTGACCAAACGCACACCGCTACCACTCTTTGGATCAGGCACTAATGCAACGTCGCTCCCCATATTCTCTTCGTCGTGAGCTAAATTGAGGTCGCTACCAAGTTCCAAGTCGCTGGCGCCCGCTTTGCCGACAGTCGATCCACTCTTGCTTCCTGAAGGACCAACTTGCCGTTCGGAGATGAGGATGGATGATCCGCCCGCTTCTTCATCCATGGCGTCTCCACCCAATTCCGATTGAACTCGCTGAATTTCTTCGGATTTGAATTTCCAAGATTTCCCATCACGATATCCGAATATTTCGCCACGCGATCGCATCTCAACGAGTTCATCGGCGTGGATGCCGAGGATCTTTGCGGCGTCATCGAGAGATACGTAGTTTGCCATGCCGGTCGTCACTTGGAACAGAGAGAACAAACGAGGGAAAAATCTAAGTGTCTAGACTAATCTACGCAAAGCACACATTCCAGTCACGCGGGAAGAAATCAATCTGAACTCAAATACCCGGTGTTCTCCCCGGGGCCGCCGATCCTTGGGCGAACCACACGGCCCAGGGGGACAGGCTACCACACACGGCCACACGGCCCAGGGGGCCATGCTACGGTAGCGGTCTGAACGATTGCGAGGATTGGAGGGGCTTCCGGTGCAATTATTCTGTCGGAGCCGGCTTGGGACAACCTGCCGCATCCAAGATAATGGTCTTGATTTCGAGCCCAACGATTCCCGATGGCTCGACTTCGATTATCGCAACCCAGCCTATCCACTCGGGTGGATCGACGGGGAAATAGTCGAAAGCAAAGTTTCCAAGGCTGTAAATGATCGGTTTGCCGCGATGGGTCTCGATGGTTTGTGGAATATGTGGGTGGGCTCCGATCACCGCCGTAGCCCCGGCTTCGATCCATTTCTTTGATGATTTGGCCTGATCAGGGCGTGGAGCCGGCATCAATTCCTCACCCCAATGCAAAAACGGGATGATGACATTGCATCCCAGTTTTTCGCGTGCGCTCTTAATGGCGTCGATGACCGCTTGATCCGTTAAAGGTGAGTTCCCAGCCACGCTCTCGGTTGCTGCGTATTCCTGAGCGTGGAATTCATTGAAACCGAAGATCGCGATTTTGTGCCCTTTGATTTCAATCAGAAAGGGTGCGATCGCTTCTTTGAGTGTGAGCCCTCCACCGAAATACGGGAGCTTCTCGCGATTGAGCACAGCCAGCATTTCCACCATTCCTTCAGGGCCAAAGTCCAAGGAATGGTTGTTTGCTAAGCTAACGGCGTGAAAGTACTTTTTTATGAAGCGAGGTGAGTCGGAGGCTCCGCGAAAAACATAGGGTTTCAATCTTTGCTGGCCGCCACGACCGAGCACGCATTCAAGGTTGCCAATGCAGAGGTCGACTCCCTCAAAGAGAGATGCACAAGCCTCAAACGGATCTTTTCCATTGGCAACGAAATTACCTGGCCCACCGTCCAGCATGATATCGCCAGCGAACAAGATCTTCACAGACTCTTTTGGCTTGTCCGGTGCTTGCCCGCTCGACTGAGAGGAAATGATTTCGCTAAAAAAAGCCAAAGCACAAACGATGGCGGTGGCAAGAGGTTTGGTACGAAATTGCACTAAAGTTCTCCGATTCCCATGAAGAGTCTGATGGTCTGACGAGTGTTCAAACTAATTCACGCGACTACCAAAAGAAACCGAAAAGTGACACTTCTTGGGTTTATGCATCCAATTCGATATCGGTTTCGGGCACACATACGCAAGGAAGTATATCGTTTGATTGAGTATGAAACTGTGGCCGCCGAGTGTATCGGACCTTCCCTCTGAGCAGCTTGACTGCGCAACTTCCACATGCACCGGTTCGACAACCACTTTCGAGTGAAACATTGTTTCGGCCTGCGCAAGTTAGAAGATTTCGATGGCAAGATTCGAAGCGAGCGTTTGAGCCAGATTGTTTAAAATGGATATTGTGTTCCGCCATGTTCTCGTTGGAAAGGGTTGGCGTTTCTGCAGATTGAAATAGTTCGAATCGAATCGATTCTGATGGTACGCCTGCCAACAATAATCCTGTTCGAATTTTCTCCTGCCAGGCTTCAGGGCCGCACAAGTAATAATCGCTCGTGTTTGTTGCACCGTCATGGCCTATCAAATGATTCGATTGAAATTTTCCCTCATGGAACAGACTTCGAGCGGACCCTTTGACCCCACTCGGAAAACGGCTGATCCATAGGTTCATGGAAACATTTGGATGCTTTGTGGCCAAATCGGAAAGTGAATCGGCAAAAGGCATATGGGCCACATCCCGAAATTGAGCGAAAACGTAAACGGTTTGAGAAGGTCTCCGAATAGCGTCAATTAACATAGGCAACATGGGTGTAATGCCAACGCCCGCACTGACCAAAACAACCTTCCGCTCGCTGGATGGTTGCAAATAGAAAGAACCGGACGGCCCTTTGACTTTGAGCGTATCGCCAGCGGATATTTCCTCGTGGAGCCATCGACTGATGCTTTCCGGTCGATCGGAATTTTTTTTGACGGTAATGCGCCAGTGGCCAGCTGCTGTGTCATCCGATAGGGTATAGCATCGGCAGTCGCCATGTGCGCCTAGGTTTCTCGTGCATTGAACCAAAATATGCTGGCCGGGTAACGCGGCCGGCAAAGGCTCGTATCCTTGATCCACGAGGTAAAAGGATCGGACATCCTCGGATTCTTGAACGACTTTGACGACCAATACCTCTCGCCAACGTGCATGCCTACGACTTAATGAAAGGTTAGCGTAAGTTTGTTTGAGTCTTCCGCGAATTTCGTTATCAGCGTAATTTCCCGAGGCTAGATGCCGTTTGTTTGAAGAGCGATTCTGCAAAACATCCGAAAGGAGCGCATATCCGGCATTGAGCAACAAAACAATTAGGAAGGCCGTCAAAGAAATGGTTGCTACGAGGATTGGCTGCATCATCGACAAGTCTGGTGACGTTGCTAGGATTCGGCGCGCCGGGGGGGATCGACGGACTCCATTCCTTCCACCATTCGGACTCCAACTCCGTCATCGTTCATTCTGACTTCTCTCTTTTCTTGGATTTTATTGGGCGGGCTAGTCTTTCGTGCCACAACCTGCGATAACTGAATATACCCAACCTCCTAACCGATGCGATTTGGACCTTATCTAACGGCTATGAATGATCTAATTCCACCAGACGACTCTCTCAGCGTGGAAGACAAGGTTGAGCATTGCCAATCCATTATTGGATATCGTTTTAAAGATCCAACGATTCTTTTGTCCGCACTGACTCATTCCAGCGTTGCTTCGACCCGAACAGAATCGAACGAAAGGATGGAGTTTTTGGGGGACTCCATTTTAGGGATGATCATCTGCGAAAGGCTTTTTCGCTCCTATCCCGAATATCTAGAAGGCGAGCTAACGAAGATCAAGTCCGTAGTCGTTTCGCGACGCGTTTGCGCGAAAATATCGCGACATCTTGGCTTAGATAGTTGTTTGATTGTTGGGCGAGGGATGTTGAGAACGGGAATGCCCCGATCGTTGTTGAGCGACGTATTTGAATCGATTGTAGCCGCAATCTTTCTCGATGGCGGCGTTGAAGTTGTCGGCAAGTTTATTTTGGAGCATATGGAACCCGAAATTCGTTCGGCAGCTGATGGCCATAGCGGAGGAAACTACAAATCGCTTCTTCAGCAGCTTGCACAGAGAGATCTCAAAGGGACGCCGGTCTATCGATTGGTTGACGAGTGTGGGCCAGATCATAGCAAACACTTTCAGATTGCAGCAGAAATCACAGGCCGCAGGTTTGCTCCGGCCTGGGGACGAAACAAAAAGGATGCAGAACAACGAGCGGCAGGAAATGCACTTTCGCAATTACGCGGCGAGGAAGCACCCTACACGACGATGTAGGAAATTGAGACTGTAGCTTGAACCAGTGTGGTACGGCGGTCTCCGCCGTAATTCGCCCTGGAGTTCTCCATCGTCCTGGAGTTATCGGTGGGGACCACCGAGCCACATTTTCTCTACACACCATTTCTTCGAAGAGATATTGAATAAAGCAAAACTATTGCACCACTTGCGAGCAGTGACCATGGAAACCATTCCGAAGGTCGAAAAACCCGGTCTACGGTTGTTTGAACAGGAGGCGAAAAGAGGCCACCGGTTTGCTGCTGGATCTGTGGTATTGGATCATCGAGGACACCAGCTACCAATACGGCACTATCGATCAAAAGGCACTCGATCCCCATGATGATCAGGACAATTCCCACCGCACAAAAGAATGCTCGCCACATGGTAATTGTACGAATCAAAATCCGTACCCCTTATTGAGTCACGATAAAAAGCGAAACGCACTTGCGACCATTCGCAAACGTTTCTTTCGGCAGAAAATCTCTTAGAACAGAACGGTGAGTTGGCTTTTTCTAGACATTGCCAAGATGGCCTAGCATTTTTTGTTTCCATTTGAGAAATCAGAATATTCGGCAATACTGACAATACTTACCGAACAGGGCGTCGATCTTGAGGCGGGCCGATTTAAGTCGTGGCGGAAGCTGTCAAAGCTTTAGTGAATGCTGGACGCCAACGAAATGCTTGACGCATTCCGCTACTAGGGAACGCTAGACGAAAGTGTTTCGCGGCCCAGCTTATGATCGACGCCCATCGCAAACGTTTTTGCAGGTTACTTTTGCCTTAACATAGGTTGTGCCCTGGCCCGAGTGCGCACGCTGTAGCTTGGGCCCCTGGCCCGAGTGCGCACGGCCCAGGGGGCCATGCTACTACTGAACTCAAGTAAGAATGAACCAGTTGTTGCTTGGCTTGTTGCGGGCCAGTATACTAGGTCCTCAATTCGTAAGGGGTCCAGTCAGGCCCAATCGACTTGTAACGGTGCTTTTTAGAAAGATCACCGAGGTTCGCCCACAAAATTCGTCGTGTGTCACCAGGGTGCGCCGCTTTCGTAGACGCGGCGTTCGTTGAACTGACACATACCTTCCTCCATTTTCGCCTCCATTGATGGGACTACTCTATGTCAAGACCAACCCGCCGCCAGTTTCTTCAAAACACTTCTGCTGTGAGTGCCGGATACTTTGTTGCCGCTGGCAATCGAACTGCCCTCAGTACATCCCCAAATGAAAAGCTCAATGTTGCTTGCATCGGTATAGGAGGCAAAGGAAAGGGCGACTCGACGCATGCAGCCATGTTTGGAAACGTGATCGCAATCTGCGATATCGACCGAGATAGATTGGACGAAAAAGGCAATGAGTCAGGTTTTAAGAGTGCCGAAAAATTTACTGACTTCCGCGAACTCTTTGCTAAGTACGGCAAGAACCTCGACCTTGTTACGATCAGTACTCCCGATCACATGCACGGTCCAGTAACGTTAGCGGCCATGCGGCTGGGCGCCAGTTGTTACACTCAAAAGCCTTTGACTCGTACTATCTACGAAGCGAGGCTCATGGCCACGGTTGCAAAAGAAACCGGCGTTTGCACACAAATGGGCAACCAGGGAACCGCGTTAGACTCATCGCGAGAAGCCATTGCACAATTGAAGTCGGGAGTGCTTGGAACACTCAAGGAAGTTTACGCATGGTCCAATCGCCCTGTATGGGCCCAAGCGCCAGGCAGACGCATGAACATGGGGAAATTCGCAGCTGAGGCCTTCAAAGAAGATCCCGCCGCAGCACCGGAGATAATTTTGAAGAAACACTCGGAAATTATAAGCAAGCTGGAACGAATCGACTGGAAGAGATGGATCGGAGTTGCAAAGGATCGCGATTATTGGCCCGGTCATTATCATAGCTTTGAGTTTCGTGGTTGGTGGGATTTCGGAACAGGCGCTCTAGGCGACATGGCTTGCCACCAATTGACCGTCCCATTCGCTTCATGCGGTCTTCGAGATCCCATTTCCGTCGTTGCTAAAACGAGCGGACACGATTTCGACAGCTTCCCTGCGAGCTCGGTTATCAAGTTTGAATTTCCTGAAACAAAAGAACGACCTGCTATCCCGTTTTGGTGGTACGATCGGGAAGGAAACAAACCACCAATGGAGGTCTTCGAAAAATGGGGAATCACCAAGGTAGCCAAGAGCGGCGTGCTTATCGTGGGTGAGAAGGGAGCTTTTTACAGTGCAGACGACTACTGCGGAGTTTACGAACTCAAAGGCGTCGAGAAGGTAAAAGTTGACTATGAAAAGGCGGAAAGCAAGGGGAGCAACGACGTAAACAACATGTACGAATTGTTCCGTGCAAAAGCAGCTGGGGACCCAATGATTTGCAAATCGAATTTTGTTGAACGTGCAGGCCCGCTTACCGAAACTATTTTGCTTGGTAATCTCGCCGTATGGGCAGCTTCCAAAGGTGGAGAAAAAGGTGCCATGGGTGAATGGGGTGAAAAGGTCGAATGGGATGCCAAGAATCTTGTCGTGACAAACCTTAAATCGCTGACTACGCCTGGCGTTGCTGACTTGATCAAGCCAATTTATCGAGAAGGATATCGACTGGATTAGTCTCCATTTCGACAAAGTACTTAGTTAGGCGATCAATCGGCAGGGGAGTATATTCACTACTCCCCTGCTTTTCTTATTTAAATCAAAGGGTTTCACGATGAGTTCAAGTATTTGTAGGCGATGTGGGATCATAGCGCCGGTGGCTTTCATCTTTTTTTCAACTTTTGGAATCGCAATTGCAGCCATCGAAGCAAATGGAAACCAGACTCCCGAGACACCGGCCGCGGCGAAAATCGAAGATGTCAACGCGGCGAAGAAACGCGTAGAAGAGCTTGGTGCAAAAGCTAAAATTACCATGCTTGCGTCGAAACTAACCGAGTTAGCCATTTTAGATGGATCTCTCTTAACCTCAGATGACCTTGCTTTGTTCGGTCGATTGACCGATTTGCAAAAACTGCAGATTTATAATTGCCGTTTTTTGGACTCGGAAACGGTGTCGCATCTAAGCGGTCTCAAAGATCTGAATACCCTCGCGTTAACCAATACCATCATCGACGACACTGCCGTGGAAACAATTGCAAAGTCCTTTCCGAAGCTAATCGTTTTGGACCTCTCATCCAATGCGAACATGTCAAGCCAAGTACTTAAGTCGATCACAGAATTGACAAACCTACAGCAACTGTCGTTGCTACAGAACAAGTTCAACGATATCGGTACGAGGCGACTTTCCAAATTGCAAGATTTGCGAGTGCTAGATTTACGTGGAAACATGCAAGCGGGAGACATGACCCTCGAAACCATCGCGAGCCTTCCAAAACTTAAGGCGTTCAAGCACCGAAGTACCGCTGTTTCCGACAATGGAATGGCATACTTGTCTCAAAACGTTACCCTTGAGAATCTCTTGATTCAAGATTTTGGAATATCGAATCAATCCGGCGAGCACCTCGCAAAACTTAAAAAGTTGACTCAATTGGAAATCTTTCGCTGCCCGGGATTCGGAAGCGAAGGCGTGTTGGCTTTGAAAGGTCTCAACTTACAACGGCTGACACTAAGAGACTTGGCGACCGTCGATGATACTGCGCTTGAAGTATTAAAAGATTTACCCAAACTTCGTAGGTTCTACTTGCATGAGATTAGCAGCGTCACCGATAGCGGCTTAAAGAATCTGTCATCGCTCAAAGAATTGGAGTTGCTCGACATCTGGAGCATCCCGCTGATGACCGACGCGACAGTTGACGTGATCGCTGCATTGCCCAATTTAAAGGAGCTTACGATACGATCGACCGCCGTAACTGACAAAGCTATCGAAAAATTGCTTGCCATGCCAAAGCTTCAGTCATTGACGTTCAAGGAGAACGGGGGAGTGACCGAAGCAGGCTTGAAAAAGCTATCAACCAATAAATGGACGAAGCTCGATATCGGCGCATCATCGGGCAACTCGAACGACGAATAAATTAACAAAATCACGTCGTTCAGTCTGTCCTCAGGCTCACAATCACGTGGGTCAGCCTGTCCGCAGGCTGACACAATAAACCCGCGATCCGCCCATGACGCTTGACTCGCGGCCGGCTAAAATAGAGTAGCTATGTACGGCCCCAATTCCATTCACGGACATGAATCATGGCAACAGTCGAAACAATCCGGATGAGTCCCGAGCAGTATTTGGTCCGAGAGCGACAAGCGTCGTTCAAGAGCGAGTATTACCAGGGAGAGGTTTTCGCGATGGCAGGAGCTTCAGAATCGCACAATCTAATCGTAATGAATGTGGGTGCCTCATTGCACCAGCAGTTGCGAAATCGACCTTGCCGTGTCTACCCAAGTGACCTTCGCTTAAGAATACCCCGAACGGGCTTGTTTACTTATCCGGATTTAATGATCGCTTGTGGTGAACCTCAGTTTGAATACGATCGACGAGACGTCATAACCAATCCGATTGTACTTGTCGAAGTTCTATCAAACTCGACCGAAGCATATGACCGCGGAGTCAAATTCGAGCAGTACCGCACTCTAGAATCATTGAAGCAATATGTGTTGATCGCACAGGATCGGGTATCTCTAGAATCCTATCGCAGAACGGAAGAAGGCGATTGGATTCTGTCCGCAACGGGCGATCTCCAACACATCCATCTCTTGGATTCAATCGAATGCTCTCTTGCATTGGCCGACGTGTACGACAAGGTGGTTTTTCCTGACACAGCCGGGTCGACTCGCTCGTAGCAAAAATCGAAAAAGCTCTCGGCGTCTTCGGACTTGTCGAATGCGACGTTCCTTTCCCTATGGAGATACTTAACATGAAAAACACATTAGCTTTTTTCTGGCTACTTGCGCTGATCTGCATGACGCTGACCTGTGTAGCCCAGCAGCCGCCAAAATCGGCTCCCGTCATCGCGACGATTGAGCCTGACTTCAAATCGCTTTTCGATGGCAAGTCTTTTGACGGTTGGGAAGGAAATCGAGAGTGGTTTCGCATAGAAGACAGCTGCGTTGTGGCGGGGAATATTGCCAAGCCCATTCCGCACAACGAGTTCCTCTGCACCAAAGACAACTACGGCAACTTTGAATTGAAACTACAGGTGCGATTGAAAGGTCAAGGAGACAACGCAGGCGTTCAATTCCGCTCTGTCCGGGTCCTAGATAAGACAGAGGTCAGTGGCTTTCAGTGCGATGTTGGTAATGCATTTGGGAGGCCGGTCTGGGGCGCACTCTATGATGAGTCTCGACGCAACAAGATGTTAGCTGAAGGAGACAAAGACAAAGTGCCCGAATGGCTTCGTAAAGACGATTGGAACGAATTGACCGTGCGAGCTGAGGGAGATCGAATTCGGATATGGTTGAATGGCAACCTGACTGTTGACTACACCGAAACAGACGAGAAGATTGTCAAGACCGGAGTCATTGGATTGCAAATCCATTCGGGACCACCCACAGAAGCGTGGTACCGCAACATTCGAATAAAAGCTTTGTAGCGTTGCCCCCTGGGCCGTGTGCAGCGTTGGCTACACTGGCAGTTCAAAGTCACTCTCGGCAAGAGTGACCTACGGTAGGTCGCACCTGCCGGGTGCGACTGAGCAGACCAAAACATAACCTGCAAAGCAAAAAACCTTTTTCTATGGGAATACGAGACTATCGAATCATTCAAAGGTCAGAGACCTTCCAATTTCGAAGCGAACGTAGTTGCCTGGTCGGATGAATGGCAGGGTCGCATTGAAGCATGGGTTGTGGAGCAAATGCAATTCGCAGACTCGGGGCACGGTATCGATCATGTCCGTCGGGTCGTCGAAAATGCCAAACGTATCGGACAGGCCGAGCTAGCCAACGCATATGTTTACTTGCCTGCAGCATGGTTGCATGACTGTGTCATTGTGGCCAAGAATTCGCCGCAGCGACGAATGGCTTCTGCCCTAGCAGCGAAGAGAGCACAGCAATTCCTTGTCGAAATTGGATACCCCGACATTTGGATCTATCCTATCTCCCATTGCATTTTGTCGCATAGTTTTTCGGCAAATATTCCTTGCGAGACCATCGAGGCCAAAGTGGTTCAAGACTCGGATAGGCTGGAGGCAGTTGGGGCGATCGGACTATCGCGTTGTTTGATGACCGGTGGAGCGATGGGACAACGGCTCTATCATCCAGGCCAGCCGTTTCCGATAGATCGATTGCCCGCCGATACAGAACAGTCAGTCGATCATTTTTTTGCCAAACTCTTGGGTCTTCATAAAACCATGCAGACTAATTCCGGGCGAAACGAAGCGAGGCAAAGAAGTGACTTTCTATTAGACTTCTTGAAGCAACTTGCGGATGAAATAGGGGTTGCATCCAGCGAACTCGAGTTGGCATTCAGTCGAATTGCTTGAACGCAAACTTCACTATTCGAGCTTGTTTGTTGGCCGCAGCTTCGCACTTTGGGTATCCTCCGGTAGACTATGGGTTCAATTCAAATTCTCATTGACTCCAATTCACCGGCTTCCCATGTCCGACGTAGATATCCATCTTCAGCTCCAATCCAGTCTCGAATCTTTTAAAGAACCCGAAAGTGGACGGGCGATTTCCAAGACAGGACAAGTTGGGGATTGGACTGTTGCCGATGGGGTTGTCGGTTGTCGATTGAGCCTTACCTCCATGATGCAACCGATCGCTCAAGAAACCGCGGATGCGCTGCGAGATCACTTGTTATCGAATGTTGCAGGCATAAAAGCCGTGAATGTCGCCCTCGATATTACGCACCGGCCAACTCCTACCATTGGCCAGATTGGACTCAAGGCCAAGAGCGTAATCGCGGTGGCGGCCGGCAAGGGTGGGGTAGGGAAAAGCACGTTGGCAGCATCGATTGCAATTGTGTTGGGCCGCATGGGTGCGAAGGTTGGATTGATGGACGCCGACGTTTACGGTCCAAGTATCCCGCACCTGTTAGGCTTAGACGGACGGCCAGAGATTGTAGATGGCAAGATCCAACCGATTCGATCAGGAGACATGCCGGTTATGTCGATGGGGTTCTTGGTTGGAAAAGATCAAGCGGTGGTATGGCGTGGGCCAATGTTGCACGGATCGATAACGCAGTTCTTGCGGGATACCGCTTGGGGCGAACTCGACTATCTCATAATCGACATGCCGCCTGGTACGGGTGATGTTGCGTTGACTTTGTCCCAATTGCTACCGCTATCTGGCGTGGTGATTGTTTGCACACCGCAAGAGGTTGCGCTGTTGGATGCAGGAAAAGCCATTTCCATGTTTGAAAAGACCAAGGTGCCGGTGTTAGGCGTCGTGGAAAACATGAGTGGTTTTACAGATCCGGAATCAGGCAAGACGTTTGACATTTTTGGCAAGGGTGGAGCTAGAAACAAAGCCCATGCGTTAGGGGTGCCGTTCCTAGGGGAAGTTCCGATTCAGATTTCGCTTCGAAGTGAGTCAGACGAAGGGCGTTTGGCCGACGTTCTACTGAACCCGATGATTGCCAAACCTTTTGAAGATGTCTGCCGAGGGCTAGTTCGCTCGTTAGCAAGTCAGATCGCCAATCGGGCGACAATTTCTGCTCCATTGCCTGTGCTCTAAAGGTCCAGCAGTTTGAAAACCACCAGTAGCATGGCCCCCTGGGCCGTGTGACAATCCTATTGACCACTCTGCAATCCATTCATAGGTTTCCCTAATAACTTCAGCAAGTTGTTCCCCTCATTTCGACGGGTCGATTGGATGAGACCGCCGCACTTTTTGGAACTGAAGCCCAACTATCAAAGACTATGTCGATGCAACCGCTGTCAGATGTGGAATCGAGTAACTTCATTCAGAGTTTTTGACCGAAGCACCCAATCCTTGACCGATTCGGCGCTCCGGCGTGTCAAACCGGTGCGCCGAACCGGAGCGCGTTTGCGTCAACCATGTCCAAAGGTTAGACTGAGACTGGATCCTGGCAATCCAATTTAAATTATTTCGCTACCCTCCAACACGCTACTGCGATTTTCACAAGGTTGTACCAAGCCTAGCTGCTAGATTCCCGAATTCGACAGGAATCCGGTTCGCTCCACCACTGTAGAAGCGTCGTACTCCTGCAGGATCGGCCTAGCAGAAACCTACGTCTTGCATTTCCGCCAGTTTGACCAAAACCATGTGTACACGGGCGCTCTGGACTGCTAGATCGGCTAGACTGATTCTCATTTGTTGGCCGTGAGAGTCAACTTTTATGGATGATTTATCGATAACAGCGCCAAACTTGAGAATGACGCCTCGCACCAGTTTCCGGCTCCTGGATTGTTTATGTCACACCGCGTAATTGCCACCCACTATCTCTTCGTCTTGTTGCTCTTTTTCTCACAATTAGTGAGTGCTGCCGTGGGTGAACCGCCTCGGTTATTCTCGCCATTTTCTGGCTTCGTCGAAGACATGAATGGACGAGCCATCGCAGGAGCCAAGATCGAAATCGCCTGGTGCGAACGTCAAAACGATCCTTTGCGAGATTTCGCTGTTCCTCCGGGTGACAACATTTTTGGAAGTGCAAAAAGCGATGCCGATGGAGCGTTCCGTATTGAATGGTCAGATGATATTCCGATTCAATTCGAGAAACAGGAATTCGGGCTTTATTTTTACGTGTTTCATGACGAATTTGTGCCACTTCAAAAACCATTGTTGCTAGATGATTCCGGGCCGATCGTAATGCTAATCAAACTTAAGGAAGGAATGCGATATGCGGACCGCGTCGTGGACCAGACTGGGGTGCCCGTGCAAGGTGCAGTTGTCCGATTTGAAGGTATCTACCGGAGTGCCAAGGATACTATCCGCGCGTCGTATACCGAGGAAAGCCAATTGTTCCTCGACATGTCGAATACTCTCACGACCAGAACGGACGAAAATGGCGTGTTTGAGTTTTCCTCGGTCCCCTCGGATGCGCTAATATTGTTGCGAGTACAACATCCCGAATATTCGACCGCCATGCGACTGCGATCGACGTTCAAAACGCTTCCCCAAGTTCCCGACCTTAGCAACAAAGTTGACGGCTTCGAATTGTGGTGGAACGACTTTGACGACGTTATTGAATTGGAACGCGGAAAGAGGTTTGACGTGGTGGTGCGAGATCGAGCTTCCAATCAGCCTCTTGCTAACGTGGAAGTTTGCTCTTCGTTTGAAGGTCGCTCAAACAAGTCCAACCAAAATGGACTGGTTTCGGTTCTGCAGGGAGCGCAGGTGAAAAATCTAGTTGTCTACTCACGATTGTCGAAAGAACATAGCTGGAACCAGGCTGGATTCCAGAACCGAGAAGCAGGCTTTGAAATGTGGATTGAATCGCCGAATGTGCTCCAAATCTCGGGAACGGTTCGAGATACCGAGACGGGTGTTGGCATTGCAAATGTACCTATCGCATCTAGAAATAAAGTCCTAGGTGCGACCGGCGAAAATGGTCGTTTCACCGTATCGCATGCTTACTCCGCAAGCATCGTCCTCTCTTGCAGGGGACCAGTGGACGGTTGGATGGTTCCATTTTATCGAAAATCGACGAATCCGGAAGAAATTGAGTTGAAGCCAAAAGATAGTAAGAATGAGATTCGATTCGATCCGCAAAACCCAGAAAAAGAGTTTGTATTCCAATTTGATCGTATTCCAAATTCGGTATTTCAAGTAATTGGATTGGATGGCAATCCCGCAGTGAACGCGAAAGTCACGGTATCGCCAACACAAACCAAGAACGTCCATACGAAAGATCTAATGACAGATGCAAACGGAATGGTGACGTTTCCGCTTCTGCAAAACGTCAGATATTCCATGTTAGCTCAGGGTCAGGACAAAGGAGCTGCAGTGGATTCGTTTCGATCGCTTCGTGCGGATGGGACGAAAATCATCCAGCTCTTGCCCTCCATCGGCATCGAGATGAGAGTTGATAACCTGGACCGCGACCTCAATTACACTCCAGCAGAAGGGGCAAGTGTGATGATAACTATTAATAAGGATCAAAAAGCGTTGCTTGGACTAGAAGACCAGTTCCCCTTCGCGATTCGTTTAGGGCAAGCTGATTCCAAAGGTTTGGTTCGATGTAAATTCCCACGAGCTGATTTGTCTTTGCAGTCTTGGGATGTCTATGCTGGTGGGAACTGGTTTTCGCAGATGCCCGCACTGGATTTTCGTGACGATTGTTATCAAGAAATTACACTTCGTCGCGTTGAATTCAATAAATGATGACTGACGCCACAATGATACCGCTGTCAGGCATCACGACGGAAGGGCGAGGCTGAACTGTGAATGAGTGGAAGTCCAGGCTACTAGATCACTTGGCTATCGACGCACCGGCGTGTCAAACCGGTGCGAGTTAGAGGACGAATTCAATCTGCGTTTTTCTCGGGCAATCAAGGGGGCACACCTTCGTTCTTTCGCCCGTGGAGTGTACTGAATCTTTGACACCGACCGCCGGTACGGAAACCTGCGGGCAAAAAAAAACGAGAAAACGCCGCGCCTTTACCCCAAGTTCAAACAGGTTCTAGATCGCGTCGCCTTTTCGCTTAATTTCGGGACGAATTGGTAGCATCCCGAATAGAATTGCAATAAGCTGGTCCATTTGACGCAGATCGCGTCTCAAACACTAAGTGACCTGCGCTCGGATTCACTCAAAATAGTAGAATTTGCGGCTAGAAGCCACAGCCACGATCAAACCCTTTCGTCAAAGCGCCCATATCTTTGTTCAGGAACATCCCGAATGTTAATTGGCCGCAAAACGTTGTTGGCTTTACGGAAGAAGCTTTTTTCACGCACGATATTTCGAAACAGACTTCGCGAAGTTGTCGCCAGAAACCGTATTCGGCCATGCTTCGAGTTGCTGGAGGAACGTCGGCTTCTCGCAACAGTGATCTGGTCGAATCCCGCCGGCGGTAACTGGAGTGTGCCTAGCAACTGGGTAGGAGGCGTGGTGCCGACATCGGCCGATACGGCAGTGATTCCAGACTTTGTATCCGTCACGCCGACCATCACGGTGGACGGCAACTTCAGCGTGGCCAAAGTGCAAGCAGACGAGTTGCTTGCGCTTGGTGCTGGGTCCACTTTAAACGTGAGTGGGTCCGGCGGGACAAGCACGCTCAACGTAGGACTGACGCTCGGCAACAACAGCACCTGGACCGGGCTTGGCACGACCAACATTTCTGGGACCAGCACCTTCGGGTCGAACGCGACATTTAGCAGCAACGCAATCATCACTCTAAGTGGCAGCGTCACTCAGACTGGCAGCCTTTCGCTTGTCAACACCCAACTTGCAAGCACCGGAACGTACGACTTCCAGGGTGGCCAGATCGTCATCGGGGCAGGGGCGGCATTCACTAACGCTGTCGGCGGGACCGTCACGGTCACCACCTTGTCCAACCCGGCCATCGGAGGTGCGGGCACATTTTCCAACCCAGGCACCCTCAACTTCACCGCAGCGAGCAGCAACACCTTCAGCAACTTCGTGAATGATGGCACAGTAAATGTGACCGGCCAGTCGCTCACTGTTACAGGCAGCGGCCAGGCCCACACCGGCACATTCAACGTCGCTGCCGGTCTGTCACTCGGGTTCGACGGCACCAACACCGTGCTGGGCGACGCCACAAGATCGCCCACTTTCACAGGTAGCGGCCGGGTGGTCGTCACGACCGGTACAGTGACTGCGGCCAATGCGGTCACGATTCCTAACTTGGCACTGTCCGGGGGTACTCTGGCGGCCAACAGTGGCAAAACACTCACCGTCCAGAACTTGACGTCCACCGGCGGCACCCTTGGCGGCGGGGCCGGCACCGTCCGGCTGACCGGCACCTCGAGCGTCGGTACCGTCCAGACGTGGGCCGGCAAAGTGTCCAACGCAGGCACCGTCACCCAGACCGGCGGTATCGTCACGGTTAGCGGCAGCGGCAGCTTCACCAACGAAGCCGGCGGGCTGTACCTGATCACCGCCGCCACCGGCGGGCTGAACCCTTTCGCCGGCGGGACGGTGGTCAACCTGGGCATCATCCGCCGGACGGCCGGGACCGGCCTGTTCACCTTTGACGCCGCGGTTGTCGGCACCCCGACGTTCCGCAACGACGGTCTGCTAGACATCCTGACCGGTACAGTCCACATCGCTGGGGCCGATGGCTCGACGAGCCTCGGCGAGTACCGGACGGCCGCCGGCACCACCCTGACCTTCTCCAACGGCCAGCACACCTTCGGGGCCGGGGCCACGTTCACGGGGGCCGGCACGACCGTGTTCGACGGGGCCAACCCCGGGTACACGTTCGCCGCCGACACTACGGCCAACAACGTCGTCATCTTGTCTGGTGCCTCTCTGAAGGTGGCCACTGGTAAGACCTTCCTCGCCACCGGGTCGGTGACCATTTCCGGCGGTACACTCAACGACGCCTCTAACGCCGGCACCTTCCGGACCACCGGCACCACCACCATATCCGGCGGGTTCAGCCTGAGCAGTGGGACGTTCACGAACGCCGGCACCCTGACCGACACCGCCGGCGGTGACATCGTCCCGTTCGGTAGCCTAGTGAACGAGAGTGGGGCCGTCTGGGACTTCCAGGGTACCGGTGGAGTGAACGACTTCGGTGGCGGCAGTCCGTTCGTGAACAGCGGCACGGTCCGCCGTAGCACCAGCGGCGGCACCGTCACCCTGCGGGCCACCTATTCTGGCGGCGGGTCGGTAGACGTGCAGACCGGTAGGCTGTTCTTCGCCGGCCCGAGCACCCAGACCGGCGTCGTGACCACCGCGTCCGGGGCCACCACCCAGTTGGGCAACGGCTACGCGCACACCTTCGGGACCGGGGCGTCGTTCACTGGGGCCGGCACCGTCGAGTTCGCCAACGGCACGTTCAACGTCACTGCGGATGTAGCAGCGACGAACTTGAACCTGTCGAGCGCATTCGGCACTGTCAATGTGTCGGCCAGCAAGACGCTCTCCCTGTCCGGGGCCAGCAACTGGACGGGAACGACGGTGAACGGTCCAGGAACGCTGAAGGTCGCAGCCAGTGGATCGCTCACTCACACAACCAGTACCCTCACAGTACTGCTCGACAACTTCGGCACCGTCACCCACGCTGGCGGCAACCCCTGGTACGTCAACAACGGCACCCTGATCAATGAATCGACCGGCGTGTTGGTCCTCAACCTGAATACCAACACAACGGCCATCC
>JANLRK010000152.1:0-8405 GCA_031361585.1 Pirellula sp. | reverse complement strand
TGCAGTGACTTCAGATGGCGTGGGTGGAATGCCCGTAAGATCAAACGTTGCTCGTCGAATCAGGGTCTGCTTGCTGGCAGCTGGGGCATGTGAGACCCCCTTGGCTTCCTGTTTGGCTTGGATAAACGCATCGATCGGGTTCTTCGATTTGGAATTCACGTTGGTCAGTCTGTCCTCAGACTGACGATTCTCGTGGGTCAGTCTGTCCTCAGACTGACGATTCACGTAGGTCAGTCTGTCCTCAGACTGACAATTCTCAACCGTCGGCGGCTCGACTTTTCGCAATGGCTGAAACGCCCAATGGGTAGCGTGTTCGAATTTCTTAGTTAGCTTGGGCCATTGGGCGTTATTGAGAATCCAAGTTTCGAAGGCAGCTACTTGTTCTGGCCGAAGTGCTTTATCCCGGTCAGGCGGCATGGCGGCGACATCGGCGTGTCGCATGATCGCCTTTATGAGCAAGCTTTCATTTGGTTTACCGAGAACGATGGCTTCTCCAGATTCTCCTCCTCGCAGCAGTGCCTCGCGCGAATCGACTCGTAGTCCGCCAGAGATTTTGTTGTCGCAGTGGCAGCGAAAGCATATGTCAACGAGTACGGGACGAATACTGTTCTCGAACAAAGCCTCCGCGTTCTCATCCGAGAAAGCGCGATCGATGCCGGGCAAACAGAGAACGATGGTAACCGCAACTATTCGAAGCGGTACTAGAAAAATTATCCGTCTTTTGAACTTTAATTCGCTTAGCATGTGACTTTTGGACTCAAATCAACGCACCCTGCAGCAAGACTATGGCCGAGCGCCACACGGCCCAGGGGGCCATGCTACATATTACACGAAATGCGTCTCAGCCGCCGTAGGTCGCACCTGCCGGGTGCGACTGATAAGCAATTGTAGGTCGCACCTGCCGGGTGCGACTGATAAGCAATGTCAGCGCGGGTCACTCTCGGCACGAGTGACCTACGAGAGCCAAGGTGGATGTTGAATTGTGACCGGATGATGCAAACTATGACTAAAGTAAAAAGCGATTATCGTTTGTTTGGACCTCTCGGTCGCAGCTTGGGTCTAATCTCCTTGCTCGTATTCGAGATTGTTGTTTGGGGTTCGATGCGATGGTATGGCTGGAATGAAAGCCTTCGACTCGGGGGCTTGAGCGGTTTGCTATTGATTTCCGCGATTCCACTAATCGTAGCGACGGCGATGCTCTTGTGGAGTTGGCGATTGTCTATCCGGCGCTTGATGGTCGCGGTGACGCTCATCGCTATCTTCTTTGCCGCCTTTGCGGTTCCGTATCAGCGATTTTGGAGCGAACGCCATGCTAGTTACGCTCTGTTCAATGCGGGCGCGGGGCCAATAACCTATGAGTCTCACATAAAGCGCAGATCTTTCATGCAATCTCGCTATCCTCTGAAGCCACCCGTTCCAACAACATTTTCGTCGTTCGCATTGACTACGATCACATGGTTACAACCTTCCCTGGGTAAGCTCCCAGTCGACCAAGCAATTTGTGAAGTGACGGTCGATAGCGATCAACAAATTAACGTGTTGCTCGCCCAGGCAAAAAGATTGCCAAACCTTCGAGTCATCATTTTTGGCGAATCGGTAACTAATGTCGGACGCGCGTTATTCTCAGACTCGGTTTCCTACTTTCCGAATCTCCTCGCTGCGTCCATCGGCTGTTCAAAAGATTTCCAGGCGGAGTCGATTCGAAACCTACGCGGGCTTAAATCAATTGATTTCTGGACTAATTCCCAACAGTCTCCGCCGCTTCCAAATCGGTTAGGTAAAGTGGTCTCGAGCCTTGGCGAACTAGATATGGTACATATCAGCGGTCTATCGGTATCCTCAGTTGCATTTATGGAATGGGAAGACGTGGACACGAGACTTCTTACTTTTTGGTCAACGAAGCGTACGCTTACCAAATCGGATCTATGCAGGTTTTCGCACGAAGCACCCAATATTGAAGTGCACGTTTACCCGTATCTGACTGGCTCATGGTAGCAAGACATCGCAAGGTCACCCTCGGCACGAGTTACTGTAGGTCGCACCTGCCGGGTGCGACTGATAAGCAATGTCAGCGCGGGTCACTCTCGGCACGAGTGACCTACTATCAATTGCGATTTACTAGTTCGTCTAGATTCAAGACGAGATTTGCAACCAATGTATAGACGGCGAGTTCCTCTGGTGGTAACGCAACGTCATACGGTTTCTCGCCCATCGCAATAAGCCGCTTGCTGTCCGCGGGATTTTCCTTAAATCGAATTCGGAATTTATCCAGTGCGCTTTCGATTGCCTTTAGCTCTTCGCTCGTCGGCTTGCGAGACAGGCACCGCTGAAAAATGGACTCGACTCGATCCTGCGGCTTTATGTTGCTATCGCGCAGAACTCGTTCGGCGAGAACTCTTGCCGCCTCCACATATTGCACATCATTCATGAGCTGCAACGCTTGTAGAGGTGTATTGCTTCGTTCTCTCCGCGTGCAAAACAGTTCGCGATTGGGGGCGTCGAAGTTGCTCATGAACGGTGGCGGGGCCGTCCGTTTGATGAAACTGTATAGGCTCCGACGATAGAGCGAATCTCCATGATCCTGTATGTAATAACGCGTATTCGAGTCACCGTAGCCAACTGGCTCCCAAATGTTTTTCGGTTGATAGCCCTTGAAGGCTTGACCACCTGACTGCAGGTTGAGCAATCCACTAACGGCCAGGACCGTATCGCGGATCTGTTCTGCATCGAGGCGGATACGAGGACCGCGTGCCAAATACCGGTTTTCTGGATCGATGTTTTGCATTTCGGAAGTAACGACAGCGGACTGTCGAAATGCATTCGACATTACCAACTCACGCATCAATTGCTTAACGTTCCATCCGTTATTGCGAAAGCGATGCGCCAGGGCTTCCAGCAATTCAGGATGTGTCGGTGGCGAACCTTGTGAGCCAAAATCATCGCTTGTTTTGACCAAGCCAACGCCAAACACCTGCTGCCAAAAACGGTTGGCCGTCACTCTCGCGGTCAATGGATTTTCGTCCGAGACTAGCCATTTCGCTAGATCGAGGCGAGTTAGACGATCCTGCTCCGCAGACTTCGCTATCTGAGGCAACACGGCTGGCGTTCCGGGCGAAACCGCTTCCCCCTTCTGATCGTACTGGCCACGCATCATGACAAATGCTTCACGTGGTTTTGGTCGATCATTAAAGATGAACGTACCTGGAATTCCACTTTCAATCATGGCTCGATCGATTCTTGCCACTTGCCAGCTGCGTCGGGCTGCAAGAACCGATGGCGATGCTGCCTCCGAAATTTGCATGCGATAGAATTCGGCAACTTGCTCTGCTAGTGCTTTTCCTGCATCGCTCTCCGGACCTTCCTTTATGGCCTTGGCCAAGCTATCGCTCGCCAATGGAATGGTTGAGCCCTTGACCGAGGCCCACCACGTATTCACATTCGACGTAAGCTGATCTTCTGAGCGTTGATTGCCGGTGCAGGTAAGTCCATCCCAATGGCAGATTCCACCGAACAATCCAAGCTTTATTTCTTTGACGCTGGTCCCGACCTTGAACTCCGAGAGCGATACCGTTAGCTCTGTCCAGCGACCTGGTTGCGGAAGTTTTCCTTGAACGCGTTCAGCTTCAACGCCTGCTAGTTTTGCATCGTTTGGTTCATTGCTCCAAGCCCATCGTTTCGAACCGGAGTCTGTTTTGATATCGATGAAGATTGCTCTGGGCGGTTCTTTTAAATCAGTTAGCACCCAGACTCGCAGGCTGGCTTGATCAAGGATCCACATGGGTGTCAAGCCGCCCGTAATGGTTTGTTCGAATTTGTGACCAAACTCTTGCCGTAGCGCTCGACGCCCCATCGGTGCACCTATGTCGCTGGACCAACGCGCATCGTTGCGCGATGTATTCCTGACTCCGGCTCCAATCGGAAACTCATCGTCCATCCAGACGGCAGTAACAGGTCCAGAATGCTGTGTTGTTGATTGGGATTCGTAAGCGATCTGCTCTTTGTCGGAGGCCATCTGTTGAAGTTTCGTCAGAGACTGTGCCTCGCGCTCTTTGGCTAGTTCGAGCTGTTTCTTTTGCTCACTAGTCGGTAAAGGTAAAAAGGGGCGAGTCGACTCGACATTTCCATCCATCGCTGGGTCCGCTGCGCTGTAAAAAAATGCATACAACGAATAAAATTCTCGCGTACTGATAGGATCGTACTTGTGATCGTGGCAAACCGCACAACCGCCGGTCAAACCAAGCCATGTTTGAACGGTGGTACTCGTCCTATCAACCGCGTAGCGAAATAGAAATTCGTCGTCGATAGCTCCACCCTCACCTGTTGTCACATTGCAACGGTTGTAGCCAGTAGCAACTTGTTGTGAGAGCGATGGATTGGGTAACATGTCCCCAGCTAACTGCTCGATGGTGAACTGCGAGAAGGGCATGTTGCTGTTAAAGGCATCGACGACCCAATCGCGGTATGCCCAAGCTTGGCGTTCATTGTCCAAGTGCATGCCGTGTGTGTCGCCATAGCGAGCCACGTCGAGCCAATGCTTGGCCATCTCCTCGCCATAGTGCGGCGATGCGAGATACTGTTCTACGAGTTTGCCATAGTTCGTGTCCGTCGGGTTGGCTTCGTAGGTTTCCACGTCGGCTAAACTGGGTGGCAAGCCGGTTAGTGTGAAGGCAAGCCGTCGAACTTGAGTGATCGGATCCGTTGGTCCTTGGGCGATGAGCCCCCTGCGTTGCCGTTCTCGCTCGAGAGACTCATCAATGGAGAACGATTGTGCGTTTGGCGCTGCGATCGGCTCGAAGGACCAGTGCTTTTCGTATTTCGCTCCCTGTCCGATCCAGTTTGCGATCGTTTGCTTTTCAACGTCGGAAAGTTGGCGATTCGATGTTGGAGGGGGCATGACCGAATCGGGGTCGGTGGACTGGATTCGAGCCCAAATGAGACTCTCGTCGAGTTTGCCAGGGACGATGGCATGCTCACCCGAAGCGCGTGGTGCAAGGGCTCCTTCGGAAACATCCAATCGCATTTCGGCCTCACGCGTCTTGGCGTCAGCCCCATGACAGCGAAAGCAGGCGCTCGAGAGGATAGGCCGAATATCTTGATTGAACCGAAGCGAGTCGGACGCTTTTTCCTGCGGATAGGCGGTATAAGCGTTCAAAAAAACGCCCAATAGAAAAAGGGCCAGTCGATGACAAGGCAACAATAGTCGAAGCATGACCTTGCAAAACTCCAGTTTGCGGATTTCAAAAAACGGCGGGCAGCAAGAATTTGGTGACAGTAGAATGGCACATCCCCGCCTGCCCTTGCTTAAGCAGCGGTATCGCTACTGCAACAGTATAGTTAAGTTGTTAGGAGATGGGCAACATGAAAGACTTCATCCACATGAAAGACTTCATCCACATGATAGACATCATCCTGACTCTGGCGAGCGTAGCTGCGCCACTAGACCGAGTTCCATTGGAGTCCCATTGACAAAAACAAGTGGAAGCTGGCCCAAAATCTAGAAAACTATACTTACGCGAGCGACAGACTGAAATCTACCAGTAGCATGGCCCCCTGGGCCGTGCGAAACTCGGGCCGGGGGCCCAAGCTACGGTAAACCAACTCCTGCCGCTCGCCTTTACATCGGAAACATCCTCATGAGATCCATTTTTTGTTTTGCTTGCTGCGCCATCTTGACTGCGTCTTCGCAGGCAACGAGCTACGCAGAAGCCGAATGGGTATTCGAAGTCCAACTTGGTCCGGCGGTTCGGAATGAAACCAAAACGGGTCGCCTGATTGTGTTTCTAATTGCCGAACGATCCAAAGTTCCGAAACAGAGTTCGCCAGTGGATGGACCGTTCTGGGACGATCCACAGCCCCTTTTTGCTACCGATGTCCAACTGGCTGGCAACGACGTAGCCATACTCAATGATAAGTCAGACTGCTTCCCAATTCCGCCCAGTAAGCTATCCCCGGGCAAGTACCGAGCGCAAGCGAGATTGGATGTTTCGCGAGGCAACAGTAACTGGCGTCGGGAGGTAGGTAATCTCTGGTCCGAGGAAGTTCCTTTTGAAGTCACCGATTCAAAGGAAAAGCAAATCGTTCAACTCTCACTTACCAAAGTCGTTCAGCCCCCTTCCGAAAAACAAGTAGATGGAGTGGAGTGGTTTGAAGTTCGTTCCCAATTGCTTTCTCAGTTTCGTGGCTCCGATGTAATGCTTCGAGCTGGGGTCGTGCTGCCGCACGGCTACGATTCTGCGCAAAAGTTCGCCGCCATATACGAAGTACCGGGTTTCGGTGGCGACCATAGCGATGCAGCCGCTAATCGACGTCGCCCCAGCGAGAATAGCGATGCGGCAACTCTGTCTAAATCTTCGTTCCGTATTGTCCTCGACCCTGAAGGACCGAACGGACATTCGCTCTTTGCTGACTCGGCCAACAATGGCCCATGCGGGCAAGCCCTCACTCAAGAACTCATACCGGCCCTCGAAGCGAAGTATCCGCTCATCGCCGCACCGACAGCTCGGCTTCTGCGAGGTCATTCGTCGGGTGGATGGTCGACATTATGGCTCGCAACACGCTATCCAAATGTGTTTGGTGCTGCTTGGTCCAGCGCGCCCGATCCAGTCGATTTTCGTCGATTTCAAAAAGTGGATATCTACGGCCAACCCAATTTTTATTGCGATACCCAGGGAGCCGACTTACCTAGCTTGCGAAAAGCGGATATTGTCGAAATGACCATTCGACAAGAGTCACGGGGAGAAGATGTGTTGGGTCCTGATAACACGTCCGCGCAGCAATGGGATTCGTGGTTTGCAGCCTTCGGGCCGAGAAATGCGAATCGAAATCCAGCCGCCCTCTTTGATCCAATTAGTGGGAAGATCGATTCCAAGATCGCGGAGTGCTATCAGCAATACGACATCAGCTATCTCTTGCGAAAAACCCCCAAGGAGTTGACTCCCATTTTTCGAAACAACATCCGCTTGGTCGTTGGCACAGAAGATAGTTTCTATCTCAATGAAGCTGTTGCGCTATTGGATGCCGAGTTAACAAAATTGGGTCGAACGTCAACGGATCGCGGCTACGTCAGGATGATTCCAGGTGACCATGGCTCCATTTTTGGAAGCGAGGCTGTTCGAGATTTTCCTAAGGAGATGCTCGAGCATTTGCGACGCGCAGGACACATCCAATAAGCTGCGCGATGTTCTTGTTTGGACCTCTCAGTCGCACCCGGCAGGTGCGACCTACGGCGCGATCAAACGATCGCTTATTTTTTGGTCGAGATGCAATACAGATTCTTGTTGGATCGAATGAAGATCTCACCGTTGCTGATGGCTGGCGTAGCACTGAAGTCCTCAGTGTCGGTCGTGACTCGATTGACTGCGAGTTGATTGAACTCTTTGCCGGCGCTGAACACATAAGTTTCGCCGTTGCGGGATGTGAAATACAACTTGCCGTCGGCGACAATCGGCGACCCATAGTCTATTCCTCCAAAGCCGCCACCGCCGCGACCCCCTCGTCCGCCACCCCCAGGAGGACCGCCACCGCCGGCACGCCCACCACCCGGAGGGCCACCTGCACCTGGTCCCGCACCACCTGGTCCCGCACCACCTCGACCTTCACCGCCGGGCGCACCAGGTGGGCGTCCCCCGCCGAATCCGCCACCACCACCGAATCCGCCGGGCTCAGGTGCTACTTCCCCGTTCATGCCCTTCATTCGCCCCTCGAAGATCTTTTCCTGTGTCTTGGCATCGACGCAGGATAGGACCTTCCTAGATACGTAATAGAGTCGACCTTCATAGACAATCGGAGAAGCGAAACTCGAGCTATCTCGTCCTTTCCAAACCGTTTTCGATGCGGTGACATCATCCTTGCCGCCGGTTTTGACCGCAACCGATCCACCGCCTCTTCCCTCGACAGCGTAGACGACTTCGCCATCCACTACGACACTGGAGCTAAATTGATCGCCGTTATCCAGGTACATGCAATACCAACCAAACTCTCCCGTCTTTGGATTGAGGCCCCAAATTTCGCCTGGGGCTCCTATCACTAGTTCCGAATTGCCACCGGCTTTAGCAATCGCTGGTGTTCCCCAAACATTGCCCAACTTGTCGGATGGAAGTCGCCAAAGTTCCTTGCCCGTGTTCTTGTCGAGTCCGATCAAGGCTCGGCCCTCTGGACCAGCCGGAACTATCAACACGTTTTCGTGGACGATAGGGCTTGATGACGAACCCCACCGGCGGTCATCGGAACCTTTGCCAACGCTGGCTTCCCATAATTGCTTGCCCTCTAAGTCGAATGCGAGCACTCCACTTTTGCCGAAGAAAACGTAGACATTCTTGCCGTCAGAGGTAGGTGTGTGGGACGCATAACCATGTTGAGGCACGCCCATGCCGCTATATGGATCCTCTGGAACGGTCGAGGGCAAA
>JANLRK010000117.1:0-17115 GCA_031361585.1 Pirellula sp. | reverse complement strand
GCAATAATTTCATCGAGCGTAAACCCGCGGCTAGCGCCGTCGGCTCACTATCAATTTTCATCACGGGATCTCCGGACTAGCGGGCAAGCGGACCGAAGTCTCTAATTTTTGCGTTGTTGTTCGAGAGCTGCCGAGTTTAAGGTCAACGCTACTTAGGAAGGCTCGTTGGCCAGTGTAACCATCGTAAAAACCATAGGCATAGAAGCGCAGTCCGCGAGTGACGTTGGAGGCAGTCCAAGTTGTTCCACCATCGATAGATGTCACTAGATTTGCGTTCGCTGGCATCCCAGTTCCATTTTCAACGGTCTGAACAAGTGCGACATCACCGGTACCGCCACCGTAGCCGAGCGTGATGCAAAGAGGAACTCCCTGCGATTGCCAGCTGATCGGTGAAATGGGAATATCAAGCCATTGATAGCTAGTTCCCAGACGCGCTTCGGCGACTTTCACCTCCGCCAAAATGGGAGCGATTGGAAGTTTCGTGGTTGTATCACTACGCATGACTCGAATGCATAGAATGCCATCCGCATTTGCGTCCGCTGCGCGAACCATGATTCGGAGTGATCCAAGATCCCATTTGATCCCCGAGCCTGGAACGTCAGGTATAAAGTACTGACCGATAGGGTTACTAGCATTGATCACCTGTTCGCGAAAAACGCAGTCTGGAAATGCGTTGATCGACTTGAGGACAGCGGTTTCCGAAAGCAGGTGATTGGAAACCGAGGCTGGAGCCGAGGCAGTGGCTTTTAGCAAATTGAATGATCCAACATCGTCGAACAATACTGCAAGCGGATCCTGGTTGTACTTCCAAAGGATCTTGTTCGCATTGCCGCCCGTCGCTCCACCCCATTCGTAACGCATTTGTTCTGGGAGCCCATCTCCATTTCGATCCGGCACAACGAACTCGATGTGCGTAGCCGACGACGAAACATGCGAGACAGCGCTCTCAAGATCTGAAGCGATTTGCGAGGCCGCAACCGAAAGGTCGTACGTACTACGAAACAGGTTGTCGTCTTGCGACTTGGCACGCATCATGATGGTAATGCACAGGGCCATCGCCCCGACCAGAATTGTGGCCGTTGGCAAGGTCACCATCAATTCTAGCATGGTCACGCCCGAGCGGCGTTGGTTTGACTTCATTGGACGCTCACCCTGCCTGATGTCGGAGCGACATCGACTCTCTTTTGGAACGCACCAGCGCTTATCGTCACCGCGATGCCTTGGTCGGGCATTCCAAAGCGATCGAACACGATTGCAACACTTGTTAGTGGAGTCGCCGGTTGTGCCGCTGTAGCCAACAAAGAAATATCAACGCGGTAGGGTGCCTGATTAAGGCCCACTCTGTACGGCGCACTTACCCGATCCAATGAACTGATACTGCTAATTGCATAGCTGTGATCGCTCGAGGTAAAGGAGATCGTCCTGGTAGAGTTGTTTTGCCTAGCGACTCTCTGAGTCTGGGAGATATCTTGAGCAATCCTTTGAGCTGCGACGTCGACTCGATATTTCAGAAGGCTATTTGCATAGATTGGTGCAGCCGAGGCGGCAAGAATTCCAATGATCAAGACTGAAATGGTGATCTCGGCCAAAGTCACGCCAGATTTCTTAGCAAGTCGCTTTGCCGATCTCAGGATAAACATAGTCGCTACTCCACCACCAAATTGTTGATGGAACTAGCAATTCGTCGCATTAAGCTATTGTTTGCGTTTGGATCCGGTTCCGTCGCGATGGTTGATCGAGTCGATTCCGTGGTGTGCGGTTGAATTTCGTCGTTTGCTAGACATTCTAAGAAAACGTTTACGATATCTAGATCCCAGGTCTTGCCTGCCTCAGCTCGGAGAATCGATTCGGCTTTTTCGCTTGGCATTCCTGGTCGATATGGGCGGTCGCTGGTCATAGCATCGTAAGCGTCTGCTACGGCCAGAATCCGACCATGCAATGGAATTGCCTCACCTGCCAGGCCCGCGGGATAACCAGTGCCATTAACCGCTTCATGGTGATGCAGAACACCAGGCAGAACATAATCAAGAAGTTTCAAGTGTTTGAGAATGGTATGCCCTATCTCTGGGTGCTTCTTGACAATTGCAAATTCCTCGGTTGTGAGCGCGCCCGGCTTCGCTAGAATCGAATCTGGCACTCCTATTTTACCTACGTCATGAAGCAGACCTGCCATATAGATCCGTTCGCATTCCTCGTTGCTTTCACCCAAGTGTGCAGCGATTCTCTTAGCGTATAGAGCAACGCGATCGCTGTGTCCGCATGTGTACGGATCTTTGGCGTCTATTGCATTAATGATGGCTCGAACAATTCCCGTAAGGAGCGACTCCTGGGCTTGGAACAGCTCGACATTGCGTGCATGAGACGACATGATGTTGGCGGCGGCGCTCAGTAATCCCGCTTCAAAAGTCCCAAACGATTCCGCAATCGTTTTATTTATGTCCAATTCCACGCTCGGCGTCGCGTTTTGCGACGGCACCTTGTTTACCGCGACGATCCATCCGTAAACATGCTGCCCCTTGGCTACTTGCAACGCGATGCAATTTCGAAATCCAGGGTATCCGGGGAGCTCGTCTTGTCCGGCCTTGATGTTGATGACTCGCGGTCCTCGCATGAGAACTGGAATCGAATCCAGAAGAAAGCTTCCGCATGTTTTGGGGCTGTCGCATTGCCCCGTCGCAATCACTCTATTCCAATCTGGAATTCCATCGGCCGACTTTCTACCCTTGCAGGAATGGACAAAAAGAATGGATTCGGCCCGTATCACGCTTGCTAGATCGGGCAAGCATTTGCGAGCGATCGATTCAATGGTGTGTTTGTTACCGCACAAGTCAAAGTAATCGTTAGCGCTTCGTAACCACGTCAACTCCTCGAAGTCTTGAGTCACTTGATCAATGAAGAACTCCGATTGGATTTTGGTGGTCGATGCTTCAGCTTGATACTGTAAGGCTTCAAGGTGAGCAGATATAAGCGAGATCACTATCGCTTCGGGTTGATCTGGCAGAACGAGTCCTACGACGATTGGCAACATTGCATCGGGGCACGTATTTACAACGAACGATAGCAGACCATCCATTCGCAAAACCGTTGGCCGACTCGATCGTTTATCGAAGTTCGCGAGTGAGGCACAGAGTATCGGAGCGAGGTTCGTAGGCGCGTCTGAATTGGAAGCGTTCGTCCATCCGTCCTTAGAAAATCGCAGCACACTGGCGCGCAGATTCAACACGGACTCAAGCCGAGAGGCGAGTTCGCAAGCAAGTTTGGTATCGGCGAGTGTTCTGGACATAGTTAGAGCTAAAAAAGCTGAATCTCGATTATTCCTACCTATATCTAGCACGCAAACTTTGGCGAAGTCGAAGAACTTTCTGATTAAATAGTTTGCTCTCCTTCAAATTAAAACGTACGTTTCTTCCGTCCGAATTGGAAATCGTCCAATCTGAACTGAACATGGTTGATTGCTTCGCGGTCGATCACCTACTTTCCTGCTTTTCGCTGGGCCACAAGAGAAAATGAATACGACATCGCAAACCTGTAGTGCACGCAAGCGTTCCGCCTTTAGTTTGGTAGAGCTTGTAGTGGTAGTACTGATTATCGGCATCTTGGCAGCGGTAGCGGCACCCCGCATGTTTAACACTGCGAGCGATGCCCGCGACAATGGAACAAAGGCATCGCTTGGCGTCATTCGCGATGCTATCGAGCTATACAAATCACAGAATGGCTCCTATCCGACTGCGGCCACAATTACCACCACGCTCAAGCCATTCATCAACGGTGCGTTTCCCAAAGTTCAAACCACTTCGGTTCCAGTTGCCAATCAAAACGGCACCGTGGTTTTGAACGCGGGCAATCCGATCGCAACACCTGCTGGTACTGCTGGTTGGGCTTACAACGAAACAACTGGCGAGTTCGTCGTCAATAACGCCGCTTGCCTAACTTGGTAGTCACATCCATGTCCGAAGCTAAAAAAGTTCTAGTCGCCGAAGACAACGTTGTCCTCGGCGATGTTATTCGTTTCAACCTCAATCGCTCCGGCTTCACGGTCACGCTGGCTCGGAATGGCAAAGAAGCGCTTCGACTGGCTTCCTCTCAACGATTCGACATTCTGGTGACGGACTACGAGATGCCGGGCCTTGATGGTGAGGAGCTTTGTAGCCGAGTCCGAAACGAACTGAACCTGAGCGAAATGCGCATAGTCATGTGCTCTGCCAAAGGATTAGAACTGGATCGAGAGGAGCTCAAGTCCAGACTTTGCCTCGAAGCGATCCTATTCAAACCATTCAGCATTCGCGAACTCACGACGCTCCTCGAAGGCCTAGAGATTTCTCCAAGTGAACATACTCGTCCTCATTTAATATCGAATTGATCTCATGTTTGCAGCCCAACACAATCGCAGTCTGACACGGCGACTGAGCGAACAGTATCTCCTTTTCGGTTTGTCTGGGCTATTCTGTTTTACCGTCACGGCAATCTACCTTTCTTGGTATGGGTCGCTCCTCGCATCCATTCCGGCTGCGGTTGGCCTGCCGCTTGCGCTGTTATTGTTCGGCTCCTTTGTGCTGAGACGCACATCCCATTGGCACGAAAATCTTGATCGGCAATTGACTCGATTTGCTAATTCAAATGCTCATTCTGTGACGGAATTACGACCTCTACCTGCAACCGATTCACTGGCTGCTGGGTGGAACCAATTGCTTGCTCGCGTTCACGAGCATTCTGCATGGAATGGTGTCGAGCGGCGGTTGTCGGAAGCCATTCACACACAACAAGCCAAACGGTGGGAGGCTGTATTCCAAAACCTAACCGATGGCATTGCAGTTTGCGATTCCGAAGGACGAATCATCCAGCTCAACCGCTCTTTTGCTACATTGCTCAAACGAGCTGACTCCCAAGCCCTTGTCGGTATGGACATCCTCAGTTTGCTTTCGGACCAAGCTGACGACGCGTCTCAGGAGCGAATTCGCTGCCTCGGCAGCAACCATTCAACGCAAGTTGTCGAGATTCAAAGATCAACGGATCTTGCACAGGGCGTCTGGAGATTGAGCCGGATCGCTCAGACAGGGGACGGTTACGACACAACCGATTCGATCTGGACATTGCGAGATGTGACTCAACAGAAACTCGCAGAAAAGGCGCGCGAGCAATTCGTTTTCACGGCCACGCATGAGCTTCGAACACCGCTCGCAAATATCCGTGCGTATTCCGAAACGCTTGCCATGGCAACCGATATTTCAGTGGAGCAGCAACAATCCTTTTATAACACGATCAACAACGAAGCCACGCGCTTGTCTCGATTCGTGGACGAACTGCTCAACATCAGTCAAATGGAAGCGGGCGCGATCACCATCCAAAAGCACGAAGTCCAGCTAGAGCGTTTGCTCAGCGAGATTATCGAAAGCCAACGCCCCTTGGCTAACGAAAAGAAGCAGTCCTTTGATTTCTCAGTTGCCCCGAAGTTGCCGAAGGTCATGGCGGACAAGGATAAGTTGGCAGCCGCCCTCACCAACCTAGTCAGTAACGCGATCAAGTACACTCCAGACGGAGGCAAGGTGACTGTGCGTGTCGACGCAGATGCAACTCGCGTTCTGTTCATGGTGGAGGATAGTGGCATTGGCATTTCGGCAGAGGACATGCCGAAGCTGTGTGGCAAGTTTTTCCGAAGCAGCGACGAGCGAGTACAAGCGGTGGTCGGAACTGGACTTGGTTTGGCATTTTCCCAAGAAGTTGCCAGGCTTCATGGTGGCAATGTATCGATTCGCAGTCAGTTGAATCAAGGTTCTTGCTTCACTCTTGAACTCCCTATTCGCTAACCGCACGGATTCGACATGTACTCTTGCAAACGCTCCGGCGCGGTGGATACAATCACCGGTTCTCAGCCGCTCACCAGGGAACATCAAACTGCATTCTTTAATACCGTCGAAGGCTGCTTTGGGAATGGCCAGCCGCGCATCGTTTTCGACCTCAGCCACATTTCCCTCCTGGATAGCGTCGGACTCGAGGCGCTTCTTGAAGCTCGCGATAGATGTCACAAACTTGGTGGGGGTATAGTGCTTGCCCGACCGAACCCGCTATGCCGCGATATTCTTCGGATCAATGGAATCGACAAGGAACTTCATGTCTACGATGACGCGGTCAAGGCGATGGGGAGTTTCGCACGATGAACCAAGCGGTGGCCCAATCTCCGACCTCAGACTCTTCCGTCGTTCTGCGCAATCGATCCAAACCTGGTCAGCTGGTACCCAAAGCAATCCCGCTCGGCGAGAACCTCGTTCATGCAGGTCTCCTAACCGATGGCGACCTTGAAGCGGCCCTTCACCAACACTCCAACACCAATTCGCAACTCGGTGAGACCCTACTTGAGATGGGATTCGTCGAGGAAGACACCTTGCTCTTGTTCTTGGGCCAGCAACTCGGCGTTCCGTCAGTCCGATTGCGTAGCGGAATTATCGACCCAAGCGTTGTTCGTCGTATCCCTCGTTCTAAGGCTGAAGCGTTCTCGGTACTTGCCTTGTTCAGCATACGAGGCCGACTTACGGTTGCAATGGCTGAGCCCTCCAACCTCAGGCAACTCGACGAACTAGAGCGGATCACCGGACAACCCATTCGCCCTGTCCTGGCAATGCGATCTGCCATTGATCGAATGCTTGCTCATTGCTACGAAGAGAACTTTGCGGTCGACGCGGTAACGGCGGACCTCGAGGAAAACTCATTAGAAATCCACGCGGATGCAGTCGATATCTCGCTGGCGGACGTCGAATCGCTCACCGACGGTAGCCCGATTATCAATCTAGTAAATTACATCATCGTTCACGCAATCAGGCAAAAGGCCAGCGACATTCATATCGAGGCGGGCCAGCAATCCTCGTTGGTTCGCTACCGTGTCGACGGCCACTTGCGAGAAATATTGAGACCTCGGCGCGAATTCCATCCTGCCATGATCTCCAGGATCAAGGTCCTGGCAAAACTCGATATCTCAGAACATCGCATGCCACAGGATGGTCGTGTTCATTTGACCGTCGACGGGCGTGAAATCGACTTGCGAATTTCTACTTTGCCGACCATTCTCGGCGAGAAGATCGTAATGCGAGTTTTGGATCGCAAAAACGTCACGTTCTATCTCGACAAACTCGGCATGCCCGAAGCAGCGCTCAATCGAACCAAGAGTCTGCTCAAACGTCCTTACGGATTGCTCCTAACAACTGGCCCCACCGGCAGTGGAAAGACAACCACTCTCTACTCCGCGGTCGAACTGATCAAGTCCATCAAACGTAATATCGTCACGGTGGAGGATCCTGTCGAATACCAACTCGACTTGATCAACCAAGTTCAGGTCAGCAACACGAAATCCATGAAATTTTCGGACGCGCTTCGATCCATATTGCGGCAAGACCCCGATGTTATCATGGTTGGCGAAATTCGGGATGCTGAAACTTCCGCGATCGCCATCCAAGCTGCTCTGACTGGTCACCTTGTGCTAAGCACCTTGCACACCAACGACAGTTTCAGTGCAGTGACTCGATTGCTCGATATGGGAATTGAACCTTTTAAACTCTCGGCTGCATTGTTAGGCGTTATCGCACAGCGCCTTGTTAGAACGGTCTGTCCGTCCTGCAAAACGAGCTACTATCCGGCGGCGGAACAACTCGATGCAATCCGCTACCAAGGGGACCGACGACGTCAGTTCGTCCGCGGCCAGGGATGTCGTGAATGCTACGACACCGGATTTCGTGGCCGTACCGGTATCTACGAAGTATTTACCGTCGATCGAGAAGTTCGCGAATTGATTTCAACCAATGCTTCCATTGACGTATTGCGAGCACAGCATGCGCGGCAAGGCTGTGGATCATTGCTTGACGAAGGGATTCGGCTCGCGGAATCCGGCAGAACCAGTTTGGACGAGGTCATCGAGGTCGCCTATTCTGACTGACAAAGAGACGGACTTCAGTTCGATCTGCGGGGCGGTACTCACCTTAGTTATTGCGAGCCGCAGGGCGCTAGCCGCGGGTGAAAAAAATCTTAGCGAAAATGGAATGGGGAAAGCGGCGGCTAGCGACTTGCCGCTCACAAAGTGACCAACCTTTGGCACAAACCGAATACAGTTATATCTTCATCAACCATAAAAACACACTTCCATGCAATTTCGTTACCTCGCAAAAGATCGACAAGGCAAGTCGGTTGACGGACAGTTTGATGGCGAAAGCGCGCTAGCGGTTAGGCACAGGCTTCGTTCGCAGGGATTGTTTGCATTGTCGGTAGTGGCTGTTGAGTCACGGTTACGCGTTAGCCCAGCACAAACGAGCAAGTCGCTCAGCACTTCGAAGATCACGTTCGGAAACAGTCGCGTCAAAAGCTCCGATTTGATCGTTGCACTGTCCCAGCTCTCGATCATGTGCCAATCGGGGGACGACCTTGCTGAAGCCCTCAACACGGTTGCGACTCAGTGTTCCGTCCCGAGCCTTCGACGAGTACTCCATGCAACGTATCAAGATGTATCGCAAGGCTTAAAATTCTCCGCCGCACTCACGAAGCATCCCAAAGTTTTTAGTGAGTCCATGGTGGCCGCGTTGGCTGCAGGGGAACAAGCAGGGCGAATAGTCGATGTGCTGGAACGGACAACTCGCATGATGCGCAAAGACCAGAATCTGCGAAGTTCCGTAATGGGGATGCTGATGTATCCTGGTGTTCTCTGCGCAATCACCTTCAACGTCATTTGCTCGATGCTCTTCTTTGTTTTGCCACAGTTTGCGACCATCTTTCAAGACATGGGCCGCCCCGTTCCACCTCTCACCAGCATCCTTTTGTCCATCGGTACTGGCCTTCGAAACCATTGGATAGTCATCGCAACTGCATTCGTTGGATTGATTGGTTTGGGGATTGGTTTTCGGAATCATCCGCGAGTCCATCGCGTTTTCGACAGCGCTCTTTTGAATACGTTGATCATCAAGGATTCGATGCGCGCACTGATCACCGGCAGGATATTTCGACTGCTTGGTACGATGCTGGAAAACGGCGTGCCGTTGCTTGAAAGTATCCGACTGTGTCGCAAGGCGACCCGCAATTGGCTCTTTCGAGAAATGTTTGAAAAAGTTGAACAGGAAATACTGCAAGGCGAGGGGATGAGTAAGACTTTGGTAGATGCCCACTTTCTGCCGGCAGGAGCTGCCCATATGATTTCAACAGGCGAGCGTACAGGCAAGCTTCCCGCAGTTTTGCTATCGGTTGGAGAGTACTTTGAGGACGAGGGAGAACGACGTCTCAGGACACTCGTGAAAATGCTCGAGCCCGCCATTATTATCGGATTAGGCGGGGTGGTTGCGGTCGTTGTGCTTTCGATCATTCTGCCTTTGCTGGATGTAACGACGGCTTCGCGATAAGTCTTGATCGGGATGCCAACTCCATTTCTCATGCTGATAACTACGACCTACCGTTGGCTACCATGAGTTCACTCTTCTCTCACCTCGATCGAATCAGTCATCGCCTATTCCAACATTCCTATGGTTGGACTGGGGTGGAAATCGGCTGCCACTGTATCAACATGGCGCAGGTTCGTAAGATCGACAACCGATGGCAACTTGCCGCAGTTTGGTCCGTAGAACACCCAACAACATTTGCAATAGCATCGGATCCGGACTCGTCCCAATGCGATGAAAACTTTGGATGGCTGGCGAGCGACGAGATTATTGAACATGGACTTGCACCCACTCTAGAACATCTTGAAAACTTAAATGCACTCTTCCATGGACGCAACTGCGCTGCGACGCTTACCGATGGTATGATCGAATACCGCGAATTGGATCTACCAGCATGCGACCCTTCTGAGTCGCAAGCCATGGTCCGATCCGAAATCGCGCTCGAGTTAGATTGCGAGCTGGAGGATCTCTTAACCGATTGCTGGGTATTGCCTCAAAATCGACCTCGTTCCAATGCGTCTAGTTTCGGAGCGGTATCGCTAAAGAGATCAACGGCCATGCTTTTGGCAAGCGACTTGCTCAAGGCCGGTTTCGATTGCCAAACTCTCGACGCAATGCCGTGTGCGATGGCTCGAGCAACTTCGATGGCTGTCGAAGGCAAAGAAATCGCGACTCTCGCAATTGACCTAGGATACCACCAAGCGACCGTGACGCTGGTTCAAGATGGGCAGCCAATTCTGTCGCGAGGGCTACGTGATCTGGGATTGTTCCATTTACTTGAACTCATTTCAATCTCGTTTGAGATTAGTTTATCCGACGCTCAGACACTGCTTTTTCAATCGCCCTCGAATCCAGAGGGTGATTTGAATGCAATAAATGACTTTTCAAACCCTCTTCAACAAAAACTTAGCGGATACCTTCAGACGCTGGCGCATGAAATCGAAAAAACGCTAGAGTTCGCTGATCGAGCCTATCGAGCGATCACGCCGAGCCAAATCATGCTCATGGGTGCTGGAGTTAGAATCCCCGCGATGGACCAGGCAATCGAGTATCGCGTAGGCCTTCCAACGCAGACGTGGGCGATCGATGTCTCAGAAAACTTGTTTGGCAATCAGCATGTTGGAGTATTTGCGATTGCGGCGGGATTGTCTTCGCTGGCTTGGGAATCAATGTAATGCACGTCAATTTATTACCGTCCTCCTTCGTTTGGCGTAGGCTAATTTGCAAACGTCTTCGCCAATGGGGATTCGTGTTCGTAGTTCTCGGCGTTGCAGTTCTCTTATGCAATGCCCTACTACTTGAAAAGTGGTGGCGCGGATTCAGTGCATTGCAGGAGTCGCAGGCCGCAGCGGATCCCATTCGGCAATTGCAACGGGAAAGGATTCACAAATCGAAGGAAGCCTTGGTTCTAGAGCAAAAAATCGATCAGTTACAAGCCGCAGTTTCGCGGGACCGAACTAACTCTCTATTGGGAATTATTGCCAATGGGGTACTTTCGTCGGACGGTACCGTCCAAATTCAGGAATTGCAGGTTTTGGTGGTCGCTAAACCTATCGCCTCTACCCATTTGACACGCGAATCGCAATCGAACGCGGGGCCAAAGCCCAATTCATCGGCAGAAAGCAAAGCGATGAGAAGCGAGCGCCAGTTGACCCTGCGGGGAATTGCAATCGAAAGCGAATCGATTTCGACCTTCATGCAGAGTCTCCAGGAATCGAAGGTTTTCTCGAAAGTTGAGCTACGGTCTTCTCAAGAACGCCTAGTCTCGGATCGGTCCGCTCAAGAGTTTCAATTGGAGTGCCTCAGCCATGAATAGCAACTCTTGGGCGAAGGCTAGCCTGTTTCGGAACGAACGGTTGGTTCACACGGGTATGGCTCTGCTGATTGTCCTTTGCATCGTCGGCAGCTACTTTTTGAGATGTGCAATCGCAAATCATGCCGATCGATTTACGTCGGAAATAGACGCCTGCAAGAGTCTGTCCGAGTTAGAAGCAGAACTGACCAAATCGATCGCCCAGGCTCAGTTTTGCAAGGAGCAGTTGGAGCAAAAGTTTCATGCGACCCTCATTCGAATCCCGAAGAAGCTTGATGACGCCGAAGTCCTGTCATCCGTTCGCAGCACGGCACAAGTCTCACGATGCAACTTGATCGATTTTCGACCGATCGCAACACAAAAACAAGACGAATTCCAAACGCGTTGTTTTGATCTCCATTTAGAAGGTGGTTTCAACAGCATCTTTCAATTCTTCGAATCATTGCGTCGCGTCCCTTACATCTATCAAGTGTCGCGTTTCAAAATATCGGAGCCAACCATTCTCGGCGGCACATGCCGCTTTGACTTGGAATTGAAAGTCGTTTTTGATCACGCTTGGACGAATCGGGAGTAATAGAGAATGAACAATCAAACCGTTCTCGGAACCATCAAAATTGGGATGATTCCTTTCCTTCTTGGAATCCTCTATTTCGTGTTTCCAGGGAAACCACCCACGTTAGACGGAAACATTAACGAGTCGAAAACGGGTCCTACCGAAAGCGAATCAAGTCGGATACCAGAAGTCAAGGAATTGGTTGCAAAGGCTCAGTGGCCTGAGTATCAACTAAACGATCTCAAAAATGTAGATCCTTTCGATCGGAGCATGATTTTTCCTGAGCTGTCTAGATCTGCAGCATCCGATCCATCAGCGTTGGATCGGCAATCGCTTGTTGCGATCAACAACTCACTGGCTGCAAGCAAGATAGAACCCATTAAGGTCCAGGCTATCTTTCAATCTCCGCAGGGTATTGCGGCTCTCGTTGGCGACCGGGTTGTACACGTCGGAGACCAGTTGGAAGATGGGACTCTGGTGACTGAAATTACTTCGGAGCAATTGGTTGTTGCGATGCCTAGCATTCACTAAATCCCAGTACCTTGGAATCCCGCTAGCCTTGTGTTGCAGTAGCCTGAAAACAGAACAATCCGCAAGACAAGCCTGCGGTATTTTGGAATCCAGAACAGTCCACAGGACGAGCCTGCGGTATTTTGAGCTTAGCCGAAGAGCTGCGAGATATGTTTGCCTTCTTCGAGCAAATGGTAAGGTCGCCCCTGTGCGTCCCTAGCATGCAAATTCTCGATACCCATCGCATGGTACACAGTCTTGGCGATGTCGGCTGGCGTCACGGGATGCTCGGCCGGATACTCCGCATAGCGATCGCTCGAACCATACGTTTGGCCGCCTCGAATTCCGCCGCCTCCCATTACGACGCTCATGCAATGCGTCCAATGATCCCTGCCTGCTCCCCCCGGTCCGCCTGATCGAGGATCGCCTATTTTGGGCTTGCGACCCATCTCGCTCGTTACCAAGAGCAACGTCTGATCTAACAAGCCGCGTTGATGCAAGTCCTCGACCAAGGCCGAAAACGCTTGATCAAATTCGGGCAGTAAATTATCTTTCAGACATCCAAAATTGTTACCATGGGTATCCCATCCACCAGCGCTTTTGCATTTGTCCGCGATCGCTTCGTTCTCTTTCCAAAAGACAGTAACGAACGGGACCTCCGCTTCGACGAGCCGACGCGCTAAAAGTAGACTCATCGAATTGACCGTCTTTCCATAGCGTTCTCGGACGGATTCAGATTCACTCGCTACATCGAACGCATTCGTAGTACGAGATGACATCATCAAATCGATGGTCCTATGCTGGTGCTGCTTCCAAGTTCGTATGGATTGTGTGCTGTCGTATTCCCGGCGAGCTGTATCGAGCTTCCCCAATAGCAGCTGTCTCGACAACAACTTTTCAGGGGTTACGTCGCCCGCTAGCAAGAGAGAGGGTGCTTGAAACTTCAACGGTTCGTCTAAACTTCCATCGACATACAATGGATCAAACTCAACGCCCAGTCTGGCGGAAAACTGCCCTGGCCGAGTATAAGGTGCCTTGCTTGGCTTGTGAGGCAACGTCATCACATTTGGGAGGCTCGGATGAAGTGGTCGACGTGATCCGACAACCGATCCCATGAACGGCCAGTCGTCGGCATACGGTCGGCGATCGTTGCCTTGCGACAAGAAGGTTGGATCGGGAACATGACCCGTCAATTGGTAGTAGTATCCGGCGTGGTGGTCATTCGTGCTGACGCTTCCAGCGACCGAGCGAACCACGGCCAAATGATGCATCTGCTTGGCAGTCAACGGCAGATGCTCGCCCACCATAACACCACCAGCAGAGGTCGCGATTGGTGAGAACGGACCTCGGTAGTCCAAAGGTGCATCGGGCTTCAGGTCCCACATATCGATATGAGACGAGCCACCACATAAAAAGAAAAGTATGATCGACTTAGCCTTGCCACCGCCTGGGTTCTTGCCTGCACGTTCCGTGTTCTTGGCTATCAACGGTTTAGGGAAACCGAAGGTTAGACCAGCCAAACCGGTCGCAGAAGCGATGAGGAACGCGCGTCTTTGATCGACGAAATCTTTTCGATTACGCTGCATGCCAAGGAGGCCTTCCCACTTTTGCATCGACGATTGGGTTGATAGCCATTGCGATAAATCCTTGGGTAGCCAAAACGCCTGCACGATACACCGGACAAGCAGGTGGGATTCAAATACCGCAGGCTCCATTTATTCCGGAAGTTGATTGTAACACAAAGGGAATCTGTCGTTTCGGCTAATTGTCGCCAACAATCGTCACCCAGCGTCCCGTTCCGCAAATGTGCATACTGTCCAACGGGCGCAATCACGGGTATCCTTTCGAATGTCAATTTGTTTTTGTTTTCGCTTTCTCGCAATGAATTACTATCTATGCCAAGTCTCATCGTTGAAGGAATAGGAACATTTGACGTTCCCCAAGGAAAACGTCTGGCTGCTGCCCTGCGCGAAGAAGCGGGTACGGATCAATTGCATGCTTGTGGTGGAAAAGCCCGCTGCACGACTTGCCGTGTGGAATTCATCGCGGGCGAGCCAGACAAGATGACCGTCGCCGAAAAACAAGTTTTAGCGGCCAAGGGTGCAACTGGAGTTCGCCTAGGTTGCCAGATCCTGTGCGAGACCGACATGTCGGTGCGTGTGATCAGTCGCTTGGAGGGAAGCGGTCGAAAAGACTGCGGTTCACCACTAGCGGAGACGATTGAGCCGACGCCCGTGGAATGGACCACAAAAGGGTAATTTCCATTCCAAAGTGGGATAGGCTTCCAGCCTGTCCGTCGGAGGCATGACAGGCTGGAAGCCTATCCCACTTTTTTTACATCCACATTCCTTAGCCCCTACCAACGAAATTGAAATGTGCGGTATTGCAGGTGGAATTTGGTCGCACAATGCTCAGGGGCTAAGCCGCGATCAATTGGTCCGAATGACCGATGTCATAGCGCATCGAGGGCCGGACGATCAAGGGCACTTGATCATTCCCGCTAAAACAGACGACTCGATCATCAATGGCCGGCCATCCCATGGCGTAGCGCTTGGCTTTCGTAGACTTTCTATCATCGATTTGACCACAGGGCATCAGCCCCTTGGCAACGAAGACGGCACTGTTCAGATTGTCTTCAATGGCGAGATCTATAACTACCAACAACTTCGGCATCGATTGGAGGGAGCGGGGCACACCTTTCGAACGCAAACGGACACTGAGACGATTGTTCACCTGTTTGAAGACCTCGGCCTCGAATGCTTTGAGCACTTGAACGGCATGTTCGCACTTGCCATTTGGGATGGTCGCAATGACCGCCTGATCCTCGCTCGAGATCGGATGGGCAAGAAGCCTCTGTATTACACAGTCCAAGATGAACGGCTAGTTTTTTCTAGTGAACTCAAGTGCTTGATGACATTGCCCGGGATCAGCAAAGAGATCGATCCTGGTGCTATCGATCTCTATTTAACGTATCAGTACATTCCTCACCCGCATTCGATTTACAAAGGCATCCACAAATTGCCGCCAGGGCACTATGCCGTCTTCGAAAATGGAAGCTTGCGAATCGAAAAGTATTGGAAGGTCGATTGGGCCAATGAGATCGCGATCGACCAACCAACGGCTTCGGCTCAGTTGCGGACGATGCTGGCTGATGCCGTCCGCATTCGCCTGCGAAGCGACGTCCCACTCGGCGCGTTCCTTTCCGGTGGCATCGATTCGTCGCTCGTAGTCGCGATTGCGCAGAAGCAACTGGACAGGCCGATTCAAACTTTTTCCATTGGATTTTCTGAAGCGGATTTCGATGAGACGCATTACGCAAAAATGGTTGCGGACCATGTTGGTACCAAACACGAACGGTTTGAGGTAACGCCAGATGCGATGGGTATTCTCGATCGTTTGGTGGACCATTACGACGAGCCATTTGGCGATTCGTCTGCCGTACCAACTTGGTATCTAAGTGAACTGACGCGCAAGCATGTGACGGTGGCACTCAGCGGCGATGGTGGTGATGAGCTCTTTGGTGGCTATGAACGCTATCGAGCATTAGCGCTCAGTGGACAATTGCAGTCTTGGTTGCCAGTGAGATGGCTCAATCAGACTTGGCTCATGAATCGACTGCCGGATTCGAGTGCCAGGCGATCGCTCCTGCGTCGCGTTCGTCGCTTCTGCGAAACGCTTGGACAACCGCCGATCGAGCGGTACATGAATTGGATTCAGGTCTTTAGCGAGGCGAGCCGGCTGGATCTCTATCAAGAGTCCTTTATCGAGCAATTGCCAGATCGAAATCCGGTTACTTTTCTGGCTGACGCGTGGCGCAATGCTGGCAAGAGGGACTTGCTCAGTTGTGCTTCGATCGCAGATCTTCAAACTTACATGCCTTGTGATTTGATGACCAAGGTGGACATTGCTTCGATGGCTCATTCGTTGGAAGCCCGTCAGCCATTGCTGGACTATCGCTTGATTGAATGGGCTGCATCGTTGCCTTCGAACTTGAAGCTCCGAGGCAAGAGGGGCAAGCGATTATTGATGGACACATATTACGATCTCTTGCCGAAAGAGATTTGGCATCGATCGAAGATGGGCTTTGGGGTCCCGATTGCCAAATGGTTTAGGACCTCACTGCGTGATCGAACGTACGACGCTTTGCTTGGTCCAGACGCGCAATGCCATCAATATTTCCGACGCGAGGCCATTGCGACGTTAGTCGATGAACACATGACGGGCAAGGCAAATCAGGCGTATCGGCTATGGAATTTGCTGTTCTTGGAACTGTGGCTCAGGAACATCAAGACGAGCGCGTAGCATGGCACGCGGTAGCGCCGTAGGTCACTCTTGCCGAGGGTGACTTTGCGTGAAATGATTGCCGGTGCGCACTTTGCAATTCTTAGTCGCACCCGGCAGGTGCGACCTACCGTAGGTCACTCTTGCCGAGAGTGACTTTGCGTGAAATCATTGGCGGTGCGTATTTTGCACTGCTTAGTCGCACCCGGCAGGTGCGACCTACCCTCCAACAATCGCTTTTTTGTGCTTCGATTCGGAGCTTAATTCCAGAAAGAGTTGCTGTACCCTCAATCTGCATTGGATTGATTATTGACGTAGCGATGGTTAGGATTAAGATGCCGGAACACGCTTTAACGCCTTGATTGTTTCAATATCCGTAGGGTGACTCACATGAGCTCAAAAAATCGTCGTAATCCAGTTTCGATTGATATCAAGCGGATGGCCTCCTATGCCGTCGCTGGCACTACGGCAGTTTACAGTGCGGAGATGGCGGAGGCCGATATTATCTATTCGACTGTAAACAAAGCTCTAAGTTCAACCATGATAGACAAAGT
>JANLRK010000116.1:0-5078 GCA_031361585.1 Pirellula sp. | reverse complement strand
CTGTTTTCGGTGAACCGGCGGCAGCAGATTTCTAGTGGCCAAGTGCACCATTCTCCCTATCCACTCCGTGAAGTGGACGTGCCATGCTTCCAAACAGATCTGTTCGAGCTGAATGGACTTTCAAAGATACATCGTCCGTTCGATCACGCGATTGGTTCGCGTGGCGTCGACGTCGAGGTATTTCCGCTTGTGAAAACGCGAATTGGACCGCAGAACTCCTAAGTTCAACGGTCCAATTCCAGCTCAACCCAATCATTTAAGTCGTACCGAGATACTAGCTTGCAGTGCCAAGTTGATTCGCAACGTTCGTAAACGTGCTGCTTGCATTCTTGCCGATGCTGGTAACAGCCGTTAAGCAAACGACGATTATGAGTGACAGCATGACTGCATATTCTACAGCGGTCGGTCCATCTTCACTCTTCAAAAAACGCTTCAGTTTCATGGCGAAATTCTTCATGGGGTTACCCTCCAACAGGTATATCGGCTGTCTGCCGAACGTGATGAACAAAATAAACTCCCACGAAATCCATCCAATTTCATCGCCATGATTTCAGATAACTCCGGGGCACTCTTGCTGTGTCAACAGCCGGCATTCCTTTCACAGGTCCGCCAATAAAAGGTAGGTTACAAGAAGAGTCAGTCAAACTAGGCGGAGGGAAATGCTGTGTAATAGCCCCACAATTACGCGAGTTACTGCTGCTCGATGAGACTTTTCGTGACGAAAATTCCAGTTGAGCGGATTAATCAAACAACTCCGTGCCGCCAGCCTAATGCACGAGTCCGTGAGCAAAACAATTCGTCCTGTACGATTTAATTTGAATGTGCCTATGCAATCCATTGAGCCTGAGGCGATAGGAGATCTTCCCAGTTTGTAGCGAAATGTTTCGACCCTTTCGTGTGGCACGCCCAAAGCGCAGCGTGGGTGTGGGCCGGAAGAACTAGCGATTCCCACGCCCTTCGTACCTCAGAGCGTGCCACACACAGACAAAAGTCCTTTGCTCCCAGCTTTTTTCAACCGTACAGGACGAAACAATTTAGTCTTATCTAAGAGAGTATCTGTTGAATAACGTTTCCATAGTCCATTTCCAAACGTTTCCGTCCAGGGATTTCCATGAGCCGCGGATCTAAGCCGAGCAAATGGTAAATGGTTGCATGCAAATCGGTGACATAATGCGGATGTTCGATCGCGTGAAAGCCCAATTCGTCTGTTGCTCCGTGGATGCCTGGTCGAATCCCAGCGCCTGCAATCCAGATCGAGAAGCCGTGCGGATGATGATCGCGGCCCGTTGCAGACTTGTTGAACATGCCAAATTCCACTCCAGGAGTCCTGCCAAACTCGGTCGTAAAGACAACAATCGTGTCCTCCATTAGGCCGCGGCGCTTCAAATCCTTCAACAGACCGGCTACCGGTTGATCAATTCGTTCACACGATCGCGAGTGATTTTTTTGTAAATCGCTGTGCGAATCCCACTCACCGTAGTCGCTCAGATAGACCAGCGTATATCGGACTCCACGTTCAGCCAGTCGACGTGCTGCTAGACATCGCTGACCGTAAACAGCCGTGGTTGGATTATCGATACCATACAGCTTCTGAGTCTCTTGCGTTTCGCCAGTCAGGTCAAGCGCTTCGGGCACCGACTGCTGCATTCGAAAAGCCAATTCATACGAATGGATCCGAGCTTGCAACTGCTCATCCATTGGAAAATCTTCGGCAGCTAACCGATTTAGTTGCTGCAAAAACTCAAATTCGCCGCGCTGTTCGATCTCGCTGATGTCCAAGGCGCGCCGACCAAACGCGAGTGGATTGTCCGGATCGAGGTGAAGTTGCACGCCGCCATAGGTTGGACCAAGATAGTGCGCGTCGAAGTTTTCCTTGACACGAGGATCCTTGAACTCTCCTAGAAAGACAAACTGTGGCATGTTCTCGTTCAAGGTGCCTAGTCCGTAATTGATCCAAGACCCGATTACCGGCTCGGGCGAATCCAATTTGTGACGCCCAGTGTGCATCTGAAACTCAGCAGCATGATCGTTGTCCGTAGTCCACATTGAGCGAACCACCGCCAAGTCGTCGGCACATCCTGCAAGGTGCGGTAGCCAATCGCTAACTTCAAGCCCAATTTCGCCGTACTTTTTAAAGCCAACCTGCAACGGGAAGATCTTCGAGTGCAATTCCCGCTCGATCCCTACCACCGACCGAGAGCGTTCCAGATACATCGGTTGCTTTTGAGGATTCGGAAGACTCGTTTCGTCGTAGGTCTTCCCACTCATTCGGTTTAACATAGGCTTTGGATCAAATGTCTCCATGTGACTGACGCCACCAGACAAGAAGATCCAAATCACGTTCTTGGCACGAGGGGCAAAATGTGGCGTTCCTGTGCATTGTCCGTTCTTGTGCATTAACGAATTCAGAACAATACCGCCGAAGCCCATGCCTAGATTATGGAGGAATGTCCTTCGCGACCGACCGCAATGAGAGTATCTTGTAGATTTCATCTTGCCTTTCTACTCTTTCTTTTTATCAATGTTGGATATCTTCACCGGCCACTAGACCATTGCTAAAAAATTATCGTATCGTCACAAAATCGTTATGATTCATTAGAGCATGTATCAAATTTTCTCGCGCCCGTTCAGTTGGTGCGAATTCGGATAAAGGCCCGCTGAATTTACTCAATCGGCTTGTCTGATCTTCGAGGAACTTTTGCGATGCCACTAGCTCCTGTTCTCGAGGCTCTCGATTGAGCACCTGCAAAAATGCAATACGTATAAAGTGTCCGTGCATGTCCAGTAAGTTTGCTTTCGATTCCTCTAAACTAACCAATTGCCATAATCGTTTCTCCAATCGACGGCTCAACGACTTGGTCAATTCGCTGTTGATTAGGGCTAAGGCTTGTTGAGGTTGGACCGACGATGTACGAGCGTAGCAGTCACAAGCGCTGGCGGCATCGAACAGCTCCAAGAACTCCATTTTTTCCTCGCCATGATGCGCAAAATAGAGGCTACGACGTCGCGAGGTCATCCCCTGTTTGTGATCGATCTCGTGTCCGCCCTTCGTCAAGTCGAGTTCTCCGGACAAGGCAAGTAGACTATCGCGAACTACCTCTGCCTGCATGCGCGATGTTGGGAATCTACAGTAGGTCTTGTTACCTGGGTCGATAGCCGCTTCATTTGTAGCATCGCTGTTAGTCTGTTGAAGCGACCGCGGCAGTGTGCTCGCCATGCGATACGACTGGCTTGTAACTATCAATCGATGAATGTGCTTCATCGACCAACCCGAATCCATCAACTCACATGCCAACCAATCCAGCAGCTTGGGATGCGTCGGGCGACTGCCATTGCGCCCGAAATCCTGCGGTGAATCTACTAGCGCCTGTCCAAAGTGCCGCAACCAAATGTGATTGACGGCAACGCGTGCCGTTAACGGATTGTCCCGACTGGCGATCAAACTTGCGAGCGCGGCGCGACGCCCAGAGGTAACCTGCGGGTACCTGGGGGACAAGGGCGTGTACTCACCCAATTCCTTGGATAGCGATTCGTTGGCCGAATGAAGTGAAGCTGATGCCGTGGTCTGTTGTTTCTTCGCGGCCAGCAAAGTTTTGTTGGCCGCATCGATCGCCACTTGCTCTCCAAGCTTCGTCGCTTCAGCCAGCTTCGCTTCTGCATTCGCGATCGAATACTCCGCTGATACCAAGAGTGACTGAGCCGAAGCTGCAGCTGCCGTCCGCTCGGCCTGGCAAGCTGCATGAATCATTGCCTTGACAGCAGGTTCATTCTGACGATCTTCCGAAAGAAGCCCAGTTGAGTAGCGAACTGTATCGGCCTCGATGCGCTGTGTAAGGCTGGCTAGCTCCAGTTGAGCGGCACGTATTCTCGCGTCTCGCATGCCAGCCGCGGGTTGTTCCAACCCATGACCAGAATCGGCGAGTTCATTCTCCGCTGATGCAAGGGCATTTCTTCGTTTGGCACGTTCCTCGTCTCTCACAAACTCCTTCATGCCGGGGTAAGCCACGTCGATGGGTAGTTGGATCGGCGCAGTTTGCAATGGAACGCGCCCGAACACGGACGGAATGCCAGGACTAACAGGCGGTTTTCCCTCGATCCGCAAACGAGCATCCCCTTTGGAAAACATGTAAGTCTCTGCAGCTAGATTCTCATCAAACACGCTGACCATGCCGCTACTGATCGGACCGTACGATAGTGCGTACACATACTTTACAAATGGTCCTGGATCGGCTTCCCCTCGGATGCGATCGTGACGAAGCTCCAGCGGTTCAAAGAAAGCCCGAAAGCGAAAGTATTCTTCTTGAGCAATCGGATCGAATTTGTGATCGTGGCATTGGGCACAATTCAAGGTCAATCCGAGAAATGCCTTGCCTGTATGCTCGACCAAGTCTTTTTTCCAGGTTTCGTAGTTCCATTTAAACCAGCTTCGCACCAAGAATCCAGTAGCTACGATGTTTTGATTGTCCCCCGGCATCAACTCATCGGCCGCTAACATCTCGACAATCATTTGATCGTATGGTTTATTTTCGTTAACGGAACGTACAATCCAGTCTCGCCAGCGCCACACCATCGGATAGCTGTTCATGACATCTGGTACCGCGCGGCGTCCATACCAATCGCTATAGCGCCAAACATCCATCCAATGCCGAGCCCAGCGTTCGCCATGCTCTGGTGATTCTAGCAACGCGTCTACGACCTTTTCAGTTGCCATATCCGATTCGTCGTGAATAAAATCCTGCAATTCGTCTGCGCTCGGCGGAATACCAACTAGGTCGAGGTATAGTCGTCGAAGCAATGTTCCACGGTCCGTCGGCGGCATCGGCTTAACGCCATCTGCCTCACGTTGTTCAGCTAGAAAAGCATCGATCGGATTAAATCCGTTTTCATACGAATGCGATGTATCGAGAATTCCTGGGACCGCGGGCCGTACCGGAGGTTGAAATGACCAGTGTCGGCGAGCGTCTTGGTCTGGCTGCTCATCCTCAGGTGAGGGCGCTCCCTGACGGATCCAAGCTCGCAGCAAGTCGATTTGTGTCGCTGAAAGTGGCGAGCCTTCCGGTGGCATCCGCTTCGATGCT
>JANLRK010000009.1:0-9090 GCA_031361585.1 Pirellula sp. | reverse complement strand
GGTGGAAATTGCACCCAATGGTGTCGCTTCGGAGATCGCGTCATTTGGGTCCGATACAATCACGCCAGCGGTCTGCACAATCAATTGGTAGCTGCCGATCGCATTGAAACCGCCAGCCGTATCCCCATTGCCGGTGAGCGGATCGTACTGCACGTTGTTAAGATTTGACACTCCCAAATAGTACGTGCCGCCTGCAGCAAACGTGTATCGCAGGTAGGCATCGAAACCAAGAACGTTTTCGCCCGGTGCAGTGGCGTCGTTATTGAATGAAAGCTGCTGGCCCTGCGCATTGAACAAACGGATGAATGAGCCTAGACCGCCAGGGCCATTGAGAGGCGTATCGATGTCAAAGTCGACGACCTGACCCGCCGTGACAAAGAATGCGACCATGTTGACGTCAATGTCTGTCGTTATCGAAGCGTTGACAGTCAGCGGCACCGTGGACACCGAACCCAAGGGGAGCGCCTCGGAAATGGAATCATTCGTGTCGATTGGCAAAGCCTGAACAATGAGTTGATAATTGCCAATGGTATTTTGTCCGCCAGCCGTGTCCCCATCGCCGGTGATTGGGTTGTATTGGACGTTATTGAAGTTAGAAACGCCAAGGTAATATGTGCCTGCCGTTGCAAACGTATACCTTAGGTAAGCGTCAAAACCAAGACGGTCTTCTCCAGGAGCAAGGCCGTCGTCATTGGTTGCGAGCTGCGTTCCGAGCGAATCAAATAGTCTAATATACGATCCCAGCCCACCAGGTCCGTTGAGAGTCGTATCAATATCGAAGTCAACGACTTGCCCTGCGATGACAAGGAAGCTAACCATATTCACGTCTGTATCAGGCGAGATACTTGCGTTGACCGTAACGGGTGTAGTGGAGAGAGTACCCAAGGGGGTAGCTTCCGAGATTGCGTCATTTAGGTCGGGAACAGCCACTACAGCCGTTTGAACGATCAACTGATAACCGCCGATCGAATTGAATCCACCGGCTGTGTCACCGTTTCCGGTGAGAGGGTCGTATTGCACATTGTTGAAATTCGATACGCCTAGAAAGTAGGTGCCGCCAGTCGCAAAGGTATAGCGCAGATACGCATCGTAACCGAGAACGTTTTCTCCGGGCGCAGCGGCATCGTTATTAAACGCAAGCTGTTGGCCTTGTGCATTGAACAAACGAATATAGGAACCCAATCCGCCTGGGCCATTTAGCGGCGTATCGATATCGAAGTCCACAACTTGCCCTGCATTTACCGAGAATGCGACCATATTGACATCGACATCCGTAACGATTGTGGCATTGACGGTTACAGGTGTCGCGGATATCGCGCCTATCTGCTTTGCTTCAGAGATCGAGTCATCCGAATCAAATGGAACCGCCTGAACGATCAGCTGGTAGGTTCCAACAGTATTGAGTCCGCCAGCTGTGTCTCCATCTCCAGTTAGGGCGTTGTACTGAATGTTATTGAAGTTGGAAACGCCGAGATAATACATACCGGCAGTTGCAAAAGTGTATCGCAGATATGCATCGAAACCGAGGACGCTTTCGCCAGGGGCCAACCCATCATTGTTGGCTGCCAATTGCACTCCTTGCGCGTTGAACAATCTAATGTAGGACCCCAAGCCACCTGCGCCATTCAGGGTCGTATCGATGTCGAAGTCGACAACTTGCCCCGCGATGACGATGAAGCTCACCATATTGACGTCGATATCAGGTGAAATAGCCGCACTGACCGAGGAGGGAGTCGTCGAGACTGCGCCCAACGCGAAAGCTTCCGAGATCGCATCGTTGGGATCCGGCAATACCACGGCGGCCGTTTGGATGATCAACTGGTAGCTTCCGATGGAATACTTGCCTCCAGCGGCGTCTCCATTTCCAGTTAATGGGTCATATTGATCGTTGTTGAAATTCGACACGCCAAGGTAGTACTTGTCTGCGGTAACGAAGGTGTAACGAAGATAGGAATCGAAACCAAGCATGTTCTCGCCTGGAGCTGTCCCGTCGTTATTGAACGCTAACTGTGTCCCTTGTGAATTGAACAAACGTATATACGAACCCAAGCCGCCTGGACCATTGAGTGGAGTATCGATATCGAAGTCAACGATCTGCCCTGCTACGACCGTAAAGCTGACCATGTTTACGTCGATGTCCGTAACGAGGCTTGAATCGATCGTCTTTGCCGTGGCGGAGATTGCCCCCAATGCAGCTGCTTCTGCAATGGAGTCATCCAGGTCTATCGGCAAAGCCTTAACGATCAGAACATAGCTGCCCGTAGTATATAGACCGCCTGCAGTGTCTCCATCGCCTGTGACCGCGCTGTACTGGATGTTATTGAAATTGGACGTACCCAAATAATAGGAGCCGCTCGTCGCAAATGTATACCTTAGATAGGAATCAAAACCCAAATTGTCCTCTCCTGGGGCCGCTCCGTCGTTGTTAAACGTGAGCTGTGTGCCTTGAGCGTTGAAGAGCCTGATGTAGGAACCAAGTCCTCCTGGGCCGTTGAGTGGCGTGTCGATATCAAAATCGACAGTTTGTCCGGCCGTAACAGTGAATCCGACCATATTCACATCGGTGTCCGGCGAGATCATTGCGCTGACAGATTTTGGTGTTGTTGAAATCGCGCCGAGCATAAACGCTTCCGAGATTGCATCGTCTGAGTCGGCCATGACGAGCCGATTTTCAAGTTGCTCGAATTGCAATGCATGCTTAAAACGATTGCGTCTTGAATGCCCATTTCGTCTCGATAGACCCGCATTCGCGTCCTTGGGCCTTTTCGACGAATGTCTTGAAACCAGGTTAAAGAGACCGTCTAGCGATGGGTGAAGGATCATGTTGGACTAAGGCGATTCGAGAAAGTGATAGTGCCGTTGACTAACGGCGAAAAAGATTTTGCAAATATTCAGTTGCGAACCGAGGCTCTGCCGCCCGCATCCACCGTGCGATCCTTTGGTGATTCAGTAAAAAAAGCCAACACCGATCAAATCCTATAGATTTGGAGGATGTCGGCTTCTCTCGCCCTTGCCCCCTGCGTGAAACAGGCTGCTTAAGCTTCAGTCGTCCGAGTATTGCTCGCTTACCGGCGTCTCCCGTAGGTTGCGCTGGTAAATCGATGAGTTTGCTAAGCTACCATCATAGAGAGCGTAAATTGGAATACAACTCAGCGCTTGGCATTCGCTAGATGTACAAGACTATGGACTGTCAGTCGCCGCTGGACATTTGGGAGGGAAGGCCGCTGCGAACGCTAAATGTGGGATAGGCTTCCAGCCGCTTCCAGCCGCTTCCAGCCTGTCGATTCTAAATTGACCGGCTCGAGGCCTATCCCACATTCATCGATAATCGTTTTCGATTTAATTACGATTTTCTCGGAACCCAATGCAATTGAGATGGCTTTTCTTAGGTGTTGAGATAGGACACCACGAAAGACGGAATTGGAATTGACGATCGACCCCACACCAAACTGCGACTTGAAATTGGAAGAACTAGCCGAACAAGAGATCGTCAGCCTGGCCAAGACTGATCCGTTGGCCATTTCCCATCTGTATCGACAACACTATGGAACCATTTATCGCTATGTAAACCGTCGAATAGGCAGCGTTCACGATACCAACGATATCGTCGCAGAGGTGTTCATGTCCATGGTTCGTTACTTGCCAAGATTTCGATGGACCGGAGCGCCCTTCCGTTGTTGGCTGCTTGTACTAACTACAAGCCAAATCAATAGATGGATCCGAAAGCGAAGGTTCTCAAGTCTATGGCGATCGATTGAATCGTCCGAACAACTGATGGCCGATTTCCCGGATTCGACGGACGAACGAATTGAACCGATGCGAATAGCGTTATTTGAGTTGCCGATGGCGTTTCAGACCGTATTAACTTTGCACTATTTCGAGGATTTATCTATCGATGCAATCGCGCAAATCATGAATTGCCGTCCTGGGACGGTCAAATCGCGATTGTCGCGAGGCAGAGAAATGTTGCGCATGAAATTTACTATTCAAGAGGAGAAGAATTCAAATGAACAACGACCAATTGGAAGCGTGCTTAAGAAATTTGAAGTCTAGCTCGCGTGAGCCAGACAGGATCGATGGTTGCTTAGAGGGACGTATGATGGAATTGTGTACAAGTGCAAAAAAGAAACGCGTCAGGACAAAGCGTTTGGCGGCTATCATGGCCTTGCTGTTGGTCTCAGGAACGGGATTTGTAGCGTTGGGTGGTGACTCGGCAGTAATGAACTATGTTTCGCCATCCACAGAAAAGGACGCCGAAGGGAACCCCGTGCCCTACGACTTTAGCTTGGGCAAATGGATGCATCGCCTCCATGACCATTTGTGGGAACATTTCCATCGCCACCATGGTGGAGCGTAGCTGCAAATCTACCATTGCGAAATTGCTGTGGATTCGGAAGTGGAGACGCAGGACGGGAACAGTTGGGACAACTGTTCTACACTGACACAGCGCTGAAACAGTTGAGGAAAGCTGCTCTACAATAGCCGAACCGGTTCCGCGAGGTGCGACAACACGAAGGGCATCGTCCATTCATCTTTGGGACGCTTGCTCGTGCATTCGATTTTCCAGCCAATGTTAATTAGGTTGCCTTGGACGCTGATTGGGCCGCGCGGCAGTTGGAATTGGAATTTCCTTTCGCCACTTTTGGAATCGGGGGACCAGTCCTCGCTAAAAACCGTTTCGGAATCTTCGGTCCCCTTGCCAGAAGTCTGCCAAGAAACCTCCAACGTCAACGTCGATGGTGTTGAATCGAAATCCCAATGAACGATTCCTTTTAGCATTTGACCGGGCAGGCAATGCGAATTTTCAAGTTGGATTTGAAGTGACATAATCTAGACTTTGGAAAAAGTTGACCGACCAGTCAACAGAAATCCGGCGGCTGCAAGAGCGCGAACGGCGTTGGATTTGGACAGCACGTTAGGCCTCGTTGATAGAGTCTGTGTAGTTTAGTGTGGTCAATCAGTGTATCATACAATATTTGCTAGGTTACCGTAGCATGGCCCCCCGGGCCGTGTCGCGTAGCATCGTCCCCCGGGCCGTGTCGTGTAGCATGGCCCCCCGGGCCGTGTCGTTCTGTCCAGCCCAATTTGCAAAGGGAAACGCATATGAATTTTGCAAAACCAGCGAAACGCGTCCTTGGCGTGACGGTTATCGAGTTGATGATCGTACTGGCCATTATCGGCGTGCTTATGGCTTTGCTTTTTCCTGCCATACAGTCCGTACGAGAGCGAGCGAGAGACACTGTTTGCAAAAACAATTTGCATCAACTGAATCTAGCAGTTGCAAGTTACGTTGGGATTCACAAGCGACTACCGAGGCCATCGACGCCCGATCTATTTGGAGGTTGGTCGGTCGAAATTCTACCGTTTATCGAACAAAAAAACTTGGCCGACACTATCGTGCCAGGCTCTAGGATCGAAAGTGCTTCAGACGTGTTGCTTCGCCAACCTCGAATTATGCGATGTCCGAGCCGCGAGATACTTGACAACATTGCGGACGGCAAAATGTACCCTTCACACTACGTACTAGCGCCGAGTCGCCGCGAAAGTTTTTCCATTAGTGATGCGCCGGTCAAGTTCAACGTTGCGTGGGCGAGCGGAGCTCAGTTACGCCTCAACGAAATCAAACGAGAAAAGGGGCCGCATCGTGGCGGTTTCTTTTATAGTGGTGGGTTCCAAGATGGCGTACGATTTATGTTGAACGGTGAGGACGTAAACTAATGAACCAAGAAGAAAATAATACAATCAATGGAACTCCCATTCATAAACAGGTGCTGTCCGGTCAAGTTCGTCCCGATTTGACTTGCTTGAACAACGAGGAACTCTTGAACCAGCTCGCAAGCTCACCATGCGCGAATCAAAATATTGCGAGGGATCAATCGCTTGAGGAGTACCTTAGGAAAGTCAAACCAAAAAAAGAATCGCCCCTCACATAGGTTCTGGGGTCTCTTTCAGTTTCTGCTTCAATTTCTCGAGTTCCTTGATGTGATCGTCTCGGAGGTTGCATGAAAGCTCAACAAGCTGGTTATTCAGGAACGCCGCTTTCCAAAAAGCTTGGCATTTCGGTAAACTATCGAGTTGTTTGCAAGAACGAACCGTCTGAATTCCATGCTCTTCTCGAACCGTTGCCTAATGGTGTCGTTTTCGAATCCAAGGTCACGAATGAGACGGATCTCGTCCATGTATTCGAAATAGATCGAGCAGCATTAACGAAGGCACGTACTGGACTTCGAAAGAAAATTCGCAGCGATGCGGTCGTATGGGTCTCGTGGCCAAAGAAGGCTTCAAAGGTGCCGACGGATATCACTGAAGATACCATTCGACAAGTTGCTCTACCTTTGGGCTTTGTGGACATCAAAGTCTGTGCCATCAATGAGGTTTGGTCGGGACTAAAACTGGTCATTCGCAAGGGGCTTAGGGATTTACCATAATGCCAATTCATGTTTACCTCGCAGACCTACGAGATCCGTTCGACGCAAAGTCCATGTTGCAAATGCTCGCGGTTTATCACGAATCGTTGATGGGCAATCATGGCCCATTGCCCGAAAAGGTTCGCGAAACGGTGGTCGCTGGGCTATTGGCGTGCGAAAACCATCGTCTTTTCTTGGCAGTTGACATGGGATTGGATGAGGGCGAATCACGTCGAGCTGTAGGAATGGCTGTATGCTTTGTAAACTACTCTACTTTTCTTGCACTTCCACTGATCAACGTGCACGATTTGGCCGTGCACCCCGATTACCAAGGTCAAGGAATTGGAAAATCATTACTGGAAAAGGTGATCGCGTATGCCAAGACAAATCAGCAATGCGCTTTAACCCTAGAAGTCCGCAAGGACAATGTTAACGCGCTCAAACTTTATCGAAGGTTAGGTTTCGCAGGCATCGAAGAGGATGCCGGCGAGGAATCCATGTTGTTTGGGAAATTGACGTTGTAGTATTGGGTGGGATAGGCTTCTAGCCTGTCTTGCTTTACCCAAGAACGGAGAGAAACCTGAATGAAACCTGTTTCTTAGCACACGCGATTGCTGAGGCAGCAGATTTGGAACACGATCCTAGCTTATACTATTCTCCTCGAAACAACTTCTCCATCGTAACGTCGCGTCATAACGTCAAACCAAATTTTCGCAGGGTTCAATTCTTTGAATATCCAACCTTACGGAACACCTGAAGGCCAATGGCCACCTCGCATGACCACGTGGTGGTTTAGGCTTACGGCTCCGCTTCGTCGCAAAGCGCTTCGAGAGCAAAAGATTATTCGAGTCAACGTGCAGGGCTTGAAGCATTTGAAACAAGCAATTTCTAGCAATCATGGAGTGATGCTAACACCCAATCACTCTTTTCATTGGGACTCTTACTGCTTGATCTCGGCAGCCGACGAACTGAACATGCCTTTCTACATCATGACGGCTTGGCAGGTTTTCGCGATGAGCAGATGGTTTGAACGTCATTCAATGCAACGTTGCGGTTGCTTTAGCGTAGACCGCGAGGGGACGGATGTTCAATCGTTGAAGACGGCAGTTGATATCCTGCAAAGCAAGAAGCACCCTCTATTGATTTTCCCTGAGGGGGACGTCTATCACATGAACGACCGCGTGACAGCGTTTCGAGATGGCGCGGCTGCGATCGCATTGTTGGCGGCCAGGAAGTCGACGCGCCCGATATCTATCATTCCCGTTGCTATCAAGCGTTGGTACAGCCAGGATCCTACGCCAAGCTTACAACAAACCATTGAGAGACTCGAAAAAAGATTATATTGGCGACCTCAAACTGAGTTGTCGCTTGTAGAACGGGTTCTGCATGTCGCAGGTGGATTGCTGTCCCTCAAAGAAATGGAACACTTGCGTGTATCTCAACCAGGTTCGTTGCTGAGTCGTGTTGAAAGGCTATCATCGTCATTATTGGAATCAAGCGAGAGTCGCTATGGGCTGCAGGCCAAGCAATCGCTCATTCCCGAACGGGTCAAGGAAGTGCGCCGAGCAGTCATCGCAGCCAGGGAGAATGAGGCCTCCAACTTTTCAGAAGAACGAAGGATACAGTGGACCACGGATATGGATAACATGTTCCTAGTTACCCAGCTTTACAGCTATCCAGGCAATTACTTGGAGGAAAATCCGAGCGTCGAGCGGATTGCTGAGACACTTGATAAACTTGAGGAGGATGCTCTAGAGGCGTCGTATCCTACCGTTCACGCTGAACGCGAAGTGCTGGTTCGATTCGATTTACCGATCGAGCTACCAACTGGCAAAGAAAAGCGAATGGCGCCTGCCGAACTCACCGATCGATTGGAAAAACGCGTTCAATCGATGCTTGACGAAATGAATGCCCAGCGGAAAGGGCGGAATGAATAAGCCATGTTTTCACTCAGCAATGTTGCCAAATCATTTGGTTCGCTTCAAGTACTCAAGCCAACGACCATCAACTTCAAGACGGGCGAGTCCACCGTGTTGATCGGACCGAGCGGTTGCGGAAAAAGCACGCTGCTGAGGATCCTCGTTGGGTTGATCAATGCCGATTCTGGGAGCATCAAGTTCGATGGAATACCTATTACCCCCAAAAATATCCAGCAGCAGCGTCTGCGAATGGGATACGTCATCCAGGACGGCGGACTGTTTCCGCATTTGACGGCCAGACAAAACGTAGGGCTGTTGGCTTCGCATCTCGGATGGAGTCAAGACAAGGTGCGAGGGCGTGTTGAGGAACTTGCCGAACTTACGCGATTGCCTCGTGTCGCGCTGGATCGCTATCCAACACAAATATCTGGCGGGCAACGGCAACGCGTTGGAATCATGCGATCATTGATGTTGGATCCGGCTGTAATGCTGCTCGACGAACCGATGGGGGCGCTCGACCCCTTGGTGCGATTCGATCTTCAGGAAGACCTAAGGAAAATCTTTAGGACGCTTGGCAAGACCTCCATCATGGTGACCCACGATATGGGCGAAGCGGCCTTTTTCGGCGACCGAGTCATGATGTTGGGCGAAGGGGAGGTTGTTCAAGAGGGTCGACTTGAAGAACTGATTCAAAACCCTGCCAACGAATATGTCGCACGCTTCATCAACGCACAACGAATACCACAATCATGAAATCATGCACC
>JANLRK010000001.1:0-14751 GCA_031361585.1 Pirellula sp. | reverse complement strand
GACTGACTGCTGTTTTTCTGTAATAACGATGATTGGTGCACTACCAGACATAGCAACTCCTCCGTGAAATAGGGTAGAGTGCATAGTCTTGGCAAATTCAGCCGATCAGTGCAACATCAATTCCAATCAGAGGATCTAGGTTACTCTGAAACTTGGTCACGGCTTATTCGAAGCAATCGATTTCTGCCGGAAGCCAATTCCATCGAGAGCGTATTTTGGTTTTCAAGTCCGTACCATAGCCATCGATTCAACCCAGATACAATGGAATTCTATATTAACGATACCAACAAAGAAAAACCTCCATCACATGAACGCCCATTTATCGTAGTCGATCTACCAACGAGAACGGTTCGATTGGAACCACCCAAAAAGGAAGGTACGAACCCTTTTGTTCAGCCAAGGCTTGTAATGGGCTGGCATCACTCGGACGGGAATGATGATGAGCATTCAGAAAAGGTGGATAAGCCACCGAAGATGCTTCCAAAACTATTGAAGTGCAGTATTTTTGAACACAGCGAGGACAACATAGTCGTCATCAAGGCATATACGTACCGCTTGAATCAAGAAACCGAGGAATACCATCTGGTTCCAAACGAAGAATGGATCGAGTACGAACCGCATGTATCTTGCACGGAGTTCAGCGCCGAAGATATCAAAAATATCGAAGATCTCGCAAATCCTTAGTTTAACCGGGAACCGTTGGGGGTCAAACTCGGGATTCGGGATTGCGTAGAACGTGACTTGGGTGCCTGGCATCTACCTGCCGCACCCTAGATGATGAGTTCGAAGTATCAAAGCAACTCAACGAAATCAAGAACGAATGGAGAGATTATTTCAAAAAGATACTTGGGTGGAATTAATGCGAGGGACTTACCTCACCAAAAACAGCGGTGTTCTTGTTAAAATTTCGTTTGGCGTTTTCCACATGGCAGCCTTCTTCATATTGCAGATTCTCCTCGCTGGAAAATTGAGTTCCCATTTCGATGATGAAATTGAATTTGCACCGCTTGAAGAATCGTTTGCCCAATTTCTTTGTTTTGGGAAGGGAACAACCAGCGTTGCGTTATTCCTTTTAGCCCCGACTGCAAGTCGCAGTTCGTATTTTCGTCCGAGTCCTCTAGGGATACAAAGCCAATTGGTTCGAGGGTGCCCCCAAATTGGAACATCCAGTTTCGACCGGCTTCTTTCGTCGGAGCCTATTTCGGAATGGGACGAAGAACTCAATTATGACAAGGCAATCGCGACCTATGGAGTAGTTCCAATAGCTTGTTATGGGAAAAAATCGTTTGCTAACAGAGTGTTTGGAATCGCGTTGTCGGAACGAAGAATTTACCTGGCAAAACGATCGTTGCTGGAAGGCTCAGGCGAAGGCGATTTGGTTTCCGTTCCCACCGAAATGAACGATGGATTTTTCGTGAACCTGCCGATCAACGACATTGAATGCAAGATCAAATTAGATTTGTCATTACGGCATTCATTTAGGATGAACAGACAAAAAGCAAAGGAGCTTTTCAAGAATACATTCGTCGTACTAAATCAAGATCTGGTTCGTTGCGCGCGGGTAAATTTCCATGGTATTGAAGTAAACGGAGTGACGATCCAATTGCACGACGAACCTGAGGAGGTTTGTGCGGGATTTGATTTGATTCGTCGAATCCGGAGCGAGCTTGACTTTACCAAAGATTCGGATTTGAGAACTGCGATTTGGAGAATCGATCGCAGCCTGTGCGCTGACGTTTCTTCGCAATTATTTAAAGGCGATTTCGACAGCTCCATGAATGAGTATGGAATGCACGTTCTCGAAGTCTTCGATTGGGGACTATTGCGAAACAAATTGCTCAAGGACGACTTTCTGATCGCGGTCAACGGCGTCAACATAGCACGTTTCCCAAAGTGCGTTTTGGAAGAATTAATCGCGAAGTCCGTTTTGAAGGGCGGTGTTTTCAGGGTCCTTCGCGGACAGGATGAAATGGACGTAAACATGCTTCCTCAGCCGGAAAGGTTGAAAGCGAGAAATCAATATTTTGACGGAGTTAACCTAAATTAGCATCTCATTTCGGATTCGGTTAGGAATGGAGAAAAGGCTGACAGGACCTCGTAGTTCTATTGGCTCGGTATTGTTCTGCACAGGTTTGCTAGTTTCCACTTGCACGGGCCAAATTCTATCGCAAGCACCCTTACCGGTGGAACTATCGACATTGCAGTACTTTACTACATTGGTACCAAAATATTCTGCAATGACGGTTTTGACGCCCAATTTGGGAGAATCCAGGCTTTTCCAATCGAACGAGAAAAACGTTAGGTCGTTCTTAACAGTGGATGCAATCGGTATCCACGTGCCAGAGACTTTGGAAGGACTCAATGGCCCCAAAGCCACCTACGGATTTCGTCCCGAAACCAAGTTTCGTAAATACGGTGTAGCCCCTACGCTGATCTCATCGCGAAATTCGTTGGCGGAACGGATTTTGGGAATAAACCAAAAAGAGGGTCACTTCTACGTTGCGAGGCAATCGTTGAATAAGGCTGGCGATGCGACAAAGTCAATTGCCTTGGATATGACCTATGGCGATTTGCGATGTGAAGTTACGATAAACGGAAAGTCTGTACTTGCCAAAATCGAATTTGACGTTCACGAATCTCTAGTCGTGTCGCAGCAATTTTATGCTGAGGCTTTTGGCTTTCAAGGGGAGCAGTCTATCGAGAAACGACGCCTGTGCAACGATCTAGACTTTTGTGGTACGCAGATACCAAACGCAGTTGTCCTAATTACTAAATCTGATTCATCCCCCATTACCATAGGGTTCGACCTTATTAGGAGGCTACATTCGGAATTCTCGTTCGAACCGGGAACACCCGAGTGGACGTGGGTCGAGGCTCCAGTTGGTTTTCAAATGCCGAACCAATACAGGTTTGATTTTATTGGCTACATGACCCCAAGAGGATTGCAAATTGACGACGTAATGTCATGGGGAGTCGCCGCCGGGATCCTGCTGAATGGAGATGTCGTATCGGAAATCGGTCGTCGTAATGTTCGACAGAGACTCGTTTGCTATTGTCAAGAGGCAATAGCAAACGAAATAGTTTCGGGTGGAAGTCTCAAACTCAGCCGTGCCGGAAAGTGGATAAGCCTTCGTCTGCCGGGAGACCCAGATGCGATTAAGAAACGCATAGGGGCCTTTCGGTAGGTAGAAAACAAATGGCTTGTGACTTGGGTGCCTGGCACCTACATACCGGCTAAAGTAAGGTTGCCGCTAGGGGGTCCAAATGGTGGCGACAATATACCGATCGCTTTTGGGTTCGTCGTGAAAGTAATAGATGGTGACGAGCTTGCCGTCGCGTCGTTGCACGGTTTGCGGATAGCCGACGTCACGTCCGCCACCGTTGCCGCGGAGGATAATCTCTTCGCCCCATGACCTTCCTCCATCGCTACTCAGTCTGCCTCTTATGGAAAATGGTTCGGCGCGGTAGCCATAGGTTATTGCGACGCGTCCATCGGACATTCGGATCATACTCGGCGGGTTGCCCTCACCCAGGTCAGGTGCTGGAATGGTATCGAGGTTCCAGCTTTGACCATCATCGAGCGATCGATAGGTCTCAATCCAGCTCTTCTTTGGATCGCGACATCGAATCGCAGTGAGTAGTTCGTTGCTAGTAATGCGAATCGAGGATGGCATGATTCCGTAACCGATTGGTTCGGTGCCTATCCACGAAACGAACTTCCAAGATTGCCCACCATCCGTCGTGCGAACGCAGAGCGGTCGACCCTCGCGCCCGTCCGACTTTGCAGCCGTTAGGAAAAGTAGGCAGTCATGTTTGCTATTGACGATGTAATCCGTTCTTGCAGCGATCCCTTTGGTATCGAACTGCGGTAAGCGGAATGGCCCATCCCAGTTATTTCCTCGATCGATCGAGTAATAGAATCGGGAGGAGCCGCCGTTCGCGTCCGTCATGCGGATGGTCATAGCAAAGTCAGGGTGGGTGAAATCGATTCCGCCGGGGCAGTCAAGCCACGCCTTCTCCTGCAACCAAGGCGGAGCAATTCCGTGCAGCGACTTACCCACTGGAATGAGAGCGCCCTTTTTAGAGGGATCTTCGATAGCCCACGTCATTCCGCCGTCGAGACTGCGTGCCAACAGATGTTCCTCCGGCTTCTCGCGATCGATGTTGTGGCGTTCGAGTCCGAGATCCTTTTGGTAGCCCGCACTAAAGCCGACCAGAATTTCATCGCCCCAAGACCAAATACCATGATTGGCCGGCCAACCGCCAAAGCGTCCCTGCTCCGCGTATACCCTGACGTGTTCCACGACAGGCAAGCGGTTCGGAGTTAAATCGTCCGCAATGGCTGACTCATCGTAACTCCCTACGACGACACTGAACAATCCATAGATAATCAGACTCAGCACAAGACGCATTGCAAACTCGAATTGATGTTCGTTGACAAGTATGATGTTCGTTGACAAGTATACCGTAGCTTGGGCACTTGGCCAAAGTGCAACACAGCTACTCCGACCGAGTGACACGGCCCGGCCCAGGGGGACTTGCTACATTAGTATATCATGCTCCCGCTCGCGTTTTTTACTCAATGGAATCCTCCCCATGAGATCTCTTCCCCGCCCATGTTCAATCAAAATGTTCGTGGCTGCAACCTTAGTTGTTAATTCGATTTTGGCCCATGCTCAGGACAAGCCCCGTGATCGAACGCAATCATCCTCATTCGGGGAGGCCTACCGAAATGTTTACGGTAAATTCCCGGCCAAATCGACCCGCGGCGACAGAATGATGGCAGACTACTTTCATACCGAAGCGCAAATCCTATCGGAGCGTTCGCCGTTGGAGGACTGGGATCGAATGAAGAGCCAGTTTCGTCAACAGTTGTTTGAGATGCTGAGTCTCGACCCACTCCCAACACGAACCGAACTTCATGCTACCGTCACAGGAACGCTTGACCACGAGGACTTTAGGATCGAGAAGCTTCACTTCCAATCGCGTCCAGGTTTGTACGCAACCGCCAATGTCTACATTCCTAAAGGAACGACAAAGCCCGTACCGGCAATTCTCTATGTTTGTGGACATGGACAAGTGAAGGTTGACGGCATTAGTTACGGCAACAAGGTAACCTACCAACATCACGGAATCTGGTTTGCCAAAAATGGCTATGTGTGCATTATTCTCGACAGTGTCCAGCTGGGTGAAATCGAAGGCATTCATCATGGCACTCATAACAAAGGGATGTGGTGGTGGAATTCACAGGGATATACTTCTGCGGGTGCCGAAGCGTGGAACTGCATTCGCGCTCTCGATTACCTTCAATCGCGACCGGACGTAGATGCTCAACGGATCGGTGTTACAGGGCGAAGCGGTGGTGGCGCCTACTCATGGTGGGCAGCAGCGCTCGATGAGCGAATTCAAGTGGCTTGCCCAGTCGCCGGCATCACCGATTTGCAAAACCATGTCGACGACGGATGTGTCGAGGGCCATTGCGATTGCATGTTCATGTTAAACACCTATCGATGGGACTACGCCCAAGTTGCTGCACTGGTCGCACCAAGGCCACTGCTGATTTGCAACACCGATAAGGACCCAATATTTCCGCTGGATGGTGTCGTTCGAGTGCACTCCAAAGTGCGAAAGGTTTACGATCTTTACGATGCTCACGACAAACTAGGCTTGCTAATTACCGAGGGGCTCCATAAGGACACTCAGGAATTGCAATTGCCCGTCATGCGGTGGTTTAACAAATGGCTCAAAAAAGAAGACGTCCCGATATCGAACTACGCAGAGAAATTATTCGATCCGCAGGAGCTCAAGGTCTTTCAGCAACTACCGAAAGATGAAATCACTAGTCATTGCTACGACGGCTTTACGAATCTTGCCGTTGAGTCCAATTCCTTCGATTCGGAAAGAGCAATCGAGTTACTGAGGAAGAAAACGTTCGGGGCTTGGCCCCGTGAGGAAGCCAATGGTGGTGTAGCCCCCTTCCAGCTAAAAGAACTTTCGCATGGCGAGGCGAGTGGAGTTCGTTTGGGAGCGTATGAATTTGAGAGTCAACCAGGCATTCTACTTCGATTCTATTTGTTGCAGCCAGTCGGGATGGAGCTAGAGTCCCTTCACTTGGAGGTCGTGGATCATTCCAAATGGAAAGTTCAAATGGAGCTTGGCCGAGTTGGGTTTGCTACGGTCCTCAGGGAGGAATTGGAATCCGCAAAAATCGACTTAAACAGAAGTGTTGAGCCGGGCAACGCAGCACGCTTTCAACAATGGATGAGCGAGATTCGCCAGGGCAAGGCCGCTTATGCGATTTTCGCGCCGCGCGGGATTGGCATAACGGCGTTGGGTGAGGATGAAAAATACCGGACACACGTCCGACGGCGATTCATGCTCTTGGGTTCTACACTAGCAAGTTCCCAAGTCTGGGATGTGCATCGCGCGTCGCTGGCTTTGCGCAGTTTGCCAGATTTGAGCTCGATTCCTCTCCATTTCGAGGTTGGTTTGGAGATGACGGAGGTCGGGGCCTTTGCCTCGTTGTTTGAAGGCAGATTGGATTCTCTAACGCTTGAGCAATCGCCTCGCAGCGACAAGGAGTCCTCGGACTTCCTCAATTGGTCTCGGTTCACAACACCGAAACAACTTCTGGATTTGGTGAAAGCGAAAACGACTGTCAAATTCAAGTAGGATGCGGCGCGATGAAAGGTACTTTTCGAGTGGCAATTTCTCTGCCGGATGGCAAATGTCATTAAATTTCTAGAAGATTGAGATTTGATCACTCCCAGAGAAACTGCAGCAATTAGCATTGGGTAATTGTTTGACACTCAGAGCAGTGTTTTTTTGTATGCATTTGTACGCAGTTATTTGGAAGCGCGAGTAACGATGAAGAGTTTTTTGCCATCGATGGTGATCGGATCGTCTATGTTTTTTGCGGGGTGGAGTACGCAAGTCAGAGCAGATTTCATCGATATCAAACCGAGTCAAGACAATTCGATCTACAGTGAAAACAACAACAGCAATGCCCTGGGAAGTCTTTTCGCAGGAAGAACAAATGGCGGGGTCCTAAGGCGGGCACTTTTGCAATTTGACCTTTCCAGCATACCGGTTGGCTCGACCATCAATTCTGTCTCACTCGCTTTGACTCAGACGAGGCACGGTTTGGCATCGACGGCGGAAAACTTTGAATTGCATCGTCTTGCGGCCGGTTGGGGGCAAGGGACATCCGTTGGATCCGGACAGGGTGCCCCTCCGACCAATGGAGATGCGACCTGGAACTTCCGACAGTTTTCAAGCACCGCTCCGCTTTCATGGACCTTGCCCGGTGGCGACTTTGCCACGACAAGCGGCATCGCAACCATTGGTGTCACAGACAACACCGTCTATACCTTCAGTTCGCAGCCAGGTATGGTGGCAGACGTTCAAAATTGGCTGACGACACCCAATTCGAATTTCGGATGGATTCTTAAAACTGAGAATGAAACGATCAACCGAGACGCGAGGGTATTTGGATCTCGCGAATCCGCAATTGGACTGCAGCCGACTTTAACGGTGAATTTCACTGCTGTCCCGGAACCCAATTCCCTTAACTTATTAGCAGCAATTGGGGTTGCTACATGGGCATTTAGTGCGAGTCGAATGTCACCAAGGACCAATGTTACCAGAAATTTTATGTCCGCATGGGACAAAGCCGGCTCGTTGAAGCCCAATGATACTCAATTCGTAAAGTGTTAACGTCTCTCGCCATGTTGGGTCAAAAATAAATGCAGTCGGCTGTCCGGAAACAAACAACCAAGTCTTTGGCCCCATTTTTTACCTGCCATTTTTCTGCCAAACTATTAGGGAAAAACTGAATCAGTCGAGACCGGCACCGAGTTGTAGCCTGGAAGCAGAAAGATCCACAGGGCAAGCCTGTGGTATTCGGTAGATTTCAGCTTGCCGCTTTCCTAACGACAGATCTCCATACCATCACGGCCAAGAAAGTAGGCTGTATTGTAGATTGCACCGTTCGCCTCGAAGCAAACGCTGCAAACAACGGATGTCGGGTACTAGCAAACGAGCGTTAACACGTCGAACTCAGTAATCCGTTCGGCAATTTCCGCTTGAGCCGCTTCGGCAACTTCGTTGGCGACTTGACATGTGCCTGCATTCTGGTGTCCACCTCCACCATACTCAAGGCACAGGCTACCAATATCGAGTGACGACGAACGATTGAAGATTGATTTTCCGATCGTGAACACTGTGTTCTGTTGCTTCAAACCCCAGAGCACGTGCATGGAAATGGTGCACTCAGGGTGCATTGCGTAAATCAAAAAACGATTTCCGGCGTAGATGGTATCCTCGCTTCGCAAGTCCAGTACAACAAGATTCCCGTGGACTCGCGCACAACGATCGACTTGTGCCTTGAACGCTTCGTTATGCTCTCGATACAAGTCGACCCGTTCAGCGACGTCAGGTAGCGCTAAAATCTCTTCGATCGTATGATCGCGGCAATAGTCGATAAGCGCCATCATCAATTGGTAATTCGAAACGCGGAAATTGCGAAAGCGACCAAGGCCAGTACGAGCGTCCATCAAAAACGATAGGAGTTCCCAACCTTGTGGGTTCAAAACATCGACAAGCGTGAAGCGTGCAGCATCGGCTTTGTCGACTGCCTTCATCATATCGGGCTGGATGGCAGGGAACCGGGCGTCGCCACCGTAATAGTTGTAAACGACGCGAGCAGCGGAATCGGCGCTGGCTTCAAGAACGTGGTTCGCTCGCTTTTCGCCGCCGGCTCGTTCCTCTTCACTGTTGTGATGATCGAAACATAGATGGCAACCTGGAACGTAGGGAAGGTTCGTTAGGATATCAAACTCGTTGACTTCGATTTTCCCATCCTGGACGTCCTTCGGATGCACGAATTTGATTTCGCCGAGAATATTCATTTCCTTGAGCAACATTGCACAGACCAACCCGTCAAAATCGCTACGTGTGATTAGACGATACTTTTGTAGTTCCACGCTAACAGGCCCTTATGCTTATCGAAATACAGTATTTTTCCACGAATTTTCAATGACCGATTAAAGATAGGTCATGAATAGCATGCGAGTAACTTTTTATGCAACTTTGTGCAGTTGGCTACTGTTGATGGGGCCTGGGCCAAGCACATGGCGATACGTATACCCCTGGTTAAGCCTCATAGCGCGTTGCGAAAACTATCGATTTCCTGAATTTCCGTTTCGGACAATCGAAACTCTAATGCACCGCGAATACCTTCAACCTGCTCAGGGGTTCGAATGCCAACAATGGCCGCAGTAATGGCGGGTTGATGAAGAACCCAAGCGAGTGCCGCTTCACCAGCGGTACGGCCATGCCGCGCGCCGATGTCACCTAGTTTTCCAGCTAGCTTCAAGTTTCGTGAGAGAAGCGGTTCTTGAAACTGCATGTTTCGAATTCGCCAGTCATCAGGTGGCAAGTTCGCAACCCGCTCATGGGTCATGGCTCCAGTCAGCATTCCAGAACCCATCGGCGAGTAAGCTAGAACGCCGATTTGTTGTTGACGCACATACGGCAAGATCTCAAGCTCGATGTCTGGCCGCAAGAGAGAGTAAGGGGGTTGGAGAGAAGTGACTGGCGCGATCTTTTGCACTCTTTCCAACTGGGGGACGTTGAAATTGGAGACACCGATCCAACGCACTTTGCCTTCCTCTTGAAGCGCCGCAACAGCCGCCCAACCTTCTTCGATCGAATCATCCGGCTCAGGCCAATGGATTTGATACAGGTCAATGGTTTCGACTTGCAATCGACGTAAACTATTCTCACATTCTTGACGAATGGATGTTGCCCTCAAGTCCTTTTGGATTTGTCGCTCTTGATTCCAATTCCTACCACACTTAGTAAACACGAAGGGACGCTTTCCAGAATAGCCACGTAGCGCTTGAGCGACTACTTCTTCTGAATGGCCAAGTCCGTATACGGCCGCCGTATCGATCCAATTCATTCCAGCATCCAACGCAGCGTGAATCGCCTTGACCGAATCGCGATCATCCTGTGAACTCCAGGAGAAAGCCCACCCGGCGCCTCCGATGGCCCAAGCGCCGATTCCCAATCGGGAAAGAAACATGTCGGAATTGCCAAGTCGTTTGTTTTGCATGTGGGTTTGAATCGATTTCGGAGGGAACGGCTGACTTTTTCTGGCGAGAAGTTGCCATTCTACTTAATGATCGCATGTTTAAAAGATAGCTGATCAACGCACATACCGGTGCAGTTGTCTAAACCAAATCTCTGCGTCAACATCGCTCGAACTTGTTCGGAAACGAAGTTGGAAACGCTGGGCGGGAACAGTTGGGACCTCTGTATCTACACTGGCCTTCGCCCCCCTCACCGAGAATTTCCACTCGAGGCACGCGACGTCCGCTTGAAGGTCGTTTCGAGCTGCTGAAGCTGCTCGTTCAGCGCTGAGAGACTCGCTTCCCAGCCCTCGTGTGCACGAGAGTGTTCGTCTCCTAACTGATCCCAACGAGAATTGATGTTTAGCAACTCGCCGTTGAGTAGCTCAGTGCCTCGAATAGACGCTTGGGCTCGTTTTTTCTCTGAGTCCAAGGCGTATCCAGGCCTAAGAATGGCTTCCAACGCGTTGATGCTTGCGTCTTCGACGTCGATCACAAGGTCGTCCTGTGGGTTTCCATCGGCAAGAATCTTTCCCATCAATTTGGCAATGACGATTGCCTTTTCACCCGATAGTGTATTTTTGTCAACAAGCGATTCGGTGGTAGGAAACTCAAAGCAACTTTGAATCGGCAACGAGACTGTGGCCGCCCAGCCTTGATTCGCGTGTTGGATCGTTGTTAAACCTTTGCTTTGTCCATTCACTTTTCGCTCAAGTGCGACTTGGATTTGAGTGGCTTCCGACTGAGGTATGTCCACTATTTGGGCTGTACAGACCAACCAGGGACCTTCGTTCTTGACTCCCTCTCGATTTACCTTCAAGGCGATTGCAGGTTTCTCTCGTTCGGTAAAATTGCGACTGGATAAGTTCCAGAATTGGAGTACAAATGCTGAGGTTGAGACACTCGAATCCATTACAACATTCGGAAACTGGACGTCTCCATTGACCTTGCCAGCAACGCATCGCGTGAAGCCGACCGGGAGCTTAGTTAGGATCTCCGAATTGGGAATTCGCGAAACTTGCTTCTCTTGTTCCATGAGCGTATTTTGCTTTGCAATCGGGTTTTGCAAAGCTGTTAGGCATATCAATGCCGTATGGACAACCGAACGGTTCCTATTCCACTCCTTAGCCACGGCAAATTTCGCAAGCTGAATCGAGTCGTTCTGGGCTTTCATCGAATCCAGATCTCGTACGCTGCCTAAGATCGTTACGAAGTTCTTCTGTGCAGAGTTCCTCATCGAACTCACTGCCTTTTCGTTTTCCTTTCTAGCAAGTCGATCTTCGGCCATCAATTGCTTGATCACAGCAAGTTCCTTTTTCGCTTCGTCCGCAATGGAGGGCTGCCTCAAAATATTAAAGGAACCATCGCTGGGCATTGCTCTTGTTACGCGTTCCGATACAGACCTAATCCGTGACGCGACGTCGAGTTGCACACGGCTTTGCTTCGAAGCTTCCTCAACGATTTTCAGCTTTATTGGCTGAATGATTGAGTCGACACTGCTAGCCAATGTCGTATTCGGGTCAGGACTCGCCTGAACACTTGGGGCTTCGCTTTCGCATGCAGTTGGAATAACGTCGCGGCTTGGATCTGCAATTTTCCAATGCACATCCGACGCCAACAACCTCTCAATTTTCAAATTTCGAAAGAGCATGCTGTTCCAGCTAAATCTTAGCGCCGCATGATCTATTTTGCTCACCTGATCCGAACCGACCGGTTGAATTTCGATGTCACGGAACGCGATGGTGCTATCCAAAAAGGAGATCTTCGAAGAACCAATTTCAACCCTTCCCCCAAGTATTTCGGAAAGTCGAGCCTGCATTCGTGCTCGCATAACGGGTTGAAAGCAGCATACCCCGCCCGCAATGGTCAGAGTCGCGACTAGTATTCGTCGACGAATCGTCATGCAGTTTTCTCCGAGGATTTTCTAACACTCTCTCTCGAACCATTGATATGCCAAAGGAGATATCGCAAAGACTCGTCGCGGTTGTTAGCTTGGCTCGATGCGTGGCTCGAGTCAAACGCAATGGATTGGCCAACTGTGACAGCTTTGTTCAATGCGTTCGAATTGTTCGCAGCATCCTTAGAAGTCTTGGTCGCTGTGTTTGCAACTGGCATAAAAGTTCCTGGTGTTTGAGAATCGGCACCGGAGTCTTGTTCAGTATTTGTTGAGACTCGCGGCAAGCTGATAGGTCGGCGATAGCGAACCACCTCGATGACAGTCTCTCGAAGTATCGTGTCATTTCCATCCGAAACGACTTCGCCAGTGAAAATGGTCGGCATGGTTCGTTGTTTGATTTTGCGCTCGACTCGCTGGAAAGATGCTCCATTCGACTTGATGGGTTCCGTCTCAAGATGCACTTTTGCAAGAGCGGCGTTGGCGTTGTTATCGACCGCGTCTGAGTTTGAAATAAGGCTTCGATTCGTACTAACTTCGACATCGGTCGCTTCTGAAATCAGTTTTAGGGAGGGTGTCGGCTTCTCCTGTCGATACTTGGACTGGTCGGCTACCAACTTTCGATACTGGATTGCATCGTTTGCGACTTGCTCTAGGGCAATACTCTCTAATCGCTGCATTGCCCTGTTAAACGACCATCTGCAAATAACATAGGATGGTAGCAGTGTCACGAGGCCCACGACTACGCCGCCCATGACCAGTGGATTCTCAAGACATATCCAAGGAAGTATCGGGAAACGGTATAGGGTTACAATGCTGTCACTAACTAGAAGCTGATCCAGCAAACCTGTACCAATGCGACCTATTATCGGGTTAAGCCAACCACCCAGTAAACTGATCGCGACCGCTGTGCAGCATGCTGCAAGTTGATTTATACGGAGGCAAATCAGACCAACCAATAGTGTAAATACAATCAGGTTGTCCATGGGTACTAGCCCCAGCATGATCCCGATAGCTATACCTAACGAAACCTGCGTCGGCTTGCGATGCTGGGTAAGGATCGCAATGATTCGCTTTGAATTTCTGCTGATCCGAATAAGCATGGTCCTACTGAATTCTTTGCGAAACATGGAATCCCGACGTAACGTTCTACCGGCACTCGTGCCGGGCGACCCCGTTCTTGAAACATCGGTTTGTCCGGCAGGAAAATAAAGCTGAATACGAAGACATTGCCGATATTGCGGATTTTGAATGCGTTTCCATCGCTAGCAAATCGACCTTTGCACTCTGCGTTCCATGGATTAGGCTCTAGTGCGTCTTAAGTGTAGCTCGGCACTCCGTGCCGAGAAAAACGGCACGGAGTGCCGTTCTTCACTGGATATGTCTCCCTATCGAAACGATCGATTTTTTGATGAATGAACCGGATGATCCAAAAATGGGGGAAGAGACCATCGAGCTCGATCAGTTTCTTAAGCTTGCAGAGGTCACGCAGTCCGGAGGACAGGCTAAGCATTTGATTCAGTCGGGTGCCGTTTTGGTGAATGGCATCATCGAAATACGACGTGGCAAAAAGCTTCGGCCCGGCGATCGTGTTTTGGTTGGCGGCGAAGAGTTCATCGTCGGATCAGATTCCGACGATGAAGACGATACATTGAATTAACATGCGGCATACCGTTGGCGAATCAAAACCTCTCTGCCGTTGGCGTCCATTTGCACAGCATGGGTGGTTCCCCTTGACTCACCTTGATGCGCGATCCGTCCACCCTGCATTAGCGTATGTACGAAATTGACAGCATCTGATACTTCGTCCGGACCAGGCCCCGCTGTCTGAACTTTTCCTAAACCCCCTTTCGACGTGATCGCGACGGTTACTTCTGCCGGGCGCTCGACGTAAATGCCGTCAAGCGCACCTAACCTAGGATCGTTGAGTTGCGACAGTTGGTTAGCTCGGCCATGAATCACTCTGCCATGAATGCCCGTGGAGGCGAACGCGTTTAGTCCATGATGCGATGCCAAGGCAGGAGCGATAGCCATAGCAATGTTATGCATGTCGTCCGGTGTCACAATGTTAGCCAGTAATAGCGGGGCATCGCACCAATTCGTGAAACAATGAATTCCGGGAACGGCCGAACCGAACCGAATCGGAATCATGCCGTAGCGATTGTATTCAGCAAGATGGTTCACCTCCCCGGTAATGTATAAACACTCGTCAAGCGCTGCTGACGAGTGCAGTCGATCCAATGCATTCTCGAACACACTTCGATTCGGCAAGGAGACTCCAGCTCGCGAAGAAATCGTAACTTTGGTTTCGAAAGGGTCAAAGTAGTTGGCTAGGCCTGTTGGCTCCAAAACAGCCTTGCGATACTGTGTTTCGAGCGCAACGATCTTCGCCTCGGTTACTGGTTGTGTTGGCATTTCGTAGTCGGATACGACCCCCAACAATAATGGGAGGCCAGTTGCCGTATGCAATTGAGCTATGGATTTGAGTGCATCGAGCACGCCGGGTATGGGCTTTCCCATGTGAAGCAGCGTTTCATCTATATCGAAGAATGCTACGTTGATCATGTTCGTCCCCTATTTTATGTCTCCGGATTCATCGTTGGATGGTACCAAAACAAGATGGAATTTGTCCTGTTTTCTCTTTTTTCTCTCAATTTCAGCAGTTTCCATGGGGTTATGGTGCCAATCGCATGCGGTTTTTACTAAGCTGTTTGGTAGTGCATC
>JANLRK010000100.1:0-5452 GCA_031361585.1 Pirellula sp. | reverse complement strand
CGAAGATCAAATGTCGCTTGGCCGTGTCGATCCTTTCGACTCGGACTATCAACTCGTCGCCAAGCCGGAAACGGTTACCGGACTTGTAGCCCTCTAACGTGTGTGTGTCGCGATCAAATCGATAGCGATCATTCGGCAATGACTTAACAGGAATCAAACCGTCGACCGGAATCTCAATAGCTCGGACAGTAACCCCCGTCGGACGAACGCCTGACACAACGCCATGCAACACCTCGCCTTGCTTCTTTGCCATGAAGTGCAAAAGTTTCACTCGAATCAATTCTCGCTCAGCCAGTTCGGCATTCTGCTCAGCATCACTGCATTGCTGCCCCAAGTGCTCAAGCACTTGTTCGTTTTCGCGGGCCGGTTTGCCCTCGATCAGCTTTTGGACGATTCGATGTACTACCAAGTCAGGGTATCGGCGAATGGGGCTTGTGAAGTGACAGTAATGAGACATGTCGAGCGCGTAATGGCGTTCGAATTCGGCTTGATAGACAGCTTTAGACATGCTCTTTAAGATCGCGTAGTTGACTGCGTATTCGGTCGTCTTTCCACGTACAGCATTTACGACTCGCTGGATCTCAAAGCGATCCTCCATGTTTTCAGCTTGAATACCGAGCGCTCGCACAAAATCATTGAGGCGTCGCATCTTCAAACGGTTCGGCGGCGCGTGGGCCCGACGCAAAAAGGGAAGCTCCAATGAATCAAGCCACGATGCGACCGCTTGATTGGCTGCCAACATAAACTCTTCGATCATCTGGTGGCTCTCGGTATGCAGTACCAAGTGTGCCCCGCGGACCTTGCCCGTTTTGTCTAAGTCGATTTTGACTTCCGGCAATGTTAACTCCAATGCCCCCTTTGTATTGCGAATTTGCCTCAGCAACATCGCCAGATCGTACATGTCGGAAACAACTTGAAATATCTCAGGCTTGAGCTTGGTTCGCCAGGCTTCGCGATCCTCGAGAAAGTTGTCGATCTGTTCGTAGTTAAATCGGTGCTGATTGCGGATCACACTGTTAAACGTACGCGTATGAATAAGGGTTCCGTCAGGCGTATACTCCATGAACACGGTTTTCGCCAATCGATTGCGATCTGGCTGCAAAGACGCCAGGTGGTTGCTGATCGTTTCTGGGATCATCGGTATGACGCGGTCAGGCAAGTAAACACTCGTGCCACGCTTCCTAGCTTCCTCGTCGAGCGCCGATCCAACTGGGACGAAGTGCGAAACGTCCGCAATGTGAACTTGAAGTTCCCAATTCCCCTTCTCGTTCTTGCTCAATGAAATAGCATCGTCGAAATCGCGAGCGTCGATGGGGTCGATAGTCAGTGTTGGCACGAGCCGCAAATCGGTTCGTCCTTCAGGAATGATATCTTCGTCAAATAGATCCGCTTGATGACGTGCCACCTCGAGTGCGGCTTCTGGATAAATTTCGGGTAAGCCAAACTGGTGCATGACCGCCATGGTATCGACGGCAGGGTTCTTGCTACTACCTAGCACCTTGAGAATGACCCCTTGACCAGCATGGAAGGTGTCAGGGAAACGGACCAGTTCGACGATGACTTTGTCTTGATCGTTTAGTGGCAAGCCGCGTATGTCACCAACTTCGATCGGATACTCAAGGTTGGCACCGTCCAGCCATACAAGCGACCTGCCGTCCACGAGTTGATAGGTTCCTGAGAACTCGCGACGTGCACGTGCCACAATTTCTTCGACAGCACCCTCGATCTTTCCGTCTTTACCGGATCGGACGATGCGAATGCTTACGGTGTCACCGTCCATCGCCCCGAGGGTCGCAGGCGGAGGAATAAAAACGTCGTCGGTCTTAGTTTCTCCAACGACGGGCGAAAGCCTGACGAATCCGAAGTCGCGAGAAGGGGCCGTTCGATAGATGCCGGTAACTTCATTGCGTTCCCGTTTCGTTTTGGTGGGCCTGGGAATGGGTAGACTCTCTTCGGCCTCGAACCCAAGCTCGACATTTTGGTCTTCAAGTGGCTCCAGGCGTTCGACTTTAGTTACTCGATGGGTCGACTTGCCATCGCTCGACGCATTGGCTCGCAGCACTAAATGATTCGGGCCAAACGTAACTTGACCGTCTCGGATCAGCTGCTTGATTGCCCGCCGAAGCGGGCGATAGTCCTCGTCAGGGAGCTTAAGATTCTTGTGGATGACGCGAGGCTTGCACGGCTTGTAGTCAGCCGCGTAGACAAGTTTTAAAACTTGTTGAACAATTGGTTCTGAATTCATATGGCATTAGTATAACTGCTTTCCAAGGAATCGCTAGTGTGGAATGGATCCGCTGGTTTTGACTTGCTTAACCCAACAAAGAGTCAGGCAGAAAAATGGCAGGTAAAAAATGGGGCGTCGATCATAAGTCGGTCCAAGTCGGACGCTAGGCTGTTACGGATTATTTGCTGCAGGGAGCTACACAGTTTTGGGCCAGAATTGTGATCGATACCAAAAATAGGGCCAAAGACTTGGTTTTTCGATGGATGCCAGCCGATGGGATTCATCTTTTAACTACCATCTTTCTGCCAAATCGATTCCTGAACGAGATCACCGATCCTCAATCGATAAGTCCCAAACATAGCGGACTAGAACCGGCAACTTGGCCGAAGACTTTCGTGGTGCAAATCGTCGCGCACTCCGTCGCGATTCTGCAAACCACGAAAAACACTAAATACACAAAAGGGGAAAATCGCAATTCCATGACGATCGATCTAATTGCTTCGGTGGTTTTAACCGAAGCGTGTATCCTTCGATCGCAGTCAACTATATTTTATATTTTCGGCACTGTATTTGGGCCATTTTTTCGTGTCGTTCGTATCATTCGTGGTGCAAATCGACTTAATGCGTTATCTAACAATTCGTTCCCATTCGAGTTGGGGATAGGGCGTTTGCCCACGGTTTTCGGCTAGTATTGTGATCGATACCAAAAATGGGGCCAAAGACTTGGTTGATTCGATGGATGCAAGCCGATGTCATTCATCTTTTACCTACCATCTTTCTGCCAAATCGAATCCTGAGCGAGATCACCGATCCTCAATCGATAAGTCCCAAACAATTATCGAACGCCGCTAATCGGCGGTTTACGTTTGCGCCCGACTTCGAAACTTGATTTGATTTCCTCAAACGATAGGGCCTTAGGCGTAAATACGCGTTGATCGACTATCCCTTCATCATCGCAGAATTTCGTTTTCCAACTTAGTGTCATCGATCCGTGCGTTGAAGACTTAGTGCCCGGCTTGCTCTCCCAAAAATCTTCGCGTTGACAGCGTATCTCCACCGGTCAGCAAAAAAGGTGTCAGGAACCGTTTTTTGATTTCTTGGGTCTTCCTTGGGGCCGAAGCGTGCTTTCTAATCCAAGTCTTGTAATGATTTTCCTTGACCACGATTCGTTTCCTAGTGGGCAACCTCGCTTGACGCTTTTTCGGATCCCCGACAGTTCCGAATCACTTTGCGGCTGGTTAACGTACTCGATCCAGTTAGCAATCCGACGCACCGGCCAGGGAGACAGTAACTGCTTGTCTTTGGTCGTTCCCTTTGACCATCTCCATAGACTATTCCATCTCCAGTCTTCCGCAATTGTGACTAGATTTGCTCGTAACGCGTTGCGCTCTACGTAGCGGCAGACTGTGATAAAATGCTGGTCATCCTGAATCGGAAACGATTTGAATCTCCCTTGATAGACATGCCCCTCGCCTGCCGAATGACGATGGGCATGCCACCGCTGAGTGTGCGTCAGCGTCAACCACCCGGTAAACTTCGATAGTTCACCGTTTTCCATCGGAAGGACAATCAGATGCCAATGGTTGGGCATTAAGCAATACGACAGCAACCTTGTCCCGGTGCGATCAACAGCTTGCTTCAGTATTCGCTCAAAAGCTTCGTAGTCAGCGTCTTTCTCGAAGATGGGGAGTCGAGCATTCGCACGATTGAGTACGTGATAAATCAAACCGCCATCTGCTGCTCGCTTTGGTCTTCCCATGATTCAAGCAAATTAGCAAACTCAAGTTAAATTGTCAATAAACGGTTCCTGACACCTTTTTCAGGTGACACCTTTTTCAGGTGTGCAGGTTGACACCTTTTTCAGGTGTGTGACACCTTTTTCAGGTGTGACACCTTTTTCAGGTGCCTGGCACGTGCCTGGCACCTATTAAGAAATCCCGGACGCGAATGACCCGCATTACCAGGTCCACGGCCCTGGCCACCTATGTACCCCCCTTCGGAATGGAAGAGAAAAGAAAAAGGTGGAAAAGAACCGTACAATCGGACTAATTCGATTTGTTTGGCAAACTTGCTCGAACCCCTAGTTGATTTTTGGATAGCAGTTTGAATAAACTGAGATGTAGTGCTGCGAAACGCGTCGCGACGACTGTTTCAGTATCGATGCTACGCTGTTCTTGGCTGAGCGGTAGCGGAGATCTGGCTCTTATTGAAAGGAGGTGACTTAGTGAAATCATTCTGTACTGGCCAAAGGGGTGAGGCGTCCTAAGTATGCCGGCGGGCTGCGTAGGACAAGCAGCCTCAACCCCACTCGCTTGAAGCCGACGAAATAACTTCGGAGCTTGGCGAGCAGTAATTTAGTCCCAGCCTGGGCTTGCAGGATGTCTGCAAGCCCAGGTTCTTTTTTTGATATCTCCTGCGAAATGGGACCGACCGAAATCACGTAGCTTCGACGCGGATTTGTCCATCCCAAAGTGATGAATCGACGAGGCTAGTTGCGAAAAAGCTGATGTTCTCGAATAAACATTTCCACCGCAGGCGGAGTTTGGTAGCGGATACTCTTGCCGCGCCGGACGCGATCTCTTAAATCGTACGAACTGATTTCGATTTGCGGCGCTGTAACCTTGGCTTTGATGATTTCGTTGAGCCGAATCGAATCGACATACGGCTTCAATGCATCCCAATTCGGATCGCCAACTCCCCCTCGTGAAATGACGATGGGAGTAACCAATCGAAAAAGCTCCAGAGGATCTCGCCACTTGGAGATATCCGCTAGTGTGTCAGCTCCCATCAGCAAAAACAATTCGGAACCTGGGGACTCTGCGGCTATGGATCGTACTGAGTCGATGGTGTAGCTTATCCCACCGCGATCCATTTCACGCGTGTCGATTCTAAACTTCGGATTGCCGCCGATAGCCAGTTGAACCATCTCCATGCGGTCTTGGTTCTTAGCCGGAGCATTGCCCGTTTTGAGAGGCGATAGGTTTGCGATCAGAAAGCGCACATGCTCTAACTCCATCGATTCACTGCAGAGCTCAGCCAAAAGCAAATGGCCATAGTGAATCGGATCAAACGAGCCGCCAAAAATACCGATTCGAGTCCCCATAGTTTGTTACCGCATTTTGCTATCGCGCATCCAGGTGTCCATCGCCATTGTAACAATGGATTGACTCGGTTTGATAAAGACGATTTCTGCATTCCCGTTCGAATACAACGACCAATTGCGAT
>JANLRK010000637.1:0-4240 GCA_031361585.1 Pirellula sp. | reverse complement strand
ACGGCTGGCACGCGCACGACAGTTCGAGTTACTTCCGACCCTACCTATCCAATCGATGGTCTTTCTAGATTAGTAACGGTTCCAACGTATTATGAATTAAGCACAGGATTGTCCATCACGAATATGGAAATACCTGCCGGTACTACGGTAGACCTAAATCTTGAGTATTCAGGAACGCGATGGGAAGGTCGAGCTAGCAATGCGTTGATTCGGTACTTCCCGAACCAGTCAAATTTGTACATTGGGCCGGTAGGTCGTTGCGGAAACAGCTTTGATAACGCTGTTAGCGGCGGAAATATCGCTATCGGGATGGATTGCTTCATAGCCAACATCTCTGGTGGCGATAGTCAGTTCATGGGGGCAGAAGCAGGCAGGCGAAGCCAGTCTGGCGTTGGCAATATGGGTTACGGCCGCTTGTCGTTGACGTATTCGGTTACTGGTGGAAACAACACCGCATTCGGTGATTCGACGTTAAGAGATTATCTTGGTAGTGGTAGTGCTGCATTCGGATACGTGTGCCTGAACAAGCTAACGACGGGATTGGAAACAAATGCGTTCGGCCGTGGATGCGGCAATCTGCTAACAGTTGGCGATTACAATCAGATGTTCGGCAATGGTGCCTTAGGGACTTGCGTTAGCGGGAGTCGTAACCACATTTTTGGGCACTATGCGGGTTATGCAATCACAGGCAATGACAATTGCGTGTTCGGATATCTTGGACTGTACAACTTCTCTCAAGCTGGTATTGGTAATCCAACAGGCGACAATGCTTGTTTCGGAAACTACGGTGGATTCAGTCTAACCACTGGTTCACGAAACACATTTATAGGAACATCGGCAGGGTCCGGCGCATCTCAAAGGGTTAATGCGTATCTATCTATCGGCATCGGCTACGATGTCCAAACAACTAAAGACTATCAAGTTGTCATAGGTAATGTCGCAACTGTCGAAACCAACCTGCGAGGTAAGACTGTAATCAACTCCAGTCTCGCAACTCCGAGAGCTTGGTTAGACATCACCGGATATTCCGATGCTGACTATCTGTTAATGGCGACTGGTACGACATGCGGAGTCCGAGTGTTTAGTAGTGCTACGGAATTGCAAGTACAAGCAATCAACGGCACTAACAACGCTTACATGCCTATGGTATTCACGTCGACTGCTCTTAGTTTCTTTGGTGTTGCACCAATCGCTAGACAAACTCACGCAGCGGTCAACCGACTTACCTACAGCGATAACTCGCATCAACACCCTCTGTAATCAACTCACTAACTACGGACTGCATAACTAACCATGCAACTTGACTTCAACACTCAGCTTAAGACCCTTTCGTTCCAGCCAAAGACCGAAGAAACGGTAGGCAAAATACTTTCGTCTATCCTTGCGTCCGAGACTGGTCCCGGCACCAAAGACAAAGCCCTAAAGCTGTGGGCATGGGCAGAATCGTTAGATCACGACGAACCGCTAAACTTGGACCTAGCAGACGCCAACTACCTAAGGACGTTGGTTGATACTGCTGATCGATGCCAAGTGTTGGCGAAGGCTCAAATCCTGCAGGTCATTGACTCTGCGAAGGACGAGCTAGTAAGACTCGAAAAAGAAGCAAGAGAAAAGCCGGTTCAAATAACGCGAGTCGACTAGACCAAGTAGTGTATACCGGCGTGATTTGGAGGATCAATGCAGTCTATCGATTGGCGATATAGGCGTCGTACCACAAAAAATGGCACTCGAACTACAACTACCTCCAGGAAAAACAGCACCGATCCAACTCTTAACTAGGGTTGTTGGTTCGGACGTTCCTGGCGCGTCCGTAGGGTCTTCCATTGCTGGCGTTCCTGATGGTATTGACCCGACAATCTATCGATACACCCTAGGATCTTATGTGACCGGCGATTATTGGGCTCAGTTGTCGGGCGTCTCGAATCCAAATGGTTTGCCGTTCCCTTTGCGAAACGGAGTCGCCTATCCCGGGATCCCTTGGTCGATAATCGACGCGACCATATTCGTTCCTCCGGTGATCGCACCACCGAGCGTTGCCAATGTTTGTCGTGTGCAGCTTCGGGCCCGCCGCGGTGCGATCCCGATTGCGGCACGTGTTGTGATCACCTGCGGGACAGCTGGCCGACTCGCCGAGTCCGCGTTTTCATATGTAGCATTTGATGGCCTATTGGACGACTTCGGTTTACTACTGGTTGACTTGCCATGGTCAAGCGTTCCTGGCGTTGGAAAATACCGATTTCGATTGATTGATCTTGTAACCGGTAAAACCCTGCATGACCGAACGTGCACCGTCCCAGACGAGGCAAACGCTGACTATGAGGACCTCGTATGACAATGCCGCTTATCCTTGGACTTTGCGACAAGATCGTCGAGATTCTGAACGAGGGTTCGAAGAACGGCGACTATGAAATGCGGTTCGAAGCCGTCCGCCACTTCCAACCGAAGTTTACGCTGCCTGAGCTTGAGGAAGGGGTCAAGGTCTGCGTTGTGCCAGCTGAAGTAGAACGCAGCAACTTGACCCGCTCAATAAACCAGCAGAATTCAATTATCCAAATCGGCGTGCTGGCTAGGGTTGATCCGACCCTGGCTGGCATTGATCCGTATGTGGCGCTAGTTGATTCCATGTCACTTAAACTTGATGGAGCACAACTAGACAATGTCTCCTGCGTCCTGGAGGCCAAGATTGCCCCCATTTTTGACCAGCAGTTACTACGCGACAACAAGCAATTCACTTCGATCATCTCGATTGCCGTGAGGTCGTTCCTATGATCACGATGAAACCCGCCCATGCCAAAAATTTCTTCTTTGATCGCGCCTTGGTAACCAAGTACATGGACAAGAAAACCGCTTCGGCTCTTGCCAAGGGTGGCGGATTAATTCGACGCGTTGCTCAAAACAGTATGCGGTCCCGCAAGAAGGCTTCGGCGCCTGGTACGCCTCCATCAAGGCACAAGCCTCGCGGCCAAGGACTTACCTTCATCCTATATGTCTTTGATCCCAGTACCAAGTCGGTTGTAATTGGTCCGGTCTTATTCCCCAATACTGTGAATGAAGATGGAACTACGGCGCCAGAGGTTAATGAATTCGGTGGTCGGATTAAACGCCGAGCCAGACGCGCACAAGGCCACGTGTTTTCCATTGGAGAGCGTGGACCCATTCGGGAGATAAGCCAACCATCGCCTAGATCGAAGCGTTTCGCACGACCCATTTTGGTTTCTGCCAAGCAAGTCGAGCGAGCACAGCGGATCCACGATGAGTATGTGCTGTTCCGAATTGCTGCCACTGGCGGTGTTGCCAATTATCCCAAGCGTGCCTTCATGGGTCCTGCCTTGGAAGTAGCGAAGCCGAAATTACCTGACCTGTGGACATCTGCAGTCCAGTCAAACTAACACGGATTGATACTGTAAAAAGGAGTTTATAAAAAGATCATGGTACGACTCGGACTCAAAGCGAAGCTCTATCGCAATTCGGGGACATATGCCTCGCCAACGTGGAACGAAGTCAAGAACGTCAAAGATGTGACCCTTACTATTGAGAAGGGTGAAGCCGACGTCACCACTCGTGGCAACGATGGTTGGCGAGCTTTAATCGGTACGCTCAAGTCGGCATCGATCGAATTTCAAATGGTCTGGGACACGGCCGATGACGACCACATTGCCTTCCACACCGCGTTCTTTGCGGACAGTCCCGTCGAGTTTGCAATCATGGACGGCAAGATGATAGCCGATTCCGGAGGTGAGGCAAGCCAAGGACTCCGAGCCACTTGCAGTATCTTCAACTTCAGCCGAAAGGAAGAACTTGAGAACGCAATCATGACAGAAGTTTCTATCAAACCAACGTATGCAACCAACGCTCCAACCTGGATCACAGGAACGGTAACTCCGTAATTAATACCATGCCAAATTTTACTGATGCACTTGGCCGAACTTGGCCACTTAGTATTTCGTATTCAAGCTGCAAGAGAATTCTGGCTCAATGCGATATCAATATCCTCGATGTCGCACAGATCGATCAAAACATCGGTCGCCTGCGTCTCGACAATCTTCTTATAGGAGACATTGTCCTTTGTTTGTGCGCCAGTGAATGCACAGCCCGGGGGATTAGCATCGATAACTTTCAGGACTCGCTCGATGGCGAAGCGCTTGATGGTGCAAGTAGCGCTCTACTGGAGGGACTAGCGAATTTTTTCCGGAGAGGTCAGAAGGGAAAGCTTCTGACCGAGATGATCAGCAAGCTAAAG
>JANLRK010000629.1:0-1612 GCA_031361585.1 Pirellula sp. | reverse complement strand
TCAAATTGAAGGCTGCGAACATGCATGGCCAGAAGACGTACCAAGAGAGAGGTGCACTCGGAGAATCCATTGGCGACGCTGTAACTGCTCCATTCCAGCGTCGCGCCATATACTGAGGTAAATAGATCAGGCCCGCGAATCGGTAGTTCGAGTCGATGTACTTTTCGATGACATAAAATGCGAAGTAATACGACCGACAACATGCCCAAACCGACACTAGCAACAGAAGAACTTGTTTTGCATTAGATAGCTCCAACAAGAGTAACGTAACCGACAAAACGGTGATGACTAAAAACAGCCCTCCCTTGATCCAAAGCCACTTCTCATTGCGTATGTCGGTCATGCAGGAATTTCCATTTGACATTGGTCACATATCTGCAGCTTATTGCAAACTGGCTCGTCAGTTCAAATACCACAGGCTTGCCCTGCGGATCGTTCTGTTTCTCGGCTAAAAAGAGCACGTCACAAAAACGCTTTTCTATACGAATTTCTCGCCCGTTATCCGCTCGTAAGCATCGACATATCTCGCTCGCGTTTGCAATACAATGGATTCTGGCAACTCAGGTGGAGGGCTATTCTTATCCCAACTCGTTCCCATCAAGTATTCTCGAACAAACTGCTTGTCAAATGACGCTTGCGAACGGCCCGGCACCCAGCTTTCGGCTGGCCAGAATCGGGAACTGTCGGGAGTTAGTACCTCGTCGATGAGGATGACGCGATCATTCCACCATCCCCATTCCAGCTTGGTGTCTGCGATGATGATGCCCCGTTTTTTGGCAAGTTCAACACCCCGGCGATACACCCCGAGCGTTTTTTCGCGAAGCTCATTTGCAAGTTCGCTCCCTAGAGACGCCACCATCGTTTCAAAGGATACGTTCTCATCGTGACCCGATTCCGCTTTGGTTGCAGGTGTGAAAAGCGGTGTTGGCAATGAGTCGCATTGCCGTAGGTTTTTTGGCAATTCGATTCCACAGACCTGGCCTGTCGCTTGATAGTCCTTCCAGCCGCTCCCCTCGAGGTAGCCGCGGACGACGCATTCGAACGGTATTACGCTTGCCTTGCGCACAACCATGCATCGCCCTTTCAAATCTCCATCTGGATCATGTGTTCGAACGTCGTCGGGAACCACATCGGCCAAAAGATGGTTCTCAACACCAAGTTCAGCAAACCAATATAGGCTGAGCCGCGTTAGAACTTCCCCTTTGTCGGGAATGCCGTTTGGCATGACCCAATCAAATGCACTGATGCGATCCGTACTTACGATGAGCAACCGGTCCCCAAGATCATATACGTCTCGAACCTTTCCTTGACGACGCGGGAAAGGCAAATGGGTCTCAAGCAATGGGGGGCGGGTCATTTCACCTCTTCGGCGGTCATACGATAGATTGCGTAGTAACCACCATCTGGATACTGATACGACGTTGTGTCCATTTCAAATTTGCCTTTGACAGTGACAACCCGGGTGGCGAAATTCGTTGTCTTTCCAGGGGCCATTTCGATGATCACGCAATCGTAAATAGCTGCGCCCGGTCCAAAACAGCATTCCTGATTGTCCCGAACCAAAACAAATTGCTTGAAGCCAGCCTGTTGAAAGACGGACGTTGGCAAAATG
>JANLRK010000067.1:0-3993 GCA_031361585.1 Pirellula sp. | reverse complement strand
CTGGATTGCTGATATACGTCGTTCGCATAGAACTCGAATGGGCGAAGAGGTTGTGTCTATTCGATCGGATCGCCATCGAAATCGCGAGCGAGCTCGTCGAGTACGTCGGGATTCGAGCTACGAGGCGAGACCTAGAGTCGTTCGATCTACAGAGAATAGCGCTCTAAATGGGCGAAACTCGGTCGTTGCTGACGCAGAGGGTATGGCAAGAAGCAATCGGACTAGGTCGCAACGAACCACACCAGCGCGTGCCGCCAACACGGCCGCAGGAACTCAATGGAAATTCTATTTGGACATCGAAAGCCCTGTCGTGGATGCGCCTAGCATCGGCCCGCGAATGGCGGAGAGACTTTTGCCATTACGTATTGCAACGATAGGTGACCTAGTTGCCGCGAGTGCTGAAAGTGTGGCTACGCAACTGGCTGACCGAGCTGTTTCTCCTGAGATTGTCCAACAGTGGCAGCATCAAGCGCTGCTTGTTTGTCGAGTACCAAATCTGCGGGGGCACGATGCTCAGCTAATTGTGGGTTGCGGTTTGTTGACTGCCGAGCAGCTTGCGGCTAGTGATTCCTCAGAGCTTTTCAGCAAGGTAGTTCGATTCGTGAGTAGCAAGCAGGGTGTCAGAGTACTTCGTGGATCTAGCGCTCCCGACATGGCAGAAGTATCTGATTGGATACAATGGGCTCAAAATTGCCGAGCCGTGAGAGCGGCGTAACGCTTTTGTAGTGTGGCACGGTGGTCCCCACTGTGAAGCAGAATAATCAGGCAGGACACGCCTCCTGTATTTTTGAATCCCGCTGGCTTGACCGATGGATGGTTCGGGCTTTTGGGCTACCAAATTATCGAACAGATCACACCATGCTAAACATTAAGAAGATCGTTGAGTTGCAGGTCGAAAGCGTAGTTCGCTGGCACCGAGAGTCGGTTGACAACCCGTTTGCAAACGGTGAGGAGATCTCCTCCCTTTTCGCAATCGCATGCCAACAGCATCAATTCAATTATTTGCTGTGGCACGAGGAGGATATTGCAAGAAGTCGCGACGTGTCCGATGCCAGGATTGCAGAAGTTAAGAGAAACATCGATCGTTTCAACCAAGCCCGCAATGACTGGATAGAGAAAATCGATGACTGGATCACTGCTGATTTGGAAGAGAAAATGATTCAAAGCGTTGAAGACGCTAAATTGAACACGGAGACGCCTGGCAGCGCGATGGATAGGCTGTCCATCATGTCATTGCGTATTTATCATCTCGATGAGCAGTTGGCTCGACAGGACATCGACATTCAGCACACGGACAAAGTAAATATGCGGTTGGCTATTTGCAGATTGCAGCAAAAGGATCTAGCCCAGTCGCTGGAAGAATTGCTCGGCGATATTTACTCTGGAACAAAAAGGCATCGTACTTATCGGCAGATGAAAATGTACAATGACCCGACTTTGAATCCTTTTCTATATGGCAAGGGTTAGTAGTTGGCAGTTGGCAGTTGGCAGTTGGCGTTGCGGAAGGTGTGAGGAGATGGTGATAGAGGGGGTTCTGACGACCGAGAACGCAGATGGTTCGATGCATGTTTCTCCAATTGGCCCTCATGTCAATGAAGGCTTGAGTGCGTGGACGCTGAAGCCCTTTCAATCGTCGGCGACATTCCTCAATTTGCGTGCGTCATCCCGCGCGGTTTTTCACGTTGTCGATGATCCTCTTTTGATGGCTGCCTCGGTTCTTGGGCTTTGCAATGTTGGGGAAAAAAAGGCTGTTGTTGACAATTTTCTTGGGGTCGACGAGTTAAAGCGGTTGACTGCGTCTCAATTCAAGGCAGAGATAGGTTGGGTACTAGATTTGGGTTGCCGCTATTTCGCGCTGGCCGTAGCGCAGTGGGATATTTCGACACCGCGCGCGGTAGCTACCTGTACCCTGAGCATGCAGGAAGATAAACGTCCTTTCTTGGGTTGGAACCGCGCAAGGCATAGCATTCTGGAATTGTCCATTCTTGCGAGTCGAGTGGATATGCTGGAACGAGCAGTGATCGAAGAAGAGCTTAAACGGCACCAAAACATCATTGAAAAGACGGCTGGAACGCGAGAGATTGTGGCTTGGGAGTTGCTCAAGAAGCATTTGTCGCAATAATCGGCGGGTGCACCACTTGGTGCGGCCCACTATCTCCTTCAAAGCCTTGACGAAATGCCTGCTCAGTATTGTATTGGAATCGACTTAGGAACCACTAATTCGGTACTTGCTTTCGCGCCGTTGGCGGAGACCGAAGCTTTGGTCGCGGTCCTGCCAATTCCACAATTGGTAGGGCCCGGAGCTGTCGAACGAAGGCTTTCGCTTCCATCGTTTCTGTATTTGTCCGATTCGCTGGACAACCCTGCCATGCAAGTGCCAGGGATTCGAAATGGATTGGGGATTGTCGGAGAGTACGCCAGGCGCATTGCAAGCGAACAGCCAGACCGAGTGGTCGCTGCCGCAAAGAGCTGGTTGTGCAATAAGCGGGTGGACAGGCAATCGCCCATTTTGCCTTGGGAGTCGGACGGAGAATTGGTTTCTCCAATAGTTGCAACGACTGCCTTCTTGAATCATCTGGTGGACGCGTGGCAGTTGGAGTTTCCGAATGCTCCTTTTGACGAGCAACAAATCGTTTTGACCGTCCCAGCTTCGTTTGATTTGGTCGCGCGCGAGTTTACTAAGCAGGCTGCAATTGCTTCTGGATTTCCCGAAGGATTTCTATTTTTAGAGGAACCGCAAGCGGCCTTGTACAATTGGATTCATGCGCATGGCCAACGATGGCGTAAGTCATTGAAAGAAAACGATGTACTCTTAGTATGCGATGTGGGTGGAGGAACGACCGATTTGACTTTAGTTCATATTCAGTCTGAGAATGGCGATCTGAATATGAGCCGCTTGGCGGTTGGCAATCATTTGCTGATAGGTGGCGACAACATGGATTTGACGTTGGCGCACGTTGCCTCAATGCATTTCGCTGAGAAAGGGACCAAGTTGAACGCGTGGCAGTCGGTATCCCTATGGCATTCTTGTCGACAAGCAAAAGAGTCCCTGCTCAAGGGAGAGTCGGCTCCCACTTCGGTTCCCTTAAGTGTTTTGGGCAGAGGCAGCAAGTTGATCGGAGGGACTGTAACCATTGATCTGGACCGGAAAACGGTGGAGGAGACCCTTATTGATGGCTTCTTTCCGGTAGTTGGTATCGACGAGCGCCCGATTCGAATCGGTGAAAGTGGTTTTCAAGAGATGGGTTTGCCTTTCGAAGCCGACGTGGCAATAACAAAGCATGTTGGAGCTTTCTTAGTGGACCATTTGCGATTGAGAGAGCAAACTCCGATGAAGCTGACGCATTTGCTGTTCAATGGCGGAGTATTCAACTCCGATTCATTTCGCAATCGCATGCTGGATGCACTTGCCTCATGGAGTGAAGATCGTAAAGCGCCCGTTGTTTTAGGGGGCGTCGAGGATTTGGACCAGGCCGTTGCTTGCGGTGCCGCGTATTACGCATGGACAACACAAATGGGAGGCATTCGAATTCGAGGTGGCACCGCACGTAGTTACTATGTTGGCATCGAAACATCAGGGCCATCGATCCCCGGTATGGCTCGCCCATTGCAGGCATTGTGCGTTGTACCGCAAGGCATGGAAGAGGGGACGCAAACCGATGTCAAGAGTCGCGAAGTCGGACTAAAAGTTGGTCAACGCGGTCGTTTTCGGTTCTTCTCAAGTACGATGCGCAAGCAGGACGAGCCGGGAACGTACCTACGAAATTGGGATGAGGCAGAGCTCGAGGAGACATCGCCATTGGAGGTGGAGTTGTCAGCTAGCGAGGGTGAGCAAGTTGTTCCGGTTCGGTTTCAGAGCAGGATTACAGAATTAGGGGTCTTCGAGCTTTGGTGCAAAAGCACGAGAAATGATCAAAGCTGGAAGCTCGAGCTTAACGTCCGCGAGTAAGATTTGGACAGCCGATGTAAGTATCATGATTTAGGCGGTGTCTA
>JANLRK010000618.1:0-13258 GCA_031361585.1 Pirellula sp. | reverse complement strand
CGAGGAATAAGATTCGACAAGAAGCCTAAATGGCGCCCCTAACATTTCGAGCCACCTGATCGATCCCAAGGTACAGTCGCGTTTCAATTTAGAGCATTTCGCGTTGTGGTACCGAGCCTAGAGCTGTTGTTGTACTACCCAATGATTCCCTTAACCACCTCGCCCGCAACGTCCGTTAATCGAAAATTGCGACCATTGAACAGATAAGTTAGTTTAGTGTGGTCCATGCCCAGGAGAGCCAAGATAGTCGCGTGCAAATCGTTGATGCTCACGCGATTGACGCTGGCTTTGTGCCCGATTTCATCCGTCTCGCCGTAGTGTGTACCGCCTTTTACGCCCCCTCCTGCAAACCAAGCCGTAAACGCGTTTGGGTTGTGATCGCGTCCTGGCTTCGCACCCTTCTGTGCCAGCGGCAACCGGCCGAACTCCCCAGCGCAGATCACAAGTGTACTTTCAAGCAAGCCTCGCTGCTTGAGATCGGCCAGCAATCCCGCAATCGGTATGTCGGTCTCCTCGGCGAATTGGCGGTGATTGCCATCGATATCGACGTGCCCGTCCCAAGAAAGCTGATTGTCCATGCCGCCTGAAAATATTTGAACGAACCGCGTGCCCCGTTCCACCAATCGTCGAGCCATTAACGCTTGCTTGCCAAAATGAGCACACTTGTCATTGTCGAGCCCGTATAGTTTTTTCACCTGCTCCGATTCGCTCTCGATATCGAACGCCTCGGGCGCAGCCGTTTGCATTCTATAAGCGAGCTCAAAGCTATCGATACGAGCTGCTAATTCTGCTTCGGCTGGACTTTGCTCATAATGCTGCTTGTTCAATCGTGCGATGAGCTCCAACTGCCTACGTTGCTCAGCAGTCGACATGTGCGGTAGACGCGACAGATTCGCGATGGGATCTCCTTGTGCATTCAGAAACGTCCCCTGATATACACCTGGCAGAAAACCCGCACCCCAATTGGCTGCATGCCCTTTTGGTAGCCCTCGCCCTTTGGTGTCGCACATCACAACATAACCTGGCAAGTTTTGGCTTTCGCTCCCTAGGCCGTATGTCACCCACGAACCAACTCCAGGAAACCCCATCCGGCTCATGCCTGTGTTCATTTGGAAAAGTGCCGGTGCATGATTGTTCGTCTCCGTGAAACAGCTATGGATAAAGGCCATATCGTCGACGTGCTTCGACAAGGACGGAAAGATCTCGCTAACCCAAGTACCACTTTCGCCATGCTGTTGAAACTTAAATGGAGACTTCATCAACCCGCCCACTGCGTCGACAAAGAACCCTGTCTTATTGTCGAAACCTTCGAGCGTTTTTCCGTCCCTCTTTTCGAGCTCTGGTTTGTAGTCCCAGGTGTCGACTTGGCTTTGTCCTCCATTCATGAATAACCAAATAACGCTTTTGGCTTTCGCAGGAAAATGCGATGGTAGAGGTGCTAACGGTGCAAGTGAACGGTCTACCAAGGCATCGCTGGGACTGGCTTGTAACCTCGATGACAACAAGCCGGCTTCGTCAAGCAGCGACGCTAGACCGAGCATCCCGAATCCGCTGCCTACCCGGGTCAAGAACTCGCGTCGAATGCCGTGAGCTAAATGTTGGTTCTGGTTGAATATCATGGTTTATGTATTGTTTTCCATCCTTCACAAAGCGATTCATTTTTTTGCCTCACATTTTTCTGCCAAATGTTATCATGAAATTGACAGAAAAGTGGCGGGCAAAAAATGGTAAACACAATAGGCCACCGATCGTAGCACGCCAAACCTGTTGCGTTCGTGGGCACGAAGCCCAACGAGCGCTTCCGAACGCTGCCGAGCGAGACTCCACACGCTAGAAACAGGTTCAACTCTGTATCAGTCCACAAAAACAAACTCATTCAAACACATCATAGCTTGACACCAATCGATCATCGCCAATTCGAAACTATTGGTTTTCCCCGAAGCGGCATAATCGTCTTGCTGCTGGCCGATAAACTCGATCGCCAACGCTAAATCCTCGACCGACGGACCACGCGAGAAACACTCGCGATACGCAGCTCGCACTTGATCATCGACCTTGGTGCCAACCAGCCTGGCTTTGCTGGCCAACCCCTCTGCATAACTGCGAACGATTGGGCTGTTCAACATCAAAAGCGCCTGAGACGCAACGGTTGTTTTGTTTCGCAGCGCTAAATCCTGCAAGCCGTCAGGAGAATCAAAAAGACTAAGCATTGGTATCAACTGGCTGCGTTTCGTGAAGAAGTAAATGCTCCGACGATTCATTTGCATGTCGAGAGTGCCTGGGCCAAACTGCTTCGTATCAAGCTTGCCGCTGACCGACAACATCGAGTCACGTATGATTTCGGCTTCCATGCGATGGGGCGAATATCGCCAAAGCAGAGTGTTGTCATGATCGGCAAGCGCCTGGGCAGAATCTGCTTTAGAAGATTGACCATAGGCTGCCGACAGCATGATCTGCTTATGAATACTCTTGAGCTTCCATCCGCTGCGAATCAGTTCGCTCGCAAGGTAATCCAACAGTTCTGGATGCGAAGGTCGCGCGCCCTGTGTTCCGAAATCGCTGGGAGTAGCCACTAACCCGCGTCCAAAATGATGTTGCCACAATCGATTGACTATGACCCTCGCGGCAAGAGCCCCGGCCCCATACTCTGTGTCGGTAATCCAATTTGCCATCGCTGCCCTACGAAGACTTGTGGTCGCCTCAGCCCTCGGCGTAACTTGCCAATGCTTTGGCCCATCGGGATGATTCATTAATATCGTGAGGAACCGCTGTTCTGCTTCTATGGTCTTTTGATTTGGATCGCCTCGTCGAAGGATAAATGTCTTTTCATAAAAATCCGGGCCTTGTGTATGCAAACGCACCGCTGGAACACCTTCACTACAAATCAACATCTTGACAAGTGTCGGTTTGGGTTTCGCCGCCGCATGCTTGTCTACCGCTTCCGCCAACGGCTTTCTTGCTTCGTCTCGCGGTTTGTACCAATCAAGTAGCACTTTGCGATCCGCTTCGGTTGCCTCGGCTATGGATCTGTCACCAAGCGTTGCCAAGGCCTCTTTGATGGCGACCAATTCGCCACCGATCTCGAGCCGAGCTGGTTCTGGTGCACTCCATACACTAAGCCGAGTTCGTCCAAAGTTATGTTGGTCATTGCCATTGAACTCCAGATTGAACTCCAATTCGGTTCCGCCTTCAAATCCGATGGCCTCGCCCGTTTCAAAGACCGCCGCATGGTCCTTTCCAAATTGAGGATCGACAGCCCAACCCGTTTTCCGGTCGGCATCGATGGTCAAAGCAACGCCCAAGTTAGCACTTTGTTCGAAGGTGGCTTGTGGGTTTTTGAGAACTACATCCAACTGGACTCCGCTCCCATTCACCGGCCGAGCAAGCAAGCTCACGTTGGTCAAATCGAAATTGCCGTTCTGCGCCCGACCAGGTCCGTTTTTCGTCATTGATGGATCTGCCAAGGCTTCGATGCGAATCGCCGAAATATTGGTTTGAATGGTTTTGGCGACAAACTTGTACGTATCGAATTTGGGATTCTTGCCAGTAGCAACAATCGAGCCGTCGCTATGTTTGGTCAGGGTGGCACCGCCCGACGAGGTTGCTACCGTGGGTTCTAAGACGAGCCAGCTCGAAGCACTCGCGTTGCGTTGGTTGTTGCGCCAAACATCAAAGTGCGAACTCAACTGCTCGGCGTCGAAGGCCTCAAGCGTCGCAAACAATGGTGCATGTTCCGTTTCGAATTTTGCGAGTTTGATTTTATCTCCTTCGATATCCGTTGGGACATCGAAATCGCTTCGTACCGTGGTTGTGAATGCACTGACCATCCCGTAGTAGTCGGCGTTTGGAATGGGGTCGAATTTGTGGTCATGACAGCGTGCACAACCGACCGTTAGCCCAAGCATGGTCGTGCCAATCGTTCTCGCCATGTCGTCAAGTTCGTCGTAGCGTTCCTTTTCGGCCTGATTTGCCGTGATCTGAGTTGCATGAACTCCGGCAGCTAAGAATCCAGTAGCCGCAAGTGCTTGTGGATCACGAGGCGCTAACTCATCACCGGCTATCTGCCATTGGAGGAACTGATCGTATGGCATATCGTCATTGAGCGAGCGTATCACGAAGTCGCGATAATGAAACGCGTTAGGTCGGTCGTAGTCCTGCTCGAAACCATGACTCTCCGCGAAGCGAGCGATATCGAGCCAATGTCGTCCCCATCGCTCACCGTAGTGTGGGCTAGCAAGCAACCGATCAATCAGCCCCTCGAACGCTCGCGGATCAGAATTGTTCAGAAACGTTTCCGCTTCTGCGGGTGTCGGCGGCAACCCAATCAAATCAAAATAGGCCCGCCGCATTAGTTTCGTTTTGTCGGCGAGCCCGTTCGGAGCCAGTGAACGCTCTCGGAGTCGAACCATTAAGAATCGATCAATCGGTGAGGAAAGCCATTTTGGATCACCGCTCGCCAGTTGAGCCGCATTGGGAGGCGCGACGATAACGAGTGGTTGATAGGCCCAATGGTTCCGTTCCGATTCAAGATCGATAGTTCGTTGTTTGCTGTGCTTCAAAGCTTCGCGCCGTGAGTCTGGTGCACCCATTTCGATCCATTTGTTCAAGAGTTCAATTTCTTTATCCGGCAACTTACCCTCTGGCGGCATGCGCGTTGCGGCATCCTCCGAATAGCTAATTGCCTTCACTATCAAACTTTCGCTAGGTTTGCCGACCACGATGGCGGGCCCACTATCGCCCCCCTTTTGCCAGCCAGGGCGGCTATCCAAATACAAATTGGCGTGCAGTTCGGTCGCTTGGGCACTATGGCATTTGTAGCAACGGTTTTCGAGAAGTGGCCGAATATTCTCCTCGAAGAACGCGATTCCGACGGGGCTTGCTTGGCCGTCATCCGATGGATTGGGAGGACTAGCAGCGAACAACAATGGCAAAGGGCAAATAGCAAATAGCAAAACGATGGATCGAAGAAGGAACGACAAGATTTGAAAACGGAACGAACCTATGTTAAAACGGAACGACATTGAATGGAAATGAAACCGCATTAGCTTAAAATCTCCGTGACGACTCTGGCTGGCTCAACTCCAGTTAGCTTTGCATTCAATCCATTGAATGGATAAGTGAAGCGTTCGTGGTCGACTCCCAGCTGATGCAAAATGGTAGCATGCAAGTCGCGAACATGTACGCCGTCCTTGACTATGTTGTAGCAGTAGTCATCTGTTTCGCCGTGTGTGACTCCAGGCCTGATTCCGCCACCCGCTAGAAACAGGCTGAAGCACCGAGGGTGATGATCACGGCCATAGTTCTCTGTCAACGCTCCTTGTGTATAAACCGTTCGCCCAAACTCGCCACCCCATACAATGAGCGTGTCGTCCAGAAGCCCATGTTGCTTGAGATCCCGTATGAGAGCTGCGGTGGGTTGGTCCGTATCCTTGCATTGACCTTTGAGTGCGTTGGGCAGATTTCCGTGATGGTCCCAGCCCATGTGAAACAACTGAATGAACCGAACTCCGCGTTCAGCCAATCGCCTGGCCAGCAAACAATTCGCAGCGTACTTGCCAGGCATACTCACCTCGGGTCCATACAGGTCGAGAATGTGCTGGGGCTCGCTCCCGACGTTTGCCAACTCCGGAACACTGGTCTGCATCCGAAAAGCCATCTCGTATTGTGCGATGCGAGTCGCAATTTCAGGATCGCCGGCTTGGGCGAGTTTTTGTTCATTCAAATCGCGCACTTCATCGAGCATGGATCGGCGTAGTTCGCGATTCACTCCTGGCGGGTTCGAAAGATAGAGCACCGGGTCTCCCGCGTTGCGGAACTTGACACCTTGGTATTGCGTTGGCAAGAATCCACTACCCCAAAGCCGATCGTAGAGTGGTTGATCATCTGTCCGACCCGTCCCTTTGCTGGTGAGCACGACATAGGCAGGCAGATCTTGGTTCTCACTTCCAAGCCCATACGCCAACCAAGACCCGATGCTTGGACGACCCGGCAGTTGGTTGCCTGTTTGAAAAAACGTGATGGCTGGATCGTGATTAATGGCCTCAGTGTTCATGCTTCGAACGATCGCCATCTCGTCGACTAGTTCACCGGTGTGGGGCATCAATTCACTCCAGTCGGCGCCGCATTTTCCTTTCTTCGTAAACTTGAAAATGGATGGAGCAACCGGAAAAGTTGCTTGTCCGGACGACATGCCTGTCAGGCGTTGGCCTTGGCGAATGCTGTCTGGCAGACTCTGTCCTCGATACTTCTCCAGCGTGGGCTTATGGTCAAACAACTCCATTTGCGAGGGAGCACCCGATTGGAACAAATAGATGACTCGTTTGGCCCTGGCAAGCATATGAGGCAAATCATCCAAGCCAACCGTCGCGCGTGGTGCCAAATCGCCAGTTGCATTGCCTTTGGCAAGCCCTGCCAAGGCAGCTAGCCCAAGCCCACCGGCAGTGTGCGAAAGAAACGAGCGGCGATTCCAGGCATCTTGAAAATGTAGAATTTTTCGTGAAGGGTTCATGCTATTCCTTGGTTACCGTTTCATCCAAATTCAAAATCACACTGGCTGTTATCGAGTAGGCGGCTAACTCCAGTGGATCGAGTCCAACCGTCGGTTTCTTTTCTCCAACTTTGAGCAGTTGGTGCGCAGATTCAGGATCGGCCCGATAACTTAATAGCCTTTTCTCTAATCCTGCTAGCAACGTTTTTAGTTCGCGGTCCGAAGGATTTCGTGCAGTCGCCAGTTGGAAAGCAAACCGAATACGCTCGTTAGGTGTTTGGCCGCCTTCGGTGAGCATACGCTCAGCAAGACCACGGGAAGCCTCGACATAGGTTATCTCGTTGAGCAGTGATAATGCTTGAAGCGGTGTATTGGTTCGAGAACGGCGAACCAAGCACATCTCGCGTCCTGGCATATCAAATATTAGCATGTTGGGAGGTGCGCTGGTCCGCTTCCAAATGGTATACATGCTGCGGCGATACAGCCCCGCGTCCTTATCGTGTTTGTAGTTACGTAGATTGCCGTAGACGTTGATCTCGTCCCAAATCCCTTCGGGTTGGTAGGGCCGCACTGGTGGGCCGCCGAGTCTTTCCACCAATAGCCCGCTAATCGCCAATGCGTTATCGCGAACCGACTCCGCTTGGAGACGAAAACGGGGACCGCGCGCAAGCAATCGATTCTCGGGATCTCGGGCAAAGAACTCGGGTGCGACAACAGACGATTGCCTATAGGTCGCACTCATCAGGATGGTCTTAAGCATGGCCTTAGTATCCCAACCAAGCCGAATGTATTCGGTGGCCAACCAATCAAGGAGTTCTGGGTGGCTTGGGAACTGCGATTGCATCCCGAAGTTCTCGCTGGACTTAACGATGCCAACACCGAAAAACAGTTCCCAGTATCGATTGACTTGAACCCGCGCAGTGAGTGGGTGGGAAGGATCTACAAGCCACTTGGCTACGCCTAAACGATTGTTGGGTGCACCGGTCGGCAATGGCGGCAAGGCTGCGGGCAGCGCAGCGGACACCTTTTCACTTGGCTTGTCGTATTGCCCGCGCGTCAACACAAAGCAATCGCGAGGCAGCGGCGACTCCTGCATGACCATGACTGTCGGAATGTTTTTTTCGTAGTCAACTTTGGCTTTCTTAGCGGCTTCCAGTTCACTTGTCGACCTGGACACTGGGCTTTCCGCCAGGGGCCTAAAGTAGTCGAGTATTGCTTTTTTTTGGGCCTCGGATCGCTCTTTCGCTGAAACCGAGATCGCAACAACCAGAGATTCCGGCAATGGACTTACAATGGCATCGCTGATGCGCGAGTCGTCGGTAGCGGAAAGTCGGAACAATCCCAAGTTGTGGTTACTAAGCGACTCCTGTTTCAATCGAACAGTCAATGTACTGCCAATCTCAAGCACGACCGGTTCTTTGAATACGAACACTGCGTGACGAACGAGTTGTTTTGACGGATCAAGGCCGTCGAGTGCCCATCCAGTTAATGGGTTGCCGTCTATGGCGGATGAGATGTTCCAATTCGCTTGCGAGTAATCAGCAAAGGCCTTCGCAATTGGAAGCGGAACGGCGACGGCCGACGTTGTAGAAGCCGAAAGCTCTGCTTCAAATTCGCCCAGGACAATGTTTCCATTTCCTTTTCGACCAAAGCCATTGGCGGCGTTGGACGAATGCGGCATCGCTTCCAGTTGGATTGCAGTAATCGTTATGGATTGCGTGGCCTTGAGTGACAGCGAGTACACATCCATTGCCGGAGACTTGCCGCTGACTTGGACGCTTCCATCGGCTTGGTTTTTCATTTTTGCACCTTCCTTGCTGGTCCATTCGCCATCAAGTACTCGCCACGCGTTGGTCCCAGCTTGCAATTTCGGACCGAGGCTTGCAGCCCAAGCGTCCGCCGCCGGCGCAACTTTGTTTTCCGCTTCCTGGTTTGCAATTTCTGCCGCAGCGATAGCTGCGTCGAGTTCGATTAGCTTGGCTTCATCGGATGCCGCAGGAGTTCGAAGCAGAGGTGGAGTATTACCGGCAGACGCAACACCCGATTCTGGTACGTTGTTGAAATAAGAAAAGAATTGGTACATTTCCTTTTGCGAGATCGGGTCGTACTTGTGATCATGGCAGCGTGCACAGCCTATGGTCAGCCCCATCCACACAGCAGATGTAGCCTCCACACGGTCGATGACCCCCTCGATTCGCCATTCCTCGGCAATCAATCCACCTTCGCTGTTTTGTCGATTGTTGCGATTGAAGCCGGTAGCGATTTTTTGCTCAAGTGTTGCGCTGGGTACCAAGTCACCTGCCAATTGATCGATAGTGAACTGGTCGAACCGCATGTTCTTTTGGAATGCGTTTAGCACCCAATCGCGCCAGCCATGCATGAATCGCTGGTCATCGGATTGAAAGCCGTTGCTGTCTGCATAACGTGCACCATCGAGCCACCACATCGTCATGCGCTCGGCATAGCGTGGAGATTCGAGAAGCCGATCGATGACCGTTGCATAGGCTTGGTTCGTAGGGCTTGGGTCGCTGGTAAAAGCCGTAACCTCGGCAATGGATGGAGGCAGACCAGTCAGGTCGAGAGACGCGCGACGAATAAGCGTCGTTCGAGACGCTTCAGGCGATGGAGTAAGCCCATTGGTTTTTAGCTGAGCCAATACAAACGCATCGATCTCATTGATACCCCACTGCGAATTCGCAATTGGTACTCGGGGCCTTGCTGGAGCAATAAACGCCCAGTGTTTTTGGTAATGGGCACCCTGTTCGATCCAGCGTTCAAGTGTATTGATCTCGGCCGCCGACAAATTTTTATGAGATCGAACAGGCGGCATTCGGAGTTCGTCTTCGGAAGCCAACCGAATACGTCGCATCAACTCGCTAGCGTTTGGTTGTTTAGCAACAATGGCTAGATTGCCGCTCTCGAGCCTTGCGGTAGCGGTTTCGAATTGGTCCAGTCGCAACCCCCCTTCGATGTGTTTGGCATCAGCACCGTGGCATGCGAGGCACTTGTCCGACAATATCGGGCGAATGTCTCGATTGAAATCAACGTTACCGTTTCCGTAAACGAGTTCGCTCGCCGAAGGAATCGATATCATTGCGAAGCACAAGAACGTTAGAAAACGTCGTATAGGCATGTTCTAAATCCCAGGGTGGGTAGTCGGATAGGTAGGCAGGACGCTGCAAAAAAGCAGTGCACGTAAATGGATGAACATTGACAATACGTTCGAGAGAGCAGCCTTACGCCAGTTGTTCGTTCCGGAATATATTAACAACGTTCATTGTACCACTCAGCCGTTAGCACTAATACGGTCACTGCCTGACATTAAAGTAACGGCGGCAGTACTGAGCTGCGGGGCTGGCCCCGCAGTAAAGAAACCGTGGGGCAAGCCCCCTACATTACCCACATCTTTTTGGCTTCCTTCGTGCTTTTCTACACAGTTTTTTGACATCTTTTTGTTGTTTTATGTCCTCTAAGGGCGTGCTGCCGCTATCGCGGCAACGCAGGGACAGGCAATACCATGGTTCGAAAGACACGCACTCATCTTAGAGCCGCGCGAGTATTTCCGTCTTCTTGGAAACAAATTCGTCTTCCGTTAGTGCTCCCGCGTCCCTCAGTTTTGCGAGTCGTTCGATCATGGAAAACAGGTCCTCGCTTGACATCGTACTTTTTACGGGTTGCGAAAGTGAACTTGCAATCGCTTGATTGGATGCGACTGGCGGGCTTACTTGAATCGGTTCTTGGATTGGAATCGACGCTTGAACAGGAACACCAACCGCTACGCCACTAACTAATGGCAAAGTACGCAAGTCAACATTGCCGTACTGACTTGTGAAACCCACGCCTGCAACGCCCCCCTGCTGTTGTGAGACGCCACCAATGTTATGATCCAATGTGTCGTATACCGTAACGCTTTGACCGTCGGAGATTGCGAGCCTATGCATGCCAGCGAAATAGGCGTAGCGATACTGATTTTGACTACCGCTCGTATTGGGTGAACCTAAATCTGAGGGCCACCATTGGCTTGAGTTGCTCGAACCTGGGGGAGGCGCAGGAACAACTTGCATGTTATGGTCAACTACCGCCGAAGACAATTCGCTACAGATGCCGTCCACTTTGGACTTGAGTTGGTAATTGAACATGTCGCCAACCATGGTCATGCCCCCACGCATCCATTGGCCGCTTCCTCCCAGTTCGTAGATGTTGAATTGAGCCATGGTTCCATTTCCTCGCAGAATCGAATCGAGCATCATCGAGACTGCGTCGATACTGGCCCCATATCGGTTCGCAACGTCATTGACTAGTTTCTCGCCTTGTTCTGTCCAACGCGCCATCTGTTCCCCTGCAAAATACTAAGCTTGAGACATTTAACCCGAATGAACTATAAACGAAATGCCGGTCTGCAAAAAGCAGTAACTCCGGAGCAAGAGGTTACAAGATCGCTAGCGATCACGGGAGCATAACGACGAATATCGGGATATTTCCTTAAAATTGGGATGTTCAAGCTCCTTCTTTTGCTGAAATACGAAGTTCCGAGTTTCTTGCGACTTCTGCGACTCAAGGCGTAGCGTAGAGTTTGGCGGTTGAATTGGTTTATACTCCCAATAGGGTGAAGACATGTGCGGAATAGTGGGCTACGTTGGCAAGAAAGAGGCAACTCCTTTTCTCCTCGGTGGGCTTCGTCGACTCGAGTATCGCGGATACGACAGTTCTGGCATTGCTACTTTGAAGCACAATGGGGGTAACTTTCAACTCAATCGTGCTGTGGGGAAAATCGACCGATTGGCCGAGTTGCTTGCTCAGTCCCCAATGACCGGATTCACCGGCATCGGCCATACGCGTTGGGCCACACATGGGCCAGCCACCACAGAAAACGCGCACCCGCATATCGGAGGCCGCGGCCTCGTAGCGGTGGTTCACAATGGCGTTATCGAAAACTATCAAGTGCTCAAAGAGGAGTTGATAGAAAAGGGATACATGTTTCAATCGGCGACCGACACCGAAGTCATTTCCCACTTGATTGCTGACAATCTGAAAACACTTCTCGATTCTCCGGCGAGTACGGATACTGAATCCACTCACTCAAACGAAGGTCCCAATGCTGTGTTTGTAGAAGCGGTTCGCGCCGCTTTGCCGCTTTTGCGCGGCACTTATGGCTTGGTAGTAATGTTTCGCGATCGACCTGAGTTGCTGGTGGCTGCACGGTGCGGTAGTCCTTTGGTCCTAGGAGTTGGCCGTGGAGAACAATTCATTGCCAGCGACAGTTCGGCATTAATAGGCCACACCGAGCGAATCATATATTTGGCCGATCATCAAATTGCGGTAATAACCCGCGACTCCATCCAAGTCGTCCACCGAGACCAAGGTCGTGTGCGACCGGAAGTGCGCGTCCTCGAAAATCGAAGCCAAGAGGTGTCCAGCGAGGGATATGCGCACTTCATGCTCAAGGAAATCTATGAGCAGCCAACGTCGCTTCGGAACGCGATGAGAGGGCGACTCGATCGAGAAAGTGCGACGGCTAAGTTCGGTGGCCTAAACCTAACCCCATCCCAATTGCGAGGAGTCAATCGGCTAATCCTAACCGCATGCGGAACGTCCTGGCATTCCTCCTTGGTTGGTGAATATCTGATCGAAGAGTTTGCACGCATGCCAGTAGAAGTCGAATACGCAAGTGAATTGCGATATCGAAACCCACCCGTAGCACACGACACATTGATCTTTGGAATCACACAAAGTGGTGAGACGGCCGACACGCTGGCTGCGCTGCGTGAGATGAAGCGAAAGGGGCATCACACCCTCGCCATCTGCAATGTCATTGGCAGCAGTATTGCGCAAGAAGCCGATGGCGGCATCTATCTACATGCTGGACCTGAGGTTGGGGTTGCATCGACAAAAGCGTTTACATCGCAACTGTGTGTTCTTTCCATGCTTGCGCTGTACTTCGGTAGACTCAGAAATCTAAGCTTTGATGCTGGCTTGCGAATCATCGATCAACTAGAGAACCTTCCTACCGCCGTTGAGCATGCGCTGGGCTGTGACGCACAAGTCAAACGCATTGCAGAAAAATACCAACATGCAAGTAATTTCCTTTACTTGGGTCGCAACTACAATTTCCCGACGGCCTTAGAAGGGGCGCTTAAGCTGAAGGAAATCAGCTACATTCATGCAGAAGGCTATCCTTCAGCCGAAATGAAGCATGGACCAATCGCATTGGTCGACGAACAGACTCCGTCCGTTTTCTTGTTGTCGCGCTCGAGTGTTTACGACAAAACCATGAGCAATCTGCAAGAGGTCAAGGCCCGACGTGGACCCGTGATTGCAGTCGTAGATCAAGTGGACAACAAACTGGACGGCTTGGTGGACGACATCATCGAAATTCCACACGTCGAGGATTTCCTGCAACCCATTGTTGCAACGATACCTTTGCAGCTCCTGGCCTATCATATTGCTGTCCTTCGAGGATGTGATGTCGACAAACCAAGAAACTTGGCAAAAAGCGTTACCGTCGAATAGGTCTGCTTTTATTTTATCGCACGACGCGCAAGCTAGTGATTCAATTCCATCACTAGCTTGCGCGTCGTGCTATGAAGACGTAACAGCACTAACTCAATACGCTGCTCGCAAACACTGGCATTCCCAAGCATTAGAAAATAGTAAAATGAAAAAAGACGAATTGAGTTTGTCGTACAGCGCTCGCAAGGCGCTAACCGTGCATCTTGGCGAGAGTGCAGGAAATGAAATTGCGTCGCTCCTGCAAAAAATGGCAGCGCAAAT
>JANLRK010000615.1:0-2458 GCA_031361585.1 Pirellula sp. | reverse complement strand
GTAGCTATCACCCTGTGGAAAGACGACGAAGGGATCAAGCATTCCTACGGCTCGCATGCTAGCTTCGATTCGCTTGAGGTATTTCTCGCTAACGACCCGTTCCGTTCTCGGTACCAATTTGACGATCGGAATATCCAAACCGTCGACTAGTTTTGCATTTTCTACCATTGAACTATCTCCTTGATTATTGTGACTCATAATGAAATTCCCCCGATAGAACCGGTCGATCGTAAAGCTTCTCCTCGCGGAGTATCTGGTGAAGCTCGACATCCTTCCACAGTGCGTTGACACTATTGAGAAGCGTGATGAATCGATTTTCTTTCGACTTGGCTTCTCGGACGTAGGAAGTTTTGACGCGGGTCGCATCCTCAATATCTGTTTTCAATTGGTTGACGGTATACTTGGCGGCGCTCCGAGACTTGGGATCGCGAGATCGCGCTGCAATAATCCGTCGCGCCTGCGAAAAGTTGTTGGTCGTAACCAAGCCTTCATCAAAGGCGTCCATTAAAATGTTCTGAAGCGCGCTGTCTTCGGTGCTGGCGACCTGGGTTGCGAACCGGATTGGAAAGACCCCTTGCTCCACACCGTGAATCAGTCTCTCTTCGCCCTGTTCAATCAATCGTATGTAGTCGCGGACGTAGTGTTCTGATTTGCAGGTAATTCCAGACAACTGTGAAAAGGACCAGCCCTCGTCGTAGAGTCGCTTTATTTCTCGAGCGAAATCCATACTGTCGGGTTTAGTCCTAGCGATGTTTTCTATCAGCGATTGCAGGTAGGCTTCCTTGCGATCGCAAGTCACCACTTCGGCCACAATCGACTCATGCCCCAGCCGCTGGTGGGCTGTGAGTCGTCCCTCTCCACAGATAAGTTCGTACATGCCAGAGCGGCTAAAGAACTTGTCATTGACTCGCACGGGCTTGAGCATACCATTCTGCTTGATGCTCCCAACATTCATTTCGAATTGTTCTTGATCACGGTTGCGCGAGTTGATGACCTTGATCAATGAGATAGAAATCGCCTCATATCGGCGCGACTTAAACGGTACGATGTCGGCATCCATAAACTGTCTTTCTAAAAGGGGAAATTGACTTACAGGAAACTTTTTAAGAACTCTAAATCTGTGCGGCCGAACAATTCCGCCCGGACCGAGCTAGAACTGATGCGCCAGGCTTCGGAACCGGCAATACCACGTGGAAGGACGACGTAACCCAGGATCTCCACATCGATGGAATCCGAAAGGAGTACTCCCAGCGTGATATCGATGACGTGCCGGGAATCGGGTTCGATGGGCCAGTAGGCGGTGTAGCCGATGGGGACGGGTACAGCCGGTTGGATGGAAAGACTCAGCTTCCGATCCAGGACAAAGAAATCAGAATAGGCAAGAACATTGGGAAATAGCTTGCATAATCCTTCGTGTGCCATCGTCCGAGCACGTTGCAGTTGCTCTTTGTGGAGTTGCTGAAACGCGTTGTCCCATGATCCAAATTGGCGGGCGTAGCTCGATGCAGGCAGCATCTCGGCCTGCGTTCGTGTGAGCGTCGAACGGGTCATTCCAAACTGTTTGAACATGGCCTGGAGTTGGAGGAGCATCCGATCTGGATCATACTTTCGGCGCCGCTCCTCCAGAATCTTTTGAGCCTGTTCAAATAGATCGTTGCTGATGATCCCCTCGAACGCTTCGGGAGTTCGAATCCATTTTTCCACAGGATTTTGTACAGTCGGAGTTTTGAGTTTTGAGCTGGTCTTGTTGTAGAGAAGCGTTCCGAGATAAGTCTCATTCCGAATTCGGGATAGAACGGAACCGGCTCCCCAACGTCTGCCACCAGGCGACAAGACGCCGTCATGATTCAGCCCTTCGGCAATTTTGTATTCGGAATGGCCATCATCAACAAACTCGTGGAAGATGCGTTGGATGGTTGCGACCTGCGCCGGATCCCCTTCTACCAACGTCACCCGTTGATTCTGAATTCCCTTGCGCTGGCCCGGATTCAGTTTCTGAAGTGGCTCCCGTTTCTCATCGAGTAACAGTCGCTGGGTAGCGTAGGGTGGACTACCTCCAGCCCAGTATCCTTGTTCAACGATCTTGACGCATCCGCGCCAGACTTTATCGCTGAGCTCGCGACTATACTGGGCGGCCCGGAATCTTTCGAATTGGACATAGACGGGATAGAGTGGATCATCCTCGCGCGGCTTTCCGATGCTGGTGTAGATTACCTGCTTGCGATGTTTTTTGCATTGGGCACTAAATTGGGCCGACAGGTCTATGTCTTGGAACCGACCCCAGCGACTAACATCAAGGCATAGGATGTATGCGAAGTCGGTGCGTTTGGTAACCCATTCTTCCATCATCTCGGTAAAGGCAGGTCGGTCTTCGCTGTTGAGTCCGGACTTGCCTGCATCGGAGAACTCATGAATTATTTCAACGCCGTTTTTGTCTGCCCACTCTCGAACCTGGTCC
>JANLRK010000594.1:0-3309 GCA_031361585.1 Pirellula sp. | reverse complement strand
ATCGAATAGAGTTCCGTAACGTCTGGCCCGATGGCAGCGTGCATTGGGCGGTCTCACTAGGCCGTGCATACTACGACGACGCTGGCGAGCCGACTCGCATGGAAGGCATCGCCTTAGACATCACCGAACGCAAACGCGCGGAGGAGGCCCGGCATGAAATGGAGCGGAACTATCGCGCCCTGGCCGCTGCCAGCTCCGAGGTCGCCTACCGCATGTCCGCAGACTGGTCCACGTTGCTGCCGCTGGACGGACGCCAGTTGGTGGCTAGTTCAGACCAGTCGCTCGGCGACTGGTCGTGGCTGGACCAGAATGTCCCGCCCGACGAGCACCCTCGCGTCAGGCAGGCGATCAGCGAAGCCATCGACCGGAAGACTTTATTTGAGCTGGAACATCGCGTTTGGCGTCCCGACGGGTCCGTCGGTTGGACGTTCTCCCGCGCAATGCCGATTCTCGATGAGAACGACGAAGTGATCGGGTGGTTCGGCGCGGCCAGTGACATCACCGAGCGCAAGGAGGCCGTGCAGCGGGTGATGTCCAGCGAGGCCCGCCTCCGCCGGGTGTTCGAATCGAATGTCGTCGGCATGATCCGGTGGGATTTGGATCGCAGCCTGATTCTCGACGCCAATGCGGAGTTCTTCCGGATGACCGGGTACGTCCGCGACGACGTGACGAGCGGGCGGTTGAATTTCCGCGACTTGACACCGCCCGAGTGGGCTGTTCGGAACGAAGAGGACATCCGCGCCATTCGGACAGACGGGCTCGCGTCCCCTTACGAAAAGGAGTATTTTCGCAAGGACGGGTCGCGGTTGCCGCTCATCATCGCCGGAACGCGGTTCGAGGACTCGCCGTCGGAGGGCATGTCGTTCCTGATTGACCTCTCCGAAATGAAGCGGGCCGAAGCGGCACTACGGGCCAGCGCCGACCGGCACAGCTATTTGGTCACACTGGCCGACGCACTTCGACCGCTTTCGGACCCAATCCAAATCCAGGCCGAGGCCAGCCGGGTCTTGGGGGAACAGCTCGGCACCAACCGAGTCGTGTACTTCGAGATCCAGGGGGACAACTATATGATCGAGCGGGATTACACCGCTGGTGTGACGCCGCTCCAGGGCGGCAACCCGACCATATCGTTTGGTCCCGAACTGCTCGCCGAATACCTCGCTGGGCGTACGGCATGCGAGTCGGATGTGGACACCCATCCACTCCGCACACAGGCTGAGCGGGACGCATTCGCTGCCGTCCAAGTTCGCTCCTACGTGGGCGTTCCCCTGATCAAAGTCGGGGTCTTCGTGGCAGGGCTGTCTGTCAATTCTGCCAGTCCGCGAACGTGGACTCCGACCGAAATCGCGATGATCGAGGAGACCGCAGAGAGGACGTGGGCGGCAGTCGAGCGGGTCCGGGCCGAAGCCGCGTTGCGGGCGAGCGAGGAGCGGCGGCGGCTGGCCCTCGACGCCGCCGAACTCGGCACGTGGCATGTCGAGCCGGCGACCCGTGCCACGAAGACCGATGCCCGGTACCGGGCCATCTTCGGCATTACTGAGGATTGGACGGACTACCTCCAGGCGGTCGCGGTCATCCACCCCGACGACCTGCCAGCAGTACTGGAGGCGGTGGCAACGGCTACCAGGCTGGAAGATCCAACCCCGTACGCCATCGAATACCGGATCGTTCACCCGGACGGGTCGCTGCGCTGGGTGTTCGCCAATGGGCGGTCAAGTTTCGAGGGCGCCGGCCCGACGAGGCACGTGGTGAGTTTCGACGGCACCGTGGCCGATATCACCGACCGCAAACGGGCCGAGCAGGAACGGGAGCTGCTGGTCGCCCAACTACGGGAGCAGGATCGCCGCAAGGACGAGTTCCTCGCCACATTGGCCCACGAACTGAGGAACCCGCTGGCCCCGATCCGCAGCGGCTTGCAACTGATGAAGCTGGCTCGCGGCAGCCCTGATGTGGTCGAGAATTCCTTGCGGATCATGGAGCGGCAGGTCAGCCAGTTGACCCACCTGATTGACGATCTGATGGACTTGTCACGCATCAGTGGGGGCAAGATCGTGTTGCAGAGGGCGAGGTTGAGTCTGGCCGACGTGATTCAGGACGCCGTGGACACGAGCCGCCCGTTGATCGAGGAGCGGGGGCACGATCTCGTTGTGGAAGTCCCGCACGAACCGCTCTACGTCGATGGCGACCGCACGCGGCTGGCACAGGTGTTCGGCAACCTCCTCAACAACGCCGCCAAGTACACTGAAACGGGAGGCCGCATCCGGGTGGCTGTCGAGCGTCAGGGCGGCGATGTCGTCGTGACCGTCGAGGACAACGGGGTGGGAATCGCGGCCCACTTACTGACCCATGTGTTCGACATGTTCTCTCAAGTAGACCGTTCGTTGGAGAAGTCGCAAGGCGGGCTGGGGATCGGGCTGAACATCGTCAAGCGGCTGGCCGAGATGCACGACGGCAGCATCGTGGCCGAGAGCGGCGGTCACGGGGCGGGAAGCCGGTTCGTGGTGCGTCTACCGATTGACCTTTCACTTAATGTCGAGCAGCGTGACGAGAGAGTTGAGAGCGTGACGGTCACGGCCGGGCGTCGCATTCTCGTCGTCGATGACAATCGAGATGCTGCGATCTTCTTAGCGATGAATCTCAAGGTCATGGGTCATGAATTGCAGACGGGGCATGACGGCCTAGAAGCCCTCGACTTAGCGGCGGCGTTTCGACCCGATGTGGTGCTGCTCGACATCGGGATGCCGAAATTGAATGGGTACGACACTGCGCGCCGTATCCGTGAGCAAGCCTGGGGCAAGAGCATGGTGCTGGTGGCGCTGACCGGCTGGGGGCAGGACGAGGACAAACAGAAATCGAAGGAAGCGGGCTTCGATGCCCACCTGGTCAAGCCAATCGATTTTGCGGCGCTGGAGAAATTGCTGAGTGGGATAAAAACATCAACAGTATAAAGTGAGTGGGGCGTCGATGGATTTTCTAACCCGGCTCTTCGATAACTCGTACTTTCCGCCTCGGTGGACGTGCGGACGTTGGATATCGGGCTATGAAAGAAGCGCTACAGATCGTCAACGCCGAACTGGAACAACGTGTGCAGTCCCGGTCTTGCAAAAAAGATGCGGTCGATAAATGCGGAGAACCTTTGCAAGCTCCGACCGCGAAGCAAATAACCATTTCAGGGAAAACGACACGCGATTCTAACCCGATCGACTTATTAGAGCACGGCAATTTTTCTCAACGCCTGGGACGTGATTAGAAATGCATGTGCACGATTTCAATTGAGTCGAACAACGAAAAACCGCGAGCGGGAAGGGG
>JANLRK010000593.1:0-5129 GCA_031361585.1 Pirellula sp. | reverse complement strand
CCAGCGCCAGGTCGTCGGCGGTTTCGTCGAGGTGGAGCAAGGCCAGCCGCTGCCCTACTTTGCCATGCACCTTACCGGGCGTGTTCACGGTCATGGTTTTGGTGACTAAAGGGGCCGCCGTAAACTCGATGTCCACGACGTCGAGGTGCTTAAGCAAACTTGCATACACGTCCGGCTGCAGGCGCTCATCGACACCGTAGCTCAGGAGAAAGTCCCGATACGGGTGCCCGGCAATCAGCGGCATCGACTCGCGGATGATCTCTTGGACCTCCGACGGCGGCCGGCCGAGCGCCCGCCGCACCCGGTCCAGGTTCCGAGCCACCTGAACAAAGCTGACTTCTTGCATGAGCCGACCCAAGACAGTCCAGGACGGCTCGCCCGCATCCGTGCTCGGGCTGCCAGCCTCGACCAGACCCGTCGCGACCGCCGCAAACCCAGCCGGCTGCAGTCCGGCTGGTTGGCCATCGACCTTCCTCCTGATGTCTGCGGGCAGGTCGCGCATCTCGAGCAGACGCGGGCCGAGCGTAATTGCCAAATTTGTCGGCCCAAGCTCGGCGCTCAGGTGCCGGGCGCTAAGGTTGTTCGTGGCGTACAGGCCGTCGTAGAGGCGGTGACATTCGGGCATGGAATTCACGGCGTTCATTGTGAACAGCAAGAACACCTGATTCCTGCTCTGCGCCTCCAGGGTTAGGTAGTTCAGAAACGCGGCGAGCTGGCCATCCGGCTCAGCGGCGTCAATCGTTGATAGCTGGGCCACGTCGAAGCGGCAGAACGATCGGATCAGTTCGACCCAAGCTGGCGCGGCCACCGCCGGTCTGACTTCCGTTTGGAGTTTTTCCGCATCGGCGAGCGAGCGCAACGCGGCCTCCGGAAAGCCCGCCAGCGCCCGAGCGTAGGCACGATGCCAGTGCGCCGTGGGGGATGACGGGTTTAAGACAACGAGCCGTTCGGCGTAAAGTAGCGCGCGGGCCTTGAATGCCTTGTGCGTCGCGTTCCAGTGAAAAGCCGTGAGCTGGCCCAGGTTGGCGTAGCCGCGTACCAGCCCGCCCAGTGCCTCGGATGAGTCCTTTTCGGTGCGAAGCAAACTATGCAACTGACGGACGACGGCGAACTGGCTGGGAAAGGTCATGCGGCCCAAGAGTTTCTCATGCAGTTTCGTCAAGCGAGTCAGCGTCGCAGACGGGCTGGTCGATTCGTTGGGATAGCCTGCCTTGCGAAGCACGTTGATCAATTCAGTGCGTGCCAACTGCTCCGCGGTCTCGATCAACTTGAGGTAATCAATGGAGTCCGACGGCAATGCGATTTCCTTGTGCCAAAGCACCGTGCGCGCGACGGCCGGCCCGTGTTGCAGCGTGACCACGTACTTGTCCCGCACCAGGGCGGTGGTCTGAATATCGAGTATTTGGCGGGACGCGTCATCTTGGTTGTTGAATTCGCGCAAAGTCTCGTCGCGGGTCGAGAGTCCAAGCTCGTCCCGCGCGGCGATCAAGACGGCCTGGCGAAGAATCTCGCGCAGCAGTAGTCCGCCGTCGGCATTCGCTGCGGGCGAGTCCGGCTCGGCGGCATTGAGAAAAACGAAACGCTGCGGCGCTTGTGCAGTTCCAGCGGTTTGGGCCGCCCATGCACTCTGGCGGACCATGAGCAGCAAGAGCAACAGCAGCACAATCGTGAAACAGCGGGTCTGGTGTTGAAGCTTTCCCATGACATGGCCTCCTGGGCAACGGGAAACACGCGAAGTGACCTGATTGGGCTGAATTGTACCTCCTGTGGGTAGAGAGATGCAATGAAAAAACGCCGAATGAAAACTCGGACGTGCCCCCAAACTATCTGAGGAGCCTGATGGCGTAGCGTTTAATGCTTAATTGACGAGCGTAGCCGGTTTTCGGGATCTATATGGCCAGTCGCCTATGAAAGGAGCATGCAACTGCGGAATCGGCCTAACAGCAACCAGCCTCTTCCCTAGGCCGCAAGCTTCCCATCCAAATGTGGACCTAGCCGAAGCCAACTCCCAACCACTTCCACAAGTTGGTTCAAATCATCGTGGACGTTTGCTCCGGCCGATTAGACTACGCTTGTTCGATCGGGTAGACTGTTGGTCACTTGTTGAAGGCATTAACGTAATGTTCGATTGTTGGAGCGATTGTTAACACCCAAAATCATGTTATCCAAACCCCAATCTCGTTTGAAGCGACAAGTTCTGTTGCTGTGGTGATACGATGGTGGCAATCACCCCTTACGAAGCTCTTGTAGTATCGGCGTCACAGCTCACGGAGACGGACGCACTTTTCGAAATCGACGGTAATAACATTACGGCTGCTGCTGGATTCCTGGAACCAAACCTTTCTGTGCTTGATGCGGCAAGGCATGCGTTGGGTCAACGATGTGCCGTCCAGGTTCGCTATGTGAAGTCGTTTTATCTGGAGCATTTGAATGACCACCAGGACCTAAGGAACCTCGCTCGTGCATTCCGAGTCCAGGCATTGTTGGCAACATCGAAAGAAGACTACAAAACTGCGGCGCGGTGCGGCATAGATATCCTCGAATTGGCGAATGCTACTCGACGTGGCGGAATTGTAACCGATCTTCTCGTTGGCATTGGGATTTCGGGGATCGCGATGGAAATACTCCGCAAGATTCGCGCCAAATTGGATCATGCAACACGTCAAGAAGTAATAGGCGACCTCCAGCGTATTGAAACGGAGCGTGAACCCTTCATCGAAATCATTGCGAGGGACGGTGAATTGGAAATCGCTGTTGGACAAGAGAGCACGACGTGCGATATTATGTCAACGGAACTGCAGGAACCGGAAGAATGCGGTTTATCTAAAGATGATCAGAAAGAGCTGCTTCAATTTGTTCAAAAAATCATAGATCTTCCGGATTCGGATCGACGGAAGTTGATACTTAACCAAGATCAACAGATTCTTGCGTTAATGCGCCTCCTTGTTGTCGATTTGGCTCTTCGGGCTTCGTACGAGTTGTACGGTAAGTTTCCGGATAATCTCACTTCGCTTACACCACGTTTTCTATCGAAACTGCCACTTGACCCATTTACGGGCGAATCATTTATTTACAGGACTGTCGAGGACGCATCATTTCAGGTGTACAGCACTGGACCGAAGATGTTTGATGGCGGCGGTAAATTCGGACCTTGGTCCAGTGTTGCTGCCGATTGCGCCGATCTGTGTCTAGACGAATATGACTACTGCCAGGATTGCGGTGAAATTCCACGCCGGAAGGGTCTCGTATATCGAATTGCATCCTCCATCAAAAAGCGGTGGCGCGATTGGAGGCGGTGACACGCAATGCTCACAACAGAACTTATGTGGGATTCGGAGTCGATGTTCGAGTGGCGAGCGTGAGCTGGCCTCTGATTGAATGACCTATTATTCGGGATTCCTGTGCGGCATTTTCACACGGATGTGCTGCCACTTCCACAGGTTGGACTGAAGCGGGATTCAGGCTAGCTCATCAACTGTGAAAGCGTCGTACTCCTACAGGATCGGACTGGCAGCAACCTAGCGTCTCATTTTGCAAGCGTCCCATGCCTCCCAACAAGCTTCTGCTTCCACATGTGCAAGTGGCGTGCGATTGTTAGATCGGTTAGAATGAAGTGCGCCAGTTGGGAGCGGAAGCGCGCAACCGCAGAGGAAGAACACGGGTCTGAGTCGCCAGATTTTTTTCAAAGGCTCCCGCTCCAAACCCAGGAGCTTCATGGATGCTTTATGCCTTTGAGTCGAACCAATGAATGAAGCCAAAAGAAATTCGTCCGAAACTCTAGCGTGGTATAAAAAGATCGCGATGATCGCATCGCTCCCGCTGTTACCCGCAATCATTGCGTACATGGGTCTTTGTTCGTACACCGAGAACTACCTATCCGAACGCCGAATACGTTTGCGAATGCAACGCTGCGGTAGGTTCCTTCGCCTGTCCGATGCTCGTTTGCGAATTGCCGAGAACGGTGGGACTTTGATTATCGAGAATCCAACAATAGCATGGGACATTACACATGCTTGGTGGACGCCGGAAAATGTACTAGCGAAATCGCCCTTCCCTTTGCCCACTAAAGAAGACTACATGAACGCAGCACTTGAAATGAGATTTGAAAATTGGGACTTTTGGTGCTGGCAAAACTACACCTGCCTTGACAAAGGACGCGCATTCTTACTTCGAGTGTGGAATGGTGCGACTCTAGACAATACAATTTCTACATGGTTTCCGGACTTGAGTGTTGTACGTACCTGGACTGGTTTTGCTAGAATGCGGGAACCGCTGGGCAATGGCAACAAGAAGATGGCATAACCAAGCGATGCATGCAAGTCGCCGGCCGGCCGCGATTTCGAATCATAGTTTTTGGCGGCGACTGCGTGATCGCCCGCGTTTGTTGCTACAGATAGTCAAATGCAAAATCCCGACTTAGAAACGAAGGACAACGTTAGCAGGGAGGAAGAATCGCAGAAACTGGGTGTCATCATGTACATTGAAGAGAAACCAGGGCTTGCGGGTCATGCAAGAATTGGGCGCGTAACATTTTCGCAATCTCGCAGAACCGTTTACTACCGCGGTCGACGACTCCAATCCCTTAATGGGAATGGTTACAAGGCCAATTACTTCAACGTCGACACGGGCCTTGAATACTGGATTTCTGGATGCAAGAAGAATGGCAATGATACACTCTACCCTGGGATCATTAAATGGTTCACAACACCGAAGCAAAGATGCTGTCTTATGGATTGCCCGACAAGGCAACGAAGCAATACCGCCATTCGATCCAGAACGCTGTGGTTCTATCGCAGACCTACGATTCCGAAACCATAGATTGCAGACATCTGCTATCTGGATTGCTTCAAACACGAAATGGAGTGGCATATCGTGTACTTCAAAATCTTGGATTCAAGACGGATGCACTGGCGGACCATCTACAATCTATCCCTCATTCAAAGGGAACTCTCGACGAAAAGATTTCGCAAGACGCAATCATTGCATTGCGTCGTTCCGTGGATTGGATGAGATCTCTCGGGCATTTGCATCTTGACACGGAACATCTATTGCTCGCAATAATCGAGCATGAGGAAATACAATTACTTTTTGCCGGTTTTGACGTTGTCCTGGATGACATATTGCACGAG
>JANLRK010000570.1:0-4981 GCA_031361585.1 Pirellula sp. | reverse complement strand
TGCTTTGCAAAGTCTACCAAAAACAGCGATCCGTTCAATACCTAAATGGATGGCCCCTTGGATGCCTTGCTTGGATGCCTTGGATGGGATGCTCATCTCGAAAATGGCATGAGCAAAGGCTCTATACTTAATAACGCATTCTGAAGAGGAAACAGGACACAGTGGGTAGCGTTTTTTGGTAATTTTCCTTTTTCCTTGAGTGCCAATTTATGGTTGCATGCGATTCACCTAATGGTCAACATGCGACCGCTGGCATTAGTCGTCCGGCAGGCTGAAAACCTACCAGCTAGTAGCGTGGTCTCCTGGGCCGTGTTCCGCACGGCCCAGGGGGCCATGCTACGGTAACAAAACTACTGCCAGTCGCTTTCGTCATGGAACGGATGCGATGCTTAGGCGATCTGAGACCTGACTACTCCAATCGATATAGCAATCTTCCGCAGCTCGGGCAGGAAATCGCTTGTTCTTTGCGGAGGCTATCCAGGATTTTGGGTGGCAGGCCCGTATAGCATCCGCCACACGAGACATCGTCCAGTGGAGCCATCGAATCCTCGGATCGGGTGGAAACGAGTCGTCGATATTGGATCAGAAACTCTGGAGTTAGCCCACTTTCGAGAATCGCCAAGTTTCCTTCTACGCGTTCCAGTTCCACATTCAGCACAGCCAGCTTTTGGGCGACGTTGCTTTCTGTCTTTACCTTTTCTGCTTCCATTATCTTTTGCTTCTCGTCCAGCCCTCGGGAATCGATTTGCAAGCTATCAATTTCCTCGAGAATTTCCAGGATCTCGTCGGACAGGACATTGTTGGCTTGGGTATCCGCGGCGATCTGTTCTTTGATCGCTTGAAATTCTCTGTTGTTTTTGGCCGCGTTCATTTTGCCTTCCCAGTCGTGCACTTTCGCTTCCCGCTCACGAAGTTGCAACTGCTTTCGGTCGGCCTCCATTTTCTTTTGCTTGATGGCCTCTTTGCATTTTTGGAGGGAGTCTTTTGCGGTGTCAACTTGCAAAATGGCTGCTTTTATTTGGCGCGGCCCGCGTTCGATTTGGGTTTTCATCTCTGCGATTTGAACCAAGTGTTGGTGCAAGTTGCGGACAACAGAGTCGCTGACGTTCATTCGAATTCCACTGGGAGATAGAGCTGCAAAGCAATTTTCGTTGATTAAACCACAATTGACGAGAGAAACTAGTCTGATATCTCTATTGCGATCTGATTTGCAACTAACGACAATGCGGCCAGTTGGAACGAGTCAGCACCTTAATTCAATGGAATACTTAACAATGTCGCCTACCAAAAACAGCTTCGGATGGAGCCGTCCAGTGGTGGTTTTTCTCGCGTTGGTTGTGATGCCAAGTGACGGATTTTCTCAACAATCCCGAAATTCCTTTGGCGAGAACGTTCGCGAAGACGTTTCGTCAGACCTTCAAATGATTTATGGAAAGACCGAGTCAGCGTCGACGGTCGCAGACTATTCGGCCATTTTTGACTTCTGCCGAAATATCGCTGGTGATTCAACCCGAATCAAAGAGGATCAGCAATATGCTCGAACGCTCATGAGTTGGGCAGCCAACCGACGCGGCGAAGCGAGAAGCGATCGAGCTGGGATGCTCGTTCGCGAGCAGCAGTTGTCGCAGGCAGCTGAATTAGACGCCCTCGCCAAAAAGGACTTTGAGACTGCGATCCAATTCGATCCTACCAGATGGCGTGCCCACCACAATATCGCGATCATCCGAGCACTACGCGGGGACAACAAAGCGGCATTGGAAAGCTTCGAATCGGTAATAAGGCTCAATCCGGAATTCGTCGACGCTTACTTCAATCGAGGCGAAATCTATTTCCGAGCCAATGAATTCGAACGGGCGATTGCGGATCAGAACAAAGCGATCGAACTAAGACCCAAAGACTCTGCCGCGTACAGCGCAAGGGCTCATTCGCTGTATGCGTTGGGCAAGTCCGATGAAGCGCTAGCAGATTACGAGAAAGCCATGGAGCTTTCGCCTGAGTCTTCTGAGGCAGCAACCGAATATGCTGATACTTGTCAGGCTTTGGGGAAGTGGAAATTGGCTGCCAAGGCTTATCAACGGGCCATCCAGCTGGACGGTCAAAATGCTAGAACATTCCAGAACGCGGCTTGGATGATGGCAACTTGTCCCGATGAGTTTTACCGCAATGGCGATTCCGCACTCGAGACAGCGCAAATCGCGGTCCAACTAGCATCATCCCCAAGCTCCGCACAAGTGTTAGACGTATTGGCAGCCGCTCAAGCTGCATCGGGCGATTTTGTTTCGGCAGAGAGAACGATCGCCGAGGCACTTCGCTCGACAACGGATGCTACCCTGCGCAACGAACTTCAAATGCGAAGTCGTCAGTACCAGCGAAAACGCCCTTACGTGCAACCAAGCTTCGACAGCAAACCAAACCGAAGCACCAATCCAAGTTCGGTAAGCAATCGCAAGTAAAACGATGCCGCTTGCGAGTGTGCTTCCTAGTCGCACCCGGCAGGTGCGACCTACCGTAGGTCACTCTTGCCGAGAGTGACTTTGCACTGACAAAGAGAACAACCTTGATTTCCTCGACCGCATTGAAAACGCTCGCTAGCCTAGTATCTGTCCTTCCTTTTGTTATCGGAACACTCGGAACTTTCCCAACGCTCGCGGACGAGCGCCCCAATGTGGTCATGATCATCTCCGACGATCATGCATGGACAGACTACGGATTCATGGGGCACAAGATTGTTCAAACCCCCAACATTGATAGGCTGGCTCAAAATAGTCTCACCTTCCGACACGGTTATGTGACCTCCAGCCTATGTTGCCCTAGCTTGGCCAGCATCATCACAGGCAAATATCCACATCAACACAAGATCACGTCGAACGACCCGCCATTGCCTGCTGGCATAACGAGTGCGGTTTTCAATCGCTCGCCCGAGTTTCAGCAAGGGCGAGAACGCATGAACAAGCATTTAGAGGGATGCGTCACGTTGCCCAGGCTTCTCAAAGAAAATGGTTACCAATCCCTGCAAACAGGCAAGTGGTGGCAAGGGGATTTTACACGTGGTGGTTTTACCGAGGGCATGACCAAAGGTGGACGTCACGGCGATGATGGGCTGGTGATTGGGCGCAAGACCATGGAACCAATTTGGTCCTTCATGGACAAAAGCATCGCTTCCAAGAGTCCCTTCATGGTGTGGTACGCGCCTCTTTTGCCACACGATCCGCACACCCCACCAGATCGTTTGCTCGAAAAGTACAAAGGACAAACCGATTCGATTCACATCGCAAAGTATTGGGCAATGGTCGAATGGTTTGATGAATCTGTCGGCCAATTAATGGATGGTCTCAAAGATCGCGGGCAACTCGAAAACACCATCGTGATCTACCTTGCGGACAACGGATGGATACAAAGCCCAGACAACACAAGGTATGCTGCCAAGTCCAAGCAGTCCCAATACGACGGCGGGCTGCGAACGCCCATCATGGTCCATTGGCCAAAGAAAATTATGCCCAAAATGTCTGATGCGTTAGCTCAGTCGATTGACTTGATGCCAACCCTGCGCGGTGCTTTGGGGTTACCTGCGGACAATTCATTACCGGGAATAAATTTGCTCGATGACTCGGCCGTGCAGTCGCGAAAGACTCTCTTTGGCGAATGTTTCACGCACAACTCCAACGACCTCGATTCTCCAGAAAAGAGTCTGAGATGGCGGTGGATGATCGAGGGCAACACGAAACTAATTGTTCCCAACCCAATCGTTGAACCGACGGAATCGATTGAACTCTATCGACTAGATTCCGATCCGATGGAAGTTCGCAATCTTGCCGAAATCGAACAGTCTCAAGTGGCTGCGTTGCGGAAGAAGCTGGACGAATGGTGGGAGCCTGCCCATGAACATAGATAGGCCGCACGTGATCGGTGCCCACGGCTTACTCATAACTCTGTCCTTTGCGATCAACTCACCAAAAGCGAAATACCTGCGGCATATTACGCATCGGGGGCCGTCTGTGTCCTTCGATAGTCTGTTGGACTAACTCCAGAGTACTTGCGGAAAACACTGCTGAAGTACTGACTGGATGAAAATCCACAGTCCATAGCGATCTCCGTGATCGATTTGTTCGAACGCGTCATCAGTTGCTGTGCGCGATCGATCCGAAGCCGCTGCCAATAGTCGTTTGGGGTCAGGCCGGTCGAGTCCTTGAATACCTGAAAGAGTCTTGCTCGGCAGCAGTAGACTGCATCCGCAACTTCTTCGATCGAAATCGTCTCCCCTAAATTCGATTCCATAAACTTAATGGTGGCTTGAACGACTTGCTTGGGTTCAAACGTTCTGGTCGAAACCAGTTGCTTGGCTGCCTCAAGCAATATCGAGCACACGGACAGTCTCAGCGTTGCAACCAAGGATGTACTCAACAAGTCTAAACTCGAAAAATCCTCAGGAATGGCTTTAACATGATTTCGAAGTTCAGTACTCATCCGCCGCGACTGCATAGCCCCAGCTTCAAACTGGCTTTTAATCCAAATCAGATCCATGGCCGTGAATGGAGTGTGTACGGCAGCACCGGTAGCCGCGGGATCGAACATGATCCCCGTTAAACGCACGGGCCGTCGCACATCATGTAACCCACGATGCAACATCCCAGGCGGGATCACCATGAAATGCCCGCCGGGTAGTTCAACCGTCCGATTATTCGAGAATTCGTACGCGGTCGAGCCATCCATCAACAAAAGCATCTCGAAGCACTCGTGCAAATGCCAAGTGATGCGAGCGGCGCTTTGCGATCGAATCGAGGCTATTTTGCTGACCAGCGACACGCTCAATTGCTGTCCCATGAGGTTTGTTTCTGCATTGGCTCGCATTTTTCCGCTTTCCTCAAGGCGCATAACGAAAGATGTCCATGGCTCAGTCGCACCCGGCAGGTGCGACCTACTTTTGTATAATATCGTCGCAGGTACTAATTCGAAAGACTTAACTGTACGCACCTGTCAGAAT
>JANLRK010000559.1:0-4811 GCA_031361585.1 Pirellula sp. | reverse complement strand
GACCAGCGAAGACGATTTGCTCGGCCCCTTGCTCCAACGTGATCAGCAACAAATCCACATCCCCGACTGCCTGATGCAGCACACTACCCAGATCACCTACCAACGGATCAGGCGGATTGCTGTGTACATCGGCGACGAGTGCATCCCATTCATCTGCATCGAACCGACCGGCATAGAACAGATCAAAATACCAACCTAAAAAAGCGGGCTTTTGGCCACCTTTGCTATCCAGGTCCGGTTTGCCTGGATCATTCTTGGTGACAACGTTGCGCAAAAAAAGAATTTGCTCATCGTTGAGTGGTTGTTTTGCAAGTTCTCGCTCAGAAATTTCCCGAATCATTTTCAAATGCTTAGCAAAAGTCTCAAAATGTTCTTTCTGACGTTTTGCCTGATACACAGGAAGCTGCGCCACAATCTTGACAGCGCGGAGTGACATCTGCTCCATGCGCGCCCAAAATTCGGGCAAGGGCTCTACGTAACCCGCCGGATAGGAACAATCCGATTGCTTGGTGTAGGATTGCTTAACGTACAAAATCGTATCGTGTCGTAATGTGGTCCACGAAGCCAATTGTGTGTTTGTCAGCTTCATCGCCCAGGCTTGCGTCCGCATCGCTTCAGGATAGTGATCAGCGGTCGTAGGTCGGGAAAGCGTGCGTAAGCAACCTAACCAATCGAGATAGAGATTCTCTTGCCAAACGGATTCTGGGACTTCGTCCAGAGTCTTTCGCAACGCCGCAAGATTGTGCTGATATGGCAAGCCGTCACGAAAATCTCTGCCGGTGCCACGCTGAATCGCTCTGGCCAATTCCGGAACCACATGATCGTTTTGCAGGACAGCAAACGCCACATCCAAAGCTGAGGGATTGCGGCGCATCACGGGTTGATTTTCCCGGACGATCTTGTCGTAAACGACTTGACCAGTTGCCCAACTGTCCAAGACAAAACGTTGTCCCAAGACCGTAAAGGACCGCTCCTGAGCATCACGGCTAACTTCGCTACGAATGGCTTGCACACCCCAGTTACCTTGTTGAAGTAACGCCTGGAGTTGGTCAAGTCGCTCGGGTTCCTGTAACTCGGCCAGGTCCGTGTATTTGGCGGAGGAAAGAAACTGCTCTAATTCTGCAAAGGTCAACGCATCCGTCGCTCCAACAAACGGGCGCAGGATCGCGTCAAACTTGCGCCACTCATCCATTTTCTTGGCTGCGTTGAGCAACTCAAACAAAACCACGGCCGTCGATAGTTGCTGTTTGTTCTTACTCACTTGCAAGTCCGTTCGGCCACACCACATCATTGTTTGAAAATAACGACGCAGTGTTTCCGTTTTTTCATAATGTCCCCGTGGTTTGAATTGCGAGTAATCCATATTCCGATTCCCTCCCGCAAATTTCAGCTCTTTGAGTTGCAACCCTCGAACATCATTTAAGACCGCTTGAATTCGGCTGCTCTGGGGTGACAACTGGCCCGGGATGAGTTGCTGCTTCAGCAGTGAACGAGCTACGGCCAGAAAAAAATCGGCTTCCTGCACGCTCTCGGACAAATCTCCTGTGGTGTCTTGCGGCTGGACGCTGGGCAATTCAGCGGCCATGCTGTCCAGCAACGTGTTTAACGCAGGAAACAAAAAGGTTTCTTCGATTTCGGCGAGCATGGCATCATAGGAGCGATGCCAGGCATGTAATATCGAATCGCTGGTAACCATCACGGGCAAGTCTCGACTATAGATTTCGAAATACAGCTTGGCAAAGGTTCTTGCTCCCAGCCGTTCACTCACGACAAAGCCATTTTTTTCGTATAGTTTCTGTTCGGCGTCATTCAAGCGAAAATCTTTAGTCGGGCCAAACTTTCCCTGCGGTTGGGCGACCTGAAATTGATCAAAGTACTTCGCTGTGGTGGGATCACTTGTCAATTGATCGAGGTATTTCTCGGGCAATTGGTATCGTTGCGAAAACTCGGCTACGCTGATTTCACCCGTCTCGCGCAAGGACTTGGCAAAACGGCTGGGATAATCGACACGGGTAATGTTCTGGGTTTGTGCCTGACCTTCTTGAGCAATCCAAACTGCGAACAACAACAGCCCCGCAACCAACCGCACCAATTTCATTCCGATGTTCTTGATAATCGCATTCTTTTTTTTACCAAAGATTGTTGACGACCATCCAGCCACATGAAAGAAACAACGTAAAACGGCTCGCATGTCTAATCCCCCATTACTTACAAAATATATGTCCCAAGTGAATCTTAATGACCATTCCAGCCTGGAAATACGCTTGTATCTGGCGAAACGGCTTAATGGCAAATCCAGCACTGAGATGTGAGTGGCCTATAAGGTAATGCCCAGCTTCCAACTCTTTCCGACACTATTTTCTAATGCATACAAGTTTCTAATGCATACAAGTCGTCCCCACATTTGGCCACAGCCGTAGCCGGGAACCAGCCTCTTCCCACAAGCCAGCCCAACCACTGTGGACCTAGGTCAGCTTCAGCGGGCAACAATGTGGACGTGGACGAGGCCAACGACTGGCGCTTTCCACAGATTGGCTAGTATCTACTAGGGCTACGGCGCTGGCGGCTTGCTGGAGGAAGGATGCGTCGGAAGTGTCAACCATCCGCGATAAAGCCCTAATCTTCCCACCCACATTTGTTCATAGCTCGCTCCAGCCATCGGCCGCTTTTCCACAACGTAGACTGAACACTGTGGACCTTGGTCAGCAACAAAAGGCAACGTGGACATGGACTAAGTCCCGATTCAGCTACGCCCAACCACTGTGGGCGTTGGCGCTGGCTGCCTAGCTCCGTCCTTTCCACAGATTGGCATGAGACTAATTCGGCTACGGCTATGGCGCTGGCTGCTTGCTGTAGGATGGATGCGTCGGTTAGACTGAAGCCAATCCGCTTCACCATTTTTGAAAAGCGCTTGGTAGTTTTTTGCGAGAGCCATTTTGCATTGGCAACTGAAAATAAATGCGTGCCTCAGATCCATATCAACCTCCGAATGACTTGCAATCAACACCATCAATAGTACTTGGATCCCGCAATCACTGGGTACTTATCGGATTTCTCGTCTTCGGATTCGTGCCAATGGGATTTGGCTTAGCACGTTTGCACCACGAATCTACTTACTATGTTTCGCTGCTACCGGGTACTGCCGCTTGCGGAATGGGTACGCTTGGTGGGATTGTGATGATCATTGTTGGCGGACCCGTCTGTGGACTAATTGGAGCCGTTTTCGGTTCAATTGCACATCGTATTCTTCGTTGATTCGACGGCATCAATTTGTCTCTCGATTGAGCGTCAGCGGGCAACGATGTGGACTCCGCTCGATCCAGCCATCGGCCGCTTTTCCACAAAGTAGACGGCACAACACTGTGGACCTAGGTCAGAGTCAACGGGCAACAATGTGGAAATGGTCTAAGCCAGCGATAGCGATTTCCACAGGTTCGTTTGAAGCTACTTCGGCTACGGCGCTGGCTGCTTGCCGGAGGATGGATGCGTCGGATAGACTGGAGTGGAAAGCGGTGGGAAAGCTTGTTCGAGTTGAGCCCTAATCCTTTCCATCCGAGTCAATACTGTGGCGTTGGATTGGAGGACGTTCGTCAGGACAACCAAATGCAGTTTTCACTAAGTCGATTGTTCGGTGTTGTCACGATTTCAGCATTAATGATCGTACTGCTAATGTATCTGACGACAAACTATCGAGAACGACTAAGAGTACGCGCTCAGCTGATGTCGATGGGAGCCTACTTCGTCGCGTTCGGGGCCGACAATTTGGTTGATAGTGTTTCGTTTCATGATCCAATCAAATCACCAGAAATCGCCCGTTTCCAATCAATTATTGCTTTAGATTTCAAAGAGGCTCACGTCACGCCGGAATCGCTCGAGAACATTTACGGTCTCGAAAATTTGCGTATGATCGTTTTCAATCTAAGTGATGTTCGTGATGAGGATATCGCTAAACTGAAGAACATTAATTCTCTTCGAACTTTATGGCTTTCGCACACAAGCCTTTCGGATTCTTGCGTGGATGCGATTGCCGATATTCCTGGATTGGAGAGCGTTGATTTAATTAGTACCCAAATCACTCAAAAGGGTATTGATCGGCTTAAGGCTGCAAAGCCTTTACTTAACGTGAAGTCGATTGCAAAATAGCGAGACTCGATGGGCTCGCCTGCCATCGGCCGCCTTTCCACAGGTCAGACTAAGCACTGTGGACATAGCTAGGCGTCAGCGGGCAACAATGTGGAAGTAACCGAAACCAGCGACGACCCTTCCACAGCTTGGCTAGTAGCTACGTGGGCTACGGCGCTAGCTGCTTGCTGGAGGAGGGATGCGTAGGAACAGTCAACCATCCGCGATCAGCCCGCTAGCTTTCAACCCACACATGGCCGTACCTCGATCCAGCCATCGGCCGCTTTTCCACAGATTAGAAGGCAACAACACTGTGGACGTTGGCGCTGGCTGCTTGCTGTCTGTTGGCTACATCGGATAGACTGAGGCGGATGGCAGAGGGGACGCGTGTTGGATTGGGCACCATCTTTATCGCGGACAGAAGAACGAAACTAATGGACAATGTCACGAACATATTCCAAAACTACCGCGAGCACGCAAGGCATCTCCGGAACACAGCTTTTCCTACGCTTCAGAATCGAAACTGGGATGTCTCATCGGATTTCGATGACGTAAACACCTTGTTGTTTGATCGACTGGTGCTAAACCGCATTCCCACGCTAGCCTACGAACTAGCGCTGAAGTGGGAGGAGAATGATGCATTTCTGATCGAATCGTCAGGCGGTGGTTTTCGCGCAATGATTTCCAGG
>JANLRK010000544.1:0-1367 GCA_031361585.1 Pirellula sp. | reverse complement strand
GGCCGATCCAGTTTTTCCGCAGTGGAAGCAATCGTCGGCTGGCTCGGCGAAGCTTCCTTTCTCGGTTTGATAAACGGCCTCTCCGCTAGCGTCGGTTTGATCTCGTCCTTGGGCAGATCCACGTTTAATTTCGCGGACTCGTCTGGTCGTTGCGAGGGATCTAGGTTTTCATGTGCAACATTTTGTTCCGTTTTGACCGGCTTCAAATAGTCTGGACGGGACTCGCTGTTGGCACTAGAGGGTTGAAAGTACTGCGGAGTGATGGACTTGTTAGAGGCTTTCACAACGGCAACTTTCTGGATCTCCGTTGGCAAATGGCTGCTGAACAAAACGACATTCACTGCAAAGAACAAAAAAAACAAGTGCACCCCGACGCTGATCAGAAATCCTAGCTGAATCGATTTTTCAACCACATCATTTGCAAGTACACGCGTTATCATCGAGGTCGCAATCAATACCGTCGGAACTCCCAATAGGTAGATCCAAGCATTGTAAAACGGATTCGGATCGTCGAAACGCAGGAGCCTTAGGGCTAGCAACAAGACCATCAGCCCCAAAAGCAACAGAGCTGCGTCCATGACCCAAAGCCCAGAGTTTTTTCTAGCCACGACTCGGTTCAAGATCCAGCCTCCGATTCCGTCGAGATTTTGTAGGACGGAACTTTCAACTTGGTGCATAGGTCCATCACCGATACGACAGCTTGAAACGCAACGTTGCGGTCGCCGCGAATAATGACCATCTGGTTGATGGGATTGTCCGCCATTGCACGCCGCAAAGTCGACTCGACTTTTTCTATCGCCATGCGTTCACCGAGAATCATGTATTGCCCTGCTGCGTCAACATTCACTACCAACTCGGTCGGCTCTGCTGTCATCGGTACAGCACTTGCGGCTGAAGGCAATTGCACCGGCAATTCCCGATCATCTTGGGCAAATCGGGTTGCGACCAAGAAGAAGATCAGCAGCAAGAACACCACGTCGATGAGAGGCGTCAGATTGAGTGAATCGAGCGCGCGCCCCTTTTTGATCTTGATTGTCATGTCGTTTTGTTAGTCTGGCTTCTGGCTCAGTCCGTTATCCAATCCCGAAGTCTCGTTAGTCGTTCGCTGCTCATTGTATCTGGCTCCCAGGGGTCCAGGCCAGCGATCGGAGCCGACCATTTATCAAGTATTTCCAATGCGGAAATCTTTTGCGACAGATTTCCTGCAGAAAGCACTTCTATTAGCGGCCCTGCAGCTAACATTCTATTCTTAGCAAGCTTTTCCGTAATTAACTTGCGTTTCGATGGCTTGCGATCGCGAAGCATGGATATCAATTCACTTACTAACTTTGCATCCACCGGATTGTCATTACGCAACAAACGCAGAG